>JBPCOE010000066.1:0-10893 GCA_051000605.1 Jatrophihabitans sp.
TGGCTCCTTGGTGGCGTCGTGGTCGCGGGTGATCGCGCTCAGGCGACGCGGTTGCGCTGGTGGCGGGTGAGGGGGTGGCTGAACTCGGCGAGCACGTAGATGGCTTCGGCGTCGAGGTCGAGCAGGAAGCTGCGGGTGCCGAGGGTGTCTTCCATGCCGATGAGCTGCCGCCCGCCGTTGAGCTGGGCGACGCCGACCAGGTGGAGCTGGTCGCGGCGGTGGTGGAAGACGGCGTTGACGATGGCGCGGACGGCGGGGCCGTCGAGGTAGGGCGGGCGGGCCGGGGTCTCGGTCCAGGTCATCCGCTCGATCGCGGCGAGGATTTCCTCGCGCTGGGGCTGTTCGGCGGTGTAGCCCATGTGGACGCCGAGCTGGGTCCAGGACAGCCGCTCGTCGTGGGTGCTGAGCGTCATCGCGCACCGCGCGGTGCTGTAGGAGCCAGTGCCGTCAGGAACGACGAGCTGCCCGAGGAGGTCCAGATGTTGAGGACCTCGCCCATGCCACCGTCGTGGGGGTCGGTGCGCACGACGTACTCGACGCCGTCGTTGACGTGGTGGATCGAGCTGATCCGGCCGGGCTTGGGCTGGCCCTTGTGCTGAATTTGCACGCGATCGCCCACACGCCATGGAAGGGTCGTGGTGTTCTTGGTCTCGGTGGCGGTCATCCCGCTCGCCTCCTTCAGGAATGGAAAGGAGTACACAAGTAGTGTACTACGCCAGCTGCGTACTACGCAAGGTGAGTAATACCCCACTTGAGTAGAGTTCTGGGCATGACAGAGCAGCCACCGGTCGTAGCGATGGCCGAGATCGTCGAGATGCTCGGAGTGACGCGGAAGCGGGTGTCGGTGCTGACGAACGGTGCTGACTTCCCGGCACCGATCGCCACCCTGACGGCCGGACGGATCTGGTCCTATGCGGACGTCAAGAAATGGGCCGAGAACGGCGGCCGCACCGTCCTGCCAATCCCATCTCGGTGATGGCTTGTCGCTGTGCGGATGAGCAGCGGGCCGCGATGCAAACGGCGACGGTGTTAGGTCGCTTAGGTACCTGACCGTGTCCGCGAGCGCACGGCTGCTGCCGGCGATGCCGCTGGTGCTGTCCATGCCTGCTCCCGGTTGTGAGGGGTGCTCTCACTAGGGGCAGGTGAAATTTCGGGGCCGTTAGTGCAACTTTTGGCCAAGAAATTTTCTGGCGGGTACTCCTGGACCGTCTGCATGCTGGAAATTCGCGAGTTTCAGCGGCGCGGACCCGGCCGGTACGCGTCCGGGTCCAGGCTCGGCGGGGGCGGGGGCGGGGGCGGCGGCGGCGCCGTGCGGGGCGCGGGGTCTGGGGCGTCGGTGCGCATCCGGGCGGGTGAGCGCAGGTCGGGGACGACGTCGGCGACGCGGTAGGCGAGGCTGCGGGCCGGATGGTCGGCGGGCAGGGCGTTGTCGGCCGTGACCTGGTGCAGGACGGCGCCGATGTCGGTGCCCGTGGCGGCGGCGCGTTCGAGCTGCCCGGCGAGGGCGGGCCAGTGCGGGTCGGCGGTGATCCGCTCGTCGACGGCGTCGCACAGCGCGGCCCACTTCTGTGCCGGGGTCTCGACGGCCGGCGGCGTCTGGCCGGGTGGTGTCGTCTCGATCGGGCTGGCATCGCTGAGGCTGACGTGGCTGAGGCTGACGTGGCTGATGGCGGCGACCCGTTTGGTGCCGAAGGGCGACTCGACGGTGACGTGGTGGGGGCTGGGGTGATCGACGACAACACCGTGGCCCAGACGGCGCGCGGGGCCGTCCTCGCCGACGGCGTGCACGGTCAGTTCGGTGCCCGGCGGATAGCGCTGGCCGGACAGGTAGCTGCTGGTGTCGCGGCTGACGGGTTGGACGCGGTCGGCGTCGGTCCATCCGCCGGGCGGCGCGGCTTCCATCGCAGTGGATGGATTCGCGGCGACGGGAGCCGGCTCTGCCGGTGAAGGGTCGGCGGCGGGGGTGTCGGCGAGGGTGCGGGCGGCGGTGAGCGCGTCGCGGGCGGCGTGCGCGGTTGTGTAGTGGGTGCTGTCGTTGTGGATGTGGCGTAGCTCGCGTTCGACGCTGGGGCGGTCCATCTGCTGGATGGGGACGCGGGCGGTGAAAGTGTTGGCGGCGGTGTCGCGTGCCATCTGGGCGTGCTCGTCGGGGCTGCGGGGCGGCTGCGCGGTCCAGTCCCGGCCCGAGGCTGTCGCGTAGATGGGCGGCGGGTCGAGCGTCCCCACGGTGTGGGTCGACGCGCGGCCGTCGCCGGTTGCGGGTGGGCCATCGGGGGTGCGGCGGTCTTGGTCTCGCTCGGCGAGCTCGCTGGCCAGCTGGGCGCTGCGGGCCCGGGCGTCGGCCAGCGCCTGGGTGTGGGCGAAGGGCTGGCCGTAGTCGCTGCGGGCCCGGTCGGCCTCGGCGGCCAGGTCGTGTTCGCTGGCCTGGATGCGGTCGCGGGTGCGTTCGAGGTCGGCGGCCCGGTTCTCCAGCTTGACGACGATACCGAGCGGTCGGTCGCTGCGCAGCTCGTCGTAGTCGACGGAGAAGCTGCTGCGCGGGACACCGGCGAGTTCGAGGTTCAGGTGCGGCTCGAGGTAGCGGCGGGGGGTGGCGATGACGTCGAAGCCGGCAATGGTGGCTACGTGGATCGGTTTGTCATAGCCGTGCTCGCCGACCGGTTGGGCGGCGGCCATCGCGTTGCGCAGCGCGATCGCCGCGTCGGCGCGGCTTGACCACCGGGTGCCGTTGACGCTCATGCTGAACCGGTCACCGGAGGTGTCGGTGCGGCGGGTGATCGCCTCCTCGACGGCCTGGCGTTCGGCGGCGAGCTTGGGCAGGTCGGTCTCGGCTTTGCTGATGGTGCCCGACAGGACCCGCTGGTTGCGGCCGTGGGAACGTTCGAGGCGTTCCAGTCGGGTCAGCTCGGCGTCGATGCGGGCCTTCTCCAGGATGCGGGGGTCGCCGGTCGCGAGGGCCTTGACCTCGCTGTTTATCTGGACAAATTTGAGCCGGATGGGCTCAGCAGAGCGGAGAGAGTTCGTCATCGATGTCACCGTCGAGGGTCTGGCCGAGCTCGGTGAGCAGGTCGACGCAGCGTCGTGCGAGTGCTTCGTGGCGTTCGACTTCGCGTTGCCAGCCTCGTTCGAGCGCGTCATTGATCAGGTCTTGTTCGCGGTGCCAGCGTCTGCGTATTCGTGGTGCATGCTCGGCGGTGGTGAAGAACTTTGCGCAGGTCAGGAATAGGTCGCATTCGCAGGGTCCTTCTTCGGGAAGTTTCAAGCAGGCGCCGAGTTCGAGTTCGGATTTGAGGTAGTTGGACTTGAGCCAGTCGATCTGCTGGGTGGACAGTTCCTTGTTGCGGATGAGGTCCGCCGCGGGCCCGGCCAGCAGCGCGCCGGGCTTGAGCGCGCTGTCGTAGTCCTTGACGAGTTCCTCGTCGCTGATGGCTGAATACACCATGGCCATGGTCGCGTTCGAGTGGCCGAGGATCGCCATGATCGTCCTGATCCGGGCGTGCTTGTTGGCCAGCTGCGTGCCGACGGTATGGCGAAATCGGTGAGCGGTGATCGCGGTGCCGCGGCCGCTGGCGCTCACGAGCCCGATTGTCTGGCATACCTGCAGCAGCGGCTCGTCGTATAGATAGGACGCCGACCGCAGCCGGCCTCGGTCGAGGAAGAGGTAGCGGACCTGGCGTTCGGTGACGCGGTCGGTCATGCCCAGGTCCTGATCGACGGTGCGGCGGGCCTGGACTTGGGTGATGGCGTCGGCGGCTTCGGCCGCGATCGGCACCATCCGCTCGGCTTTCGTCTTGCCGGCGGGGATTCGCAGGCGGGGTGTGCCGTCGGGGTAGGCGTCGAGGCAGTCCAGTTCGAGGCGGCGTATCTCGTCGCGGCGGGCACCGCTCCAGCGCACCGCGAGCAGCGCCGCGCGCTGGTGGGGGTCATGCAGTTCGCGGATGGCCTGCATCACGGCGGCGAGTTCTTGTTCGGGGATGAACCGGGGGATGTGCGTCGAGGCGCGGGGTGAGTCGGCGCGGCCGATGAGTTGTCGTCCGGGCACGTGCTCGTATTCCCACTCGCTGGTGTCGCCGAAGAACTGGCGCAGGTAGCTGATGATCTGTCGCCGAGAGGCGACGCCCACGGGTCGGCCGTGTTTGGGCCGCGGCGCTGTCCGCAGGTGCTGAAGATAGGCCTCAACGTCCGAGCGGCCGACGTCGGCGAACGTGTCAATCGCGGGGTGGCGCTCACACAGCCAGTCGACGAACAAGCGCAGCTCCCGCCGACGTGCTTTCACGCCCTGCGGCGCGGTCATGTTGGACCGCTGGGTGCAGTAGCGCTGCAGCACCGCAGCGATCAGCGGCGGCGCGACCCACTCGTCGACCGGTTCGACTCGACGGAACGGGCGCACGTGGGGGACATCGGTCTTGCCCTGGCAGAACCAGAAGCCCTGCACGGCGCTCAGTCGTCCCAGGGCGGCGTGCAGACGGGTGGCCGGATTACCGCTGCCGCGGGTCGACAACGCCGTCAGCTGGGAGTTCAAGGCCACGGTCTGATGCCGGAGTTCAGCCAAGTCATCGACGCCGTACCGATCAACGTCCGCGTCGCCGCTATGCAGGATCAACCGGCTGTAGGCGAAGATCAGCGCACCTTTCACGCTGTCGCCGCACCAGCCGTAGGCGATGCCGTCTCGCCGCTGCCGCGCGAGCCAGGCCCGGTTGAACGGCAACCCGAGAGCGTCGCCGTAGTCGATCATGCCGGCGGTGTCGCCGGCAAGAACGAAGTCCCAGTCGTAGGCCGCCCGCCCTGTCAGAGCCAGATACTTCAGGTAGGCGCGGGCGTGGTAGGAGACGGCATCGGTCTGGGTCGATCGCTTGTCCTGCCCGCGGACTCGCCCGAGCCTGACCTGCAGCGGTTCGGCGGCCCAGACGCCCAGATCTGGCCAACGTTCACGGAAGTGTCGATACAGATGGGTCTGCTTCTTGATCGCATACGCGCCGAGCCCAAACCGGGTCAGGAAGGATCGCCACTCCTGCAGCTCCGCGTGTTCCAGTCTGCGGACGTGGGCGGCGGGGTCATCGACCAGCGCCAGTGTCGAGTCGCTCATCGGGTCCACCGCGGGTCAGCCTCGAGCTGGGTATCCAGTGCGGCCTGGTAGTCCTTGACGACCTGTTCGTCGGTGACCCGGGTGTAGATCCGGGTGCTGTCCGGAGATCGATGACCGAGGCGTTTTTGCAGGGTCATCTCCCGCATGCCCGCATCCCACATCTCGGTCGCGTGGCTGTGACGCAGCGCGTGGGGTGTCAGCCACGGCTGCCGGATGCCGAGCTGCTCGCAGCGTCGGCTGAACCCCCGCACCACCGCGTCATAACCGAGTGGTTCGGCGCGTCGCGTCCCGGCGCCACCGACCAGGAACAGCCATCTGCTGCCTGTGTCGGTGGGACGTTCGGACATGACGTAGTCGTTGATCGCGGCCAGGGTGAGGCCGTCGTGCAGGTCGACGACCCGATCCTCGCGGGACTTGCCGCGCGCGCCCCTGGGATGCGGATCCTCCGCGCGGTTGCGTACGAAGACCCGTCGGCGCCCGTAGGCGACGTCATCGAGTTGCAGACACAACACCTCCGCCGGGCGCAGGCCGCCGTTGACCATCAGCAGGTAGATGGCTCGATCGCGTCGGGTCTTCAGACAGTTCAGTAGCGGGTCGATGTGCTTGTCGCGATCGGCCGGTCGGGGCAGTCGATGCACGCGTCGCACCCGGATCGCCCGCCGTAAGGGACGCTGTCGGCACGCGTTGCCCAGCATCGGCCGGCGGCGATCAGACACTTGCGCAGCCGCGACGTCGGGCACCTTGTGCAGCGGGTGTTCGGCGTCGGCGTACTGCTCCACGGCGATGACGTACTCATAGAACGACGACACCGCTGCCAATGCTCGGGCGACGCTGTCCACGCTGAGCCGCAGCGCCGGCTGACCCGAGTCATCAACGGTGACCGCGGCTAAACTCGCGCGTCGGACGCCACGAGCCTTCACCGGCACATGTCGCAGATAGCCAAGCAGTTCGATTCCGTGCTTTGGACGGAATGCGTTCCAGTCCAGATCGCACGATTCCAGGAAATTGAAGAAATGGCGCAGGTCATTGGCGTAAGCGCGGATGGTATTCGGCGAGTACTCGCCGTTGCTCAGGTGCTGGAGAAACCCGGACACGACAGTCACCACCTCGCCGTGACTGTCGACAAGCTGATGCCGGACCGTCTCGTTGGGCGAGCGAGTCTTGACCACCGTGTAGACCACCTGATCCGCCCTCCTCGATGCCTCGAGCGCAGCAGAGCACCGACCGCTCGCAGGCGGGGGAGGACACGCGGTCGTTGTCCGGATAAGTAGGCGCTTATCTCAGGGCGGCCAGCGGCGGGGTGGCCGTCCGATCTTGAGGCGCTTGACAGGCGGCCATGAAGCCGGTGGTGGTGAGGATCGCGCCGGTCCGGGCGGGTAGCGTCGCGGAGATGTCCGGCACTTGCCAACCGTCGATGGCCCTTGTTGTTCAGCAGGTTCTTTCCTCGCGCGGTCCGATGACCGAGGACGAGCTGCTGGACGTGCTCGCTGCCGACGGAATCGACCTCGGGCCAGATCCGGAAGATGCGCTCGCCGAGATCCTGGACGAGGACTCTGAACTGGTCATGCCGCTGGCCGACGAGCGGTGGGCCTGGATCCCGGCGCTGCTCGACGGACGGGTCTTCACCCACCGCCTGAGCGCGCTGGAGTCCGAGTACGACCTGCTCGGGTTCGGTCCCGATCTGGCGCCGCTGGCGATGCTGACCGAGAGCCCGACGTACCAGCGGCTCACCGATGGCTCATCGCTGGCGGACGTGTCGCCGTTCCTCGACGGCGATGTGCTGGCCCGGCGTGGCGTGCCCGCGACGGCTGTCGGCGGTGACGGGGCGTTGCTGTTCGAGCCGGGGCGTTTGGCCGCCGTGGGCGTCGGTGCCGGTGATCTGGTGGGGCTGCGCGTAACCGCGGACGGGTTCGAGCTCGTCGCTGTCGAAGCGTTGACGACGTGCGAGGTCGGCGCACCGTTGGCTGCCCTGCTCGAGGAGCGTCCTGACCGACCGGAGATGCTCGACGTTGCCGTGTGGACGGTGTGCGCCGCGGACGAGGGCCTGTTCGGTGAACCGGCGGCACCGCTGGGCGATCTGTTCGCGGCCGGCGGCCTGGCCCTGGAGGGCGACTGGGTGGCCTGCGGCGGGTTCGACTTCGGCGCGTGGCGCGTCCGGGGCCGGATCGAGACGATCACGGCGCGTTACGAACTGCACGATGACGAGGCGCTTGCCGTGCTGGCGACGGTGCGGCTGTACGAGCAGACACGCGAACTGGTCGACGCCGTGATGGGTGCTCAGGAAGGTGGCGAGCAGGACGAACTCGCCGGCCTGCTGTCGCAGCTGCCCAAGAGGATGGACGCGGCGCCGGAGACCGGCGATCAGGAGCCGGAGGCGGCCCGCAAGACCGTGCACGCGACCCTCGAGTTCCTGGCTGAACCCATTGTCGCCGCGGCCGTTCTGGCCGAGACAAACTCTGCAGACGATCGGGCAGGCGTGGCGTTGGGGCTGTTCGCCGAGTCGGTGGAACCCCTGGCACCGCGCGCGGCCCGCCCGGCACTGCGCTGGCTGCGGGCCAAGGCGTACGAGCGGCTCGGTGACGTCGAGCGGGCCGAGCAGACCTACCGCGCCGCCGAGTCGCTGGACTCGTCCTGGCCGTTGACCTTGCTGTCGCTGGCCCGCTACGCCAGTGATCGGGGCGATGCCGAGCGCGGGCTGGCCCTGCTGCGCCGGGCCGGAGCGCCGCGGGATCACGAACTGGTGCAGCTGCTCGAGCGTTTCCAGCCGGCTCCGCGCTCGGGTCTGGGCCGCAACCGCCCGTGCTGGTGTGGCTCGGGCCGCAAATACAAGGTGTGCCACCTGCACCGCGAGCAGTTGCCGTTGGCCGAGCGGGCCGCGTGGCTGTACCAGAAGGCGGGCGCCGACCTGCTCGACGGCCCGTCCGGGCTGCTGCTGATGGAAGCCGCCGAGGCGCGGGCCCGGTATTGGGACTCGCCTGACGCGCTCGTGCGGGCGATCGAGGACGGTCTGGCCTGTGATGCGGTGCTGTTCGAGGGTGGCGCGTTCGCCGAATTCCTTGCCGTGCGTGGCGCGTTGCTGCCCGAGGATGAGCGGCTGCTCGCCGAGCAGTGGCTGCTCGTCGAACGCTCGGTGTACGAGGTGGTCTCGCTACGACGCGGCGAGGGGATGACGCTTCGTGACGTGCGCACCGGCGACGTCCACGAGGTGCGCGAGCGAGCCGGCAGCCGGCAGGTGAAGGTGGGTGAGCTGTACTGCGCCCGGGTCGTCCCGGCGGGGGAGACGATGCAGATCTTCGGCGGGATCGAGCCGGTGTCCGTCGGGGTGCGTGACAAGCTCATGGCGCTGCTGGACGACGCTCCCGATCCAGTCGAGCTCGTTGCGTTCCTGTCCGGCCGCTTCGCCCCACCGACGCTGCAAAACACCGAGGGCGAGTTGCTGGTGATGTGCGATGCAACGCTGCTGGTCGGCGATGTAGCCCGGCTGCCCGGCGCGCTGGACGACAAGTACGACCGCAGCGACGACGACCAGCCGGACGGCACGCTGAGCTGGTTCGAGCACGTGATCACCCACGGCATGCAACGGATCCGCGCGAACATCGAGCTCAGCGGTGACGAGCTCCACGTCCACGCGAACAGCGAGGCCCGCTTCGAGCGCGTGCTCGCCGCGATTCGCGCGCTGGACCCGTCGGTGACGATGGTGCGCGAGAGCCGCGACCCCGCCGCCGACCTTCGTGCCGTCCAGCGGCTCGCCGCGCGCAGCTCGGCGCCGCCGGCGCAGTTCCTCGACCCGGCCGCGGATCCGGCGATCGCCGCTGCGCTGCACGAGATGGCCGGCAACTACGAGGCGGCTTGGCTCGACGAGCCGATTCCCGCACTGGACGGTCACACGCCCCGCGAGTGCGCCGACGACCCGACCCGCCGCCCCGACCTGCTCCGGCTGCTCGACTCGTTCCCTGAGGACGACGGCCAACCCGGCATGATGAGCCCGGCACGACTACGAACCGCGCTCGGCCTGAACTGACCCGCCGACGTCGATCGCCTCACCCAAGACGCGACGATCCGTATAGGACCGTCACCGAATCGCGATGCGAGCCTCCCGGTCGCCGCAGGATATCCATGCGCGCAACATCGGATATACTTCTGAGTATGACGAAGCGACTGGTGGACGTGGACGACACGAAGCTCGATGAGGTCCGAACCCTGCTCGGCACCTCGACGACGAAGGCGACCGTGAACGGCGCGTTGGAGGAGGTCCTCGCCCTGGCCGCACGGCGCCGAGCCCTTCTCGACGGCGACACAATCGCGGGCAGCGCTGATTTGGCCCAGGATGAGCAGCGGCGTGCCGCGTGGGCCTGAGCGCTCACTTCCTGGCCGATACCTCGGCCGTCGCGCGCATTTCGCAGCCACCGATCGGGGCACGGCTACGACCGTTGATCGAAGCTGGTCTGGTAGCTCGGTGCGCCATCACCGATCTCGAGGCGGGAGTAAGTGCCCGGAGCGGGCCGGACTGGAACCGCACCCGTACGGCTCGCTCGCCCTGGCCGCAGGCGGTGATCGATCGGTCCGTGCTGGACCGTGCGCTCGACGTGCAAGGCGAACTCGCCGGCCACGGACTACATCGAACCGTGAAGATCGGCGACTTGATCATCGCTGCCGCGGCAGAGCGCGGCGGGTTGGTAGTCCTGCACTATGACCGGGACTTCGACCGAATCGCCGAAGTCACTCACCAGCCGATGGAGTGGGTCGTGCCTGCCGGTGCTGCGGATTCCCAATAGCTGACGATCTCCTGGTTGGGGAGTCCCCCGGGATCGGGCCGATGTCCGCATAGCGATTCCCATGGTGTGTAGTTGCGACAGGCGCAGCGAGAGGTTCGGTGCGGACAAGACGAGGGGGACGATCGAGGCCCTGCAGCTGGCCGCTGAGGCCGCGGATCTGTACCAATGGGACGCGACGTTGCCAGACGCACCCTGGACCCGACTCACACAGCATCGCCGAGCGCGGCGCGGCCGCAACAGGCTATGAGCTGGGCCTCGTCACGGCCGGGCTCATCCTGCTGCGGATCTCAATCGCCTGATTGGACGACAATGCGGTCATGAGCGCCGACTCGTACGCCGATCTGCTGGAACGTCTGTTCGCCGCATACGAGACCCGGCACAGCCTCGCCACCATCGAGGACGTCGTCGCCCAGTGCCGCGCGGACCTCACCGGACAGACGCCACCCGGCGCCCGCTTTGAGTTGCTCGAACGACTTGTGCGGCAGCGCCTTGATGACCTATCACCATTCTCCCCGTCCCCCTGACCGATCGCTTGCGGGCACCGACGTCATCCCCGCAACGAGCTGCCAGAGCAAACACCATGCGCGTTGAGGCGCCAGTCCGCCGATCGACTCGGCCCGAGGTGGCACATAGGTTGTCCAGATAAGTAGGTAGGACAGGGCGGTGTCGCCGATGTCTTCGATCTCGCGGACGTCGAGCCGCCCGCGCATGACCTGGCCGATGAAGCGGGCTTTGCGTTCGACGGTCTGCCAGAGGTAGGCGTCGAAGGAGCCTTCGGAGACGTAGCGGATCACCTCGACCTCGGGGTTGAGATTGCCCTGGCGCAGCAGACGCCCCTCGCGTTGCGCGATATCGGCCGGCCGCCACGGGCAGTCCAGGTGGTGCAGCGCGATCGCGCGGGCTTGGACGTTGGTGCCGACGCCCATCTTCTCCGTCGACCCGAGCAGGACGGAGATCCGCCCGTTGCGCGCGGCGGCGAACATCTCGCCCTTCTCCTTGTCGTTGCGGGCCTCGTGGACGTAGCGGATCTTC
>JBPCOE010000119.1:0-11592 GCA_051000605.1 Jatrophihabitans sp.
CCCGCCCTGCTGGTGACCTACCGCAACTTCGGCAATGTCGACCTCTACGGCCTGGACCTCTCGGCCACGGCGCTGGTCACCGATCAGTTTACGCTGACGGTCGGCGCATCTTTCGTGAACGAGGACCACTTCCAGACCGAAGGCGAGGTCATCGCCCTCAACGCACCCAAGCGGAAGGGAACCCTCGCGCTCGGCTACCGCAACGACGGACTGGGCTTCACGGGAGAGGCGCGGGTGCGGTACAACGCGCAGTTCCCCGTCAACTCGGGTGTGTATGTCGGCCTGCGGTGCATCGACCCGAGCCTGGTGAGCGACCTCGGCTCGGAGTGCGTGCAGAGCTACACGCTGATGGACCTCAACCTCGGCTACCGGCTGCCGCAGGTGCCCGGGACCTCCATCCAGCTGATGATCCAGAACCTGCTGGATGAGCCCTACCAGAGCTTCGTCGGCGTTCCGCAGATCGGGCGTCTGGCGCTGCTGCGGCTCAAGTACGAGTTCTGATCGCGCGGTAGCGACTCGGTCGCTGGCGTCTCGGGGGGGGGGGGGGGGGGGGGGGGGGGGGGGGGGGGGGGGGGGGGGGGGGGGGGGGGGGGGGAGGGAAGGGGGGAGGGGGGTGCCAGGCGCCCCGTCCTGGGTGAGCGCCAGGAACCGCTGCCCGAGCAGGTTGGCGTACCGCACGACCGCGTACGTCGAGGTCGTGAGGGCCTGGTTGTGGTTGGCAGTGAACACGACGTCGACGTGGGTGGCGTCGACGAGATCGGTCGATTCGACCGCACCGACCGCGACGCCGGAGACCCGCACCTGGTCGCCCGAATGCAGCCCGGAAACGTCGCCGAAGATCGCGTGGTAGGTGCCCTCGGTGCCGACGTCCGGGCCGCCGAGCGTGGTGATGATCATTACGCCGACGAACCCTGCGAGGACCAGGAACACCCCCAACTTGACCAGGGTCAGCTTGAAGTTGATCACTTGAGCACCACCGGAACGTTCCGCAGCAGCGGCCCGAGGACGAGATCCATCGCCGTCGGGACGCGAGCAGCGGGCCGCCCGGTCAGCGAGCTGACGATCGCGCGCACTGTGGACACCTCGGGAACGCTGCCCACGCCGGCGACGCGGCCGCCGTAACCCGGCCCGGACCCGATGAGCACCGCGCGTGCGGTCTGGCCCGACGCTCCCGCTGCGCAGTTGGGCCCGGACGCACCCGGGTAGCGGGGGCAGTCGGCGGCCGTGTACTCCGGCGGGTCGGCGAGCGCGTCGACCACGTCGGTCTTCTGCCCCAGCAGCACCGGCACGAGGCTCGCCGCGTTCGCGTCGGTGACGACGACGTTCGCGGTGGCGCGGCCGTTGTGGAACACCGTGTTCAGCGCGGTGCCGACGTTGCGGAAGCCGATGAGCGTGTCGGCGAGAGACTGCGGGTGCTCGGCCAGCGCAGCCAGCACCGGTCGCGCGTTCGTGATGACGGTGACCAGGTTGTCGCCGATGCGGTTCAGCAGGTTCGTTGCGTCGTCGGCGACGCGCGGGGCGATGTCGAGCAGCTCGCGCACCGCACCCTGCTGCCGCACGATCGCCGCGGCCGGCGTCAGCGCGTTCGACAGCGAGGCCAGCAGTGCCGGTGAGTTACGCGCGACCTGCTCGGTGACGGTTGCGAAGCTGTGGATCGTGCGCTGCAGGTCCGGGATAGCCGGCGCCAAGGTGTCGAGATAGGACGCGGCCTGGTCGATCAACCGGCCGATGTCCGCGCCGCGGCCCTGCAGCGTCGACGCGATGGCGGTCAACGCGGCGTCGAGTTGGCTCGGCTTGACCGCGGTCAGCAGCGTGTACAGGTCGGACAGCGCGGTCTGCAGCCCTTCGGCGCCAGGTGTCCGATCGGCCTCGACCTGCATGCCGTCGCGCAGAGACGGTCCGGCCAGATTCTTCGGCGGCAGCAGGATGATCTTCGTGGCGCCGAACAGGCTCGCCGGCACGGCGATCGCCGTGACACCGGCCGGCACCGCTGGGGCGTGCGCGCCCTGGATGCGCAGCTTGAGCCGCGCCCCGCCGTCGCCCGTGGCCGAGAACGATGTCACCTCGCCGATGATCACGTCGCGGTAGGTGACGATGTCGCTGGTGTCCAGCGAATCGCCTGCGCGTCCCACGGAGGCCGTGACCGTCACGTTGTCGCCGTAGTCGCCGCGGAAGGTCTGATAGATCAGGACGATGACCAGGGCGCCCACGACGAGCAGGACGAGGCCGACGAGCGCCCGCATGCGTGTGGCGATGAGCACGTCAGGTCCCGCTCAGGCGAACGCTGTGCAGGCCCCAGAACAGCATCGTCATCAACACGTCGGTGCTCGCGATGAGCACGGTGACCGCTCGGATGGCCCGCGCGGTCGCCACGCCGACGCCGGCCGGGCCGCCGGACGCGTTGTAGCCGTAGAAGGTGTGGATGAACACGATGATCGTCGTGAAGACGAGCACCTTGAGCACCGAGTAGAAGATGTCGACCGGTTGCAGGAAGAGCTGGAAGTAGTGGTCGTAGGTACCCAGCGACTGGCGGAAGAACAGCACCACGGTCAGCCGCGTAGCGATGTAGGAACCGCAGAGCCCGACCAGGTACAGCGGAATCACCGACACGTACGTGGCGATCAGGCGCGTGGTCACCAGGTAGGGCAAGGACGGGATCGCCATCGACTCGAGGGCGTCGACCTCCTCGCTGATCCGCTGCGCCCCGATCTGGGCGGTGAACTTGCAGCCGATCTGCGAGGCGATCGCGACCGCGGCGATGAGCGGCGCGATCTCGCGGGTGTTGCCGTAGGCCGACACGAACCCGGTCAGCGGGGCGACCCCGATCAGCTTGAGACCCTGAAAGCCCTCGACCCCGACCTCGACGCCGACGAACAGCGACTCGGCGAAGATGACGCCCAGCGTGCCGGTGAAGGTGATCAGAAAGCCGGTGCCAAGAGTCAGGTCGCCGATCTGGCGCCGCACCTCACTTGCGTACTTGACGACGACCATCGGCGTGGCCACGATCGCCCGCGCCGTGAAGAAGACCAGCGAACCCAGAAAGGTCAGGTTCTTCATCGTGCCGGCCCGGATGTACGTGCCGAACGTCAGCACCGGCCGCAGCGAGGCACGCGCCCCGGCGACGAGGTCGTCGCGCGTCTGCGTGGTCATCAGAACGTCCTCTGCGGGACGATCGCGAAGAAGATCTGGGTGATCACGAGATTCTCGGCGAACAGGACGATGCCCGTGATGACCACGGTCCTGTTGACGGCCTCACCCACCGCGGTGGGTCCCTTGCGGGCACTCATGCCGTTGTAGGCCGCGATCATGCCTGCGGTGACCCCGAAGACCGCGGCCTTGATCTCGGAGGTGATGAAGTCGGCCATGGTGGCGAACTGCGAGAACGAATTGATGTAGCTGCCCTTCGTCCCGTGCAGGACGGCGATGTCGAAGAAGTAGCCGGCGGACACGCTGACGAAGATGACGAGCAGGTTGAGGAACAGGCTCACCACCAACGCGGCGAGCAGCAACGGAGCGACGAGCCGTTGGATCGGATTGATACCCATGACTACGAGGGCGTCGATCTCCTCGCGGATCGTCCGTGCGCCGAACTCCGCGCAGATCGCCGAACCGCCTACACCGGCGAGCAGGAGCGCGGTGACGATGGGCGCGGCCTGACGCAGGACGCCGACCGCGTCCGCCGCGCCGACGTACGAGGTGGCGCCGATCTGCCCGGCCAGCCCGCCGATCTGCAGGACGATCGCCATGCCGAGCGGGGTAGAGACGAGCAGGACCGGCAGAGCGGTGGCGTTGGCCAGGAACCAGCCACGCGACACGGATTCGCGCCATTGGAACCGGCCGCGGACGATATCGGTGATCAGGAAGTACAGCGACTCGATGCCGAGGGAGTACATCGCCCCGACGGGCTCGAGATTGCGCCGGACGCGGGGTGGGATAAGGGTGGAGGCACTCATGACGACTCCCCCTCATCGGCTGCGACGACGCGCCAGAACGCTAACCCAGACCGGGTCATCTCGCCATTCCTCGCCCCGCTTGCCGGCTGCGAATCCCCGGCGGCGCTGCGACCCCTACCCCGCACGGCGCCGAACCGGCGAGACTGCCGGTGCCGACCGTGCCACAACGTCGTAGTCGCGCAGCCGAAAGGACTTCATCTGCCGCAGGTACTGCGTCGCGAACCCGGGATACATCGAGGCGTTGAACCCGTCCGCGGTCAGGTACCAGCTGCTGCATCCGGACATCCAGGTCGTGCGCGTCAGCCGCTTCTGGATGCGCGCGTTGTAGCGGGTCTGGACCTCGGCCCGGACGTCCAGCAAGCGCAGATCGCGACTCAGAATCGCTTTGATTCCGCTGACCGCGTACTCGATCTGGCCCTCGACGTACACGAGCAGCGAGTTGTGGCCGGGGCCGGAGTTCGGACCGGTGGTGAAGAAGAGATTCGGGTAGCCGTGCGCGCTTGCGCTCTTGTAGGCCTGCGCGTGGCCCGCCCAGTCCTGCTTCAACGTGCGTCCACCCAGACCGGTGACGGGGTAGGGCGGCCCGTCTAGGTGCACGTCGTACCCGGTGGCGAACACGATGCAGTCGACGTCGTGCTCCACGCCGTCGCTCGTCCGAACGCCGTTCGGGCTCAGCGTGGCTATCGGCCACGAGATCAGCTTGCAGTTGGGCCGCTGGAGCGCCGGGTAGTAGTCGCTCGACATCAGCATCCGCTTGCAGCCGGCGCGGAAGTCCGGCGTCAGTTGCCGGCGCAGCCACGGATCCTTGACTGTCGCCCGCAGGTGCGCGAGCCCGATCTTCTGGACGAGCGTCGTGACCGGCGTGTCCCAGACGAGCCCGGTCGCGGCCGCCTCGTGACCGAGGAACAACGCCGTCCGCGCGGCCTGTTGCAGCGCCGGCGCTCGTGCGAAGGCCGCCTGGGCCAGTTTCGGCGTGGCCACGTCGACGCGGGGCAGCACCCAGCCCGCCGTGCGCTGGAACACCTTCACCGATTCGGCGGCCTTCACCAGTTCGGGCACGATTTGGACCGCGCTGGCGCCGGTGCCGATCACCGCCACGCGCTTGCCGCGCAGGTCGTAGTCGTGATCCCAGCGCGCCGAGAGGATCTTCTTGCCCTCGAACGTGTCGAGCCCGCGGAGCTTCGGGAAGCTCGCGTCGGCCAACGGGCCAGAGGCCGCCACCACGGTGCGGGAGCGGTACGTTTCGCCGTTTTCCACCGTGATGTCCCATACGCCCTCGTCCTCGGCGAGGATCAGACCCTGGACGTTGGTCTCGAAGCGGATGTTGCGGCGCAGGTCGAAGCGGTCGGCGAGATCCTCGATGTGCCGGCAGATCTCGTCGCTCGGGGAGTACGCCCGCGACCAGTTCGGGTTCTTCGCGAAGGAATAGGAGTAGAGCAACGAGGGGATGTCGCAGGCCGCGCCGGGGTAGGTGTTGTCCCGCCAGGTGCCACCGACGCGGTCAGCGCGCTCCAGGATCACCAGATCCTCGACACCGGCTTCGCGCAGTTTGATCGCGGCGCCGAGCCCGGTGAACCCCGCGCCGATGATCAGTGCGTCGTGCACGTGCGTCCTCGTGGCGAGCTGCGCGGCGCGGCGTTTCGTGCTCGCGGTCATGCGGCGGCCTTCGTGCTCGTGCTGACCGGCTCGTAGGTGAGTTCCCGAAACCAGGTGGGGATCGGTTTGAGCAGAGCCCGCGGGTACTTCTCGGACAGCCACACCATGCTGTTCGCGAGGAGGTGGTACGGGTGCTCGGAGTCGATCACCATGGCCGAGTGCCACTTGAGAACCTGGTAGAGCGGCACGTACCTGGTGCGATCACCGCGCTCGCCGAGCTTCTTGAATCGGCTCATGGCCGAGTAGAGCCGCTCGGGCGCCATGCCCATATCGACGATGTTGTTCCGCATACGGTTGAGCAGCGGGACGTACATGATCGCGCCGATGATCAGGCCCGGCGACGCCACGTTGCCGACGAATTCGATGGCGAGGCGGCGCGCACGGGCGTGCCCGATCAGGTCGAGCACCTCGAAGTCGACGGCAATGTGCCGCGATTCGTCGTTGTTGATCTTCTCGAACACCTGGTGGCAGACCGGATCCTGGACCTCGTCGAGCAGGAACTTCAGCAGTGCGCCGTCGAGCGCGACCTCGAGCATCGGGATGACGGTGCCAAGCACGGACAACGGCATGTCGTCGGCGTAACGGTCCAGCCACTCGATCGCGAGCCGTATGTTGACGCTCGGCTCGGGGATCTCTCCTTCGTCGATCATGTCCCATCGCTTCAGCAGGGCGAGTTCGGCGTTGGCGTGCCGCTGCTCCTCGGCATGGAAGTATCGATAGATCTCGGCGATCGTGTCCGACGGCGCCTTCTTGGCCATGGCGGCGAACCCGCGAGCGCCGACGTTCTCGATCCAGCACAGGTCGGCCATGAACGCCTTCAGTTTGGGCCGGAACTCGGCGCTGATCGTCTCGACCCCCGGGGCGTCCCAGTCGATGTCGGCCAGCGCCCATTGCCGGTCTTTGATCTTGGCGAGCATCTCGTCCATGTCCATGGTCATGAGTCAGCCCTTCTGCTTGTCGAGATCGGGTCCGAAGCGTTCGAGCATCCCGATCCCGCGGGTGTATGCCCCCGGCGCGTAGCGCTTGATCCGCCAGCCGAGCTTGGCGTCGAGTTGGGGCATGACGTAGAACCCGCCGCGATCGTGGGTGTCCAAGGTGGTCCGAACCACCCGCTGCGGCGACATGCCGATGCGGCGCATGAGACCCGCCGCGAAATCGGTCGATTGACCGGTGATGCGGCCGGCCTGAAGAATGTTCGTCTTGACCAGCGTCGGGCACAGCACGCTGACCCGCACGCCGGTGCCGCTGAGCTCGGCCGCGAGCGTCTCGGACAACGCGAGTGCACCCGCCTTGCTGACGTTGTACGCCCCCATCCGGGGCGCTGCCCCGAAGCTGGCCGCCGAGGCGACGTTGACGATGCTGCCGCGACCGGCCTCGCGAAGGATCGGGACGAACACGTGGCAGCCGTGGATCACACCCCACAGGTTGATACCGAGCGTCCACTTCCAGTCGGCCAGCGGCGTCTCGCCGACGACCTCGCCGCCGCTGCCCACCCCGGCGTTGTTGATCACGAACGTGGGCGGTGCGCCGAACCAGCCACGTGCTTCGATGGCCAGGGATTCGACGTCGGCGACGGACGACACGTCGCAGCGGATCGCCACGGCTTTGCCGCCCTGATCGGTGATCGCGTCCACGGTGCGCTGGGCCGCGACCTCGTCGATGTCGCTGCATACGACGCTGCCCCCGCGCGCGGCGAGTTCGACGGCGAAAGCCTGGCCGATGCCGCTGCCGGCGCCGGTGACCACGGCTTTGGCGTCGTGGCTGCGGCGGGTGCCCATCACGCGCTGCGCCGATCGGCCGACGAGCGCGTCACTGCGGGCACGGCACTCTGCAGGAACGCACCGGCGCGGACGAGCGCACGGCGCGCCTCGGGCACGAGGCGCGGCAGGGCCTGGAAGACGTGCATCTGGTCGGGCCAGACCTCCAGACGGCTGTCGGTCCCTGTCGCAGTGAGGCACCGCTGCAAATGGTGGGCGTCCGCGGCCAACATCTCCAGGCCGCCGGCCTGGATCAACGTGGGCGGCAGGACTTCCCCGGCGGCCGGGACGTGCGCGAGTCGGGCGTGCAACGGGTCAACTCCTCGGGTGTAGAGCTCCAACAGCCGCCGCGCCGCAGCGGCCGAGATCATCGGGTCCGGTCGGGCCTGCTCGCGGCGCTGGGCGAGCCCGAGCGTCAGATCGGCGATCGGCGAGAACAGCACCTGCGCCGCCGGGAGCGGGCGCCCCGACCTGAGCAACGACAGGCACAGGTCGATTGCGAGATGCCCGCCGACCGAGTCGCCGGCCAGCACGATCCGATCAGCGCTATGGTGCTCGGCCATGAGCCAGTCGAAGGCCCGCACGACGTCGTCGGCGGCAGTCGGAAAGGGATGGCGCGGCGCGAGCCGGTAGTCGACGCAGAACACCGGCAGTCCGCTGACCAGCGACAGCCGGGACACCAGGCCGCGGTGCGTCCTGGGCGAGCAGAGCGCGTACCCGCTGCCGTGCAGGTAGAGGATCGCGGCGTCCCAACGCGTGACGCCCGGGCCGCGCACCCATTCGCCGCGCACGCGCGCGCCACCCGGTGCCGAGGTGTCGACCGGCGTGATCGTGCAGCCGCCCAACACCGGCCCGAACGCCGCCAGCGAGCGGGCGATGACCTGCCGCGACACGGCTATGCCCCAGTCGTTGGCGGGCAGGACGCCGGTGAGCGGACGCAGGAGAGCTCTGGTCGCCGTTGCCGTTCCGCGGGCCCGCAGCGAGCCCGGTGCAAGCTCGATCACGGTCGGGCCCGTTCGGCCTGCGCGAACAGCTCCGCGGCCGCGGGGCCATGCCGCCCTGCCTCGCCGGCGCGGCGAAGAGCGTCGAACAC
This sequence comes from Jatrophihabitans sp., assembly GCA_051000605.1. GTDB lineage: Bacteria > Actinomycetota > Actinomycetes > Mycobacteriales > Jatrophihabitantaceae > Jatrophihabitans. The sequence goes on from JBPCOE010000119.1 coordinate 8,460, forward strand.
GTCGTCGGGGACGTCGCAGGCGCGTTCGATCGCGCGGTCGCGCGCGGCCGGTGGCAGGTGATCAAGCAGGTAGTTGCCCTCGTCCCACAGGTCCTCGGTGACGACTTCCCGAAGGACGGCGTCGATCTTCTCGGCCGGGACGTCGGCCACCACCTGCGCGAGCACGTCGTTCCACTCGAGCAGCGGGATGATGACGAGCAGGTCACGCGCGGTCGCGACGTCCAGCACGGCGAACAACGCCTCGGGATTCACGATGCCGGCGAAGTCGGCCATGGCTGCATAGGCGCCGCGGTCGAACAGGCCGCGGGCCACGGTGCCGATCGCTGCAGGGTGCAACTTCTCGATGAGGTAGGACGCCTGGTCCCACAACTCCTCGGCCACGATCTCGCTGAGAATCTCGTCGATCTTTGCGGCCGGGATGTCGGCGATCACCTTGTCGATGTTGTCGTTCCAGGCGATCAGCGGGACGACTTCGAGCAGGTCGCGCGCGCTCGCGACCTCCAGCGCCGCGAACAACGCCTCCAGGGTGACCGTCCCGGCGAACTCGGCCATCGTCGCGTACTCGCGGCGCGCGAAGAGTTCGCGCGCGACCTCGCCGATCCGCGCCGGCGGGATGGCCTGCACGACCGGTTTGGACCGCGTGGGATCCAATGCGAGCGACAGATCGGCCAGGTAGCCGACCGACACCTTGGTGACCAGCTCGCGCGCCTTCGCCGGCTCGAGCAGCTCGGCGACGCGTGCGGCAAGGGCAGGTGGCAGGAACTTCTCGGCCAACTTGCCCGCGACCCGGCCCGGCAGCATCTTCGACAGCCCGGCGACGCGGGCGAAGCGCTGCTGGCCGTCCGCGAACAGCGCCCGGCCGATGAGGTCGTGCAAGGCGCGCAGCTCGTCGTCGTCGATGCCGTCCAGCCCGTGGACGTCGGCGACGTCGACTGCGAGCAGGCGGGCGATACGCCCGAGCTGCGGGCTGCGATGCGCGGTGGCCATCAGAGCAGCGCCTTGCGCACGATGCCACGCACCGGCAGAGGCACGCCCTTGACGGCCGTACGCACCGCATCGTCCACCACCGTGGCCTGCCGGTGCCGCGCCGAGCGGATCTGCTCGGCAAGTCGCGTCCGGACGTCTTCGGGCAGCGCCGCGATTGCCGCCGGAGGCTCGGATCTGAGCGCGGCGGCGAGCGGGTCTGACGTTTCTGGCATCGGGCGCATCCACTCTCAACTTTGCCATTGATCAATGGCTCAGTTGAGAGTGACAGATTCTGCGCCGTTGCGCAATAGCCGTTGGCCCGGATCGGATCAGCGCGGATTCATCGCTCGCTTTCCGCCGGTTCGGCAGCGGGGATCCGCGCGGCTGCGAGCCGCAGCACGTTGAACGTGACGAATGCCCCGATGCCGTCGAGCCTCATCGTTGGATCCCGGTCGTGCCGACCGGGTCGGGCCGGTGCTGGGCCACGACGAGGAAGTCGCGGGCGATCAGGGCCAGCACGCTGCCGAACAGTTCGTCGGGCACGGCGTCGGAGTCGATACCGGCTTCGATGCCCAGACCGTTGCTGATCGCGAACAGGACGACGGCCAGTTGCTCGGCCGGCAACGGCAGCGGGACGCCGACGGTGTCGGCGAGTCGGGTGAGCGCGCGCGCGACCGCATCACGAGCCTCGCGGCGTCGGTTGCGCAGGGCAAGGCGGGTGTCGGCGTCGTGGTAGGCGAGCGCGAAGTACTCGGCCAGCAATCGGTGCCAGATGGCGTCGGATCGAATGGCCTCGACAAGTACCGCCCCGACCTTCTCGATCGCGACCCGCGGGTCGTCGGCCTCGGCGAAGCTCGCGAGCGCAGCGGTCAGCCGCTGCATCGCGTGTTCCTCCATGATCGCGAGGACGAGTTCGTCCTTGCTCGTGAAGTTGGAGTAGACCGCGCCCTTGGTCATGCCCGCGACCGCGGCGACCTGGCTGACGGTGCTGGCCGCGATGCCGCGCTCGCCGAACACCTCGACGGCCGCAGCGAGCAGTCGGTGCCTGGTCTCGGCGCGAGTAGGTCGCACGCGCGCCCCGTGCGTCTTCGCCGGACTCATCGCAGACTCGCTCCTTGACATTGCCCCAGGTTGCTCGATACTAACGGGTACCCATTTCGATACTCAAGAGTATCCACTAAGCCGACCTTCTCGACCAGCTGTACGCCAAACCCATGACCAGCGAGCGCTGGCAAGCACCCAGGAGGAACGCAATGTCCCATCGGATCATCCGTGCCGTCGCCGCACTGGCGTTGGCCGCCGGGGCTGTCACCGCCGTCGCCGCTCCGGCGTCGGCCGCGACCGGCGGCGGCACCAACGACGCCTCCTGCCGCCCCAGCGCTGCGCATCCCGAGCCGATCGTGGTGCTGCACGGGCTGGGCGCGAATAAGGACGAGGACCTCAACTTCTTGCAGAGCGACCTGGCCGGCAAGGGCTACTGCACCTTCTCGCTCACCTACGGTGCCCCCAACGGCCAGACCTTCGTCGGCGGTCTGCAGCCGATCGCCACCTCCGCGCCGCAGATCAAGGCCTTCATCGTCCAGGTGCTCGCCGAGACCGGCGCGGCCAAGGTCGACATCGTCGGGCACTCCGAGGGCGCGTTCCAGTCGCTGTACGTCACCAAGACCCAGGGCATCGCCGACCGGATCGCCAAGGTCGTCGCCATCGCCCCACCGACGCACGGCACGACCTTCGCCGGCCTCTACAACCTCGCCTACCTCTTCGGGCAGGGCGAGCGTGCGCTCGTCGGACAGCTGCTGACCACGTTCGGCTGCCCGGCCTGCTCGGACCTCGGCACCGGCGGTTCAGCGGTGGCCACGCTGGACAACGGCCCCATCGCGCAACCCGGGGTGCAGTACACGATCATGACCTCGCGCTACGACGAGCTGGTCACCCCGACCTCGACCGCGTTCGTCAACGAGCCCGGCGTCACGAACGAGTACATCCAGGACAGCTGCCCCTTCGATCCGGTCGGCCACCTCAACGGGGCATACGACCACAACGTCTGGCACCTCACCGAGAACGCGCTCGACCCAGCCCACGCCACGCCGATCGGTTTGTGCAGCGCCGGCTTCCCGGGCTGAGTGCGCTGCGACACCCGGGCCACCCCACGGAGTAGACCCCCGGG
>JBPCOE010000028.1:0-22254 GCA_051000605.1 Jatrophihabitans sp.
CGAGCGCGTCGAGGAGAAGCGGCCGTGCTCCTGGAACCAGCCGCGCTCGCGCTCGAACAGGTGGAGCGCGTGGAGGTCGCACAGCCGCCCCAGCAGCTCGCGCGGCTCACCATCGGGCGTGCGCTCGACAGCGGCGGCGAAGGCCTCGAGCACGAGCCGATCGACGTAGGCCCGCGCCGCCAGCAGCAGGTGGTCCTGGCAGTCGATCAGCAGCTCGAACGGGTCCGAGTCGCCGTCCATGCCGCCGCGCAGCCGCCGCGCCAGGCTCGCCTTGACGTGCTGCTCGCGCCAGCGCACCGTGTCGAGCTGCGTCTCGCGGTCGAGCAGGTCGCCCTCGTCGTCGCGGCCCGGGAGCAGGTCGTCGCCGAGCCGGCCGAGCAGCTCGCGCAGCGCCGAGCGCTCGGCGATCGTCTCGAACATCTGGCCGGCGAAGAACGCGGCCGTCCCGAGCGTGTCGAGGTCGCCGAACTCGTGCTGGAAGTCGGTCAGCAGGTTCTTGGCCACGAGCTGCAGCAGGACGGTGTTGTCGCCCTCGAACGTCGTGAAGACGTCGGTGTCGGCCTTCAGCCCGGGCAGCCGGTTTTCGGCGAGGTACCCCGCGCCCCCGCAGGCCTCCCGGCAGGTCTGAATCGTCGAGGTCGCGTGCCAGGTGCCGACCGCCTTGACGCCGGCGGCCCGGGCCTCGAGCTCGCGCCGGTCCGGGTGCTCGGCGGCGCCGTCCTGGAACGCGCTCTGTTCGGCCACAGGCTGGTCCAGATCCGGCGTGGTCTCGTGCAGTCCGGCGACGAGCTCGAGCTGGGCGAAGTGCAGCGCGTAGGACTTCGCGAGCGCCGGGAGCAGCTTGCGCTGGTGCGCGAGGTAGTCCAGGACGGCGATCTCTGTGCCGTCCGGGGCGGCGAACTGGCGACGGGATTCGCCGTAGCGGATCGCGATGGACAACGCCACCTTGGTGGCGCTCCCCGCCCCGCCGGCCACGCTGATCCGGCCCTGCACGAGCGTCCCGAGCATGGTGAAGAAGCGGGCCGTCTTGTTCTGGATCGGCGTCGTGTACGTCCCGTCCGCGGCGACGTCGCCGTAACGGTTGAGCAGATTCTCCCGCGGCACCCGGACGCCGTCGAAGTAGAGTCGGCCGTTGTCGACGCCGTTGAGCCCGGCCTTGAGCCCGCAGTCCTCGATACGCACACCCGGCAGCGTCGTGCCGTTCTCGTCGCGAATCGGGACGACGAACGCGTGGACGCCGTGCGCCTGCGCGCCAATCTCCAGCTGGGCGAACACGACCGCGAGCCGGCCGTCGCGCGCGGCGTTGCCGATGTACTCCTTGCGCGCCGAGGTCGACGGCGTGGTGATCACGAACTCGTCGGTGTCGCGGTCGAACCTCGCCGTGGTGAGCAGGTTGGCGACGTCGGACCCGTGGCCCGTCTCGGTCATCGCGAAGCAACCCAACAGGTCGAGCGAGACGATGTCGGCGAGGTAGGCGTCGTGGTGCCGTTCGGTGCCCAGATGCAGAATCGCGCCGCCGAACAGGCCCCACTGCACGCCGGATTTCACCAGCAGCGACAGGTCACCCATCGCCAGCATCTCGAAGCCGGTGATGGACCCGCCGACGTCGTTGGCGCCGCCGTAGCGGCTGGGGAAGCCGAGCCGCGAGTACCCGTTCTCGGCCAGCGCCGTGAGCCGCTCGAGGACCCGTGCCCGCTGGGTTTCGGTGTCCTCCCCGTATTCGACGGCGAAGCGCGGGTCCTTCGCCAGCTCGCGTGCGCGGTTGCGGACATCGGCCCACCGACCGTCCAGCGTTTCGCGGACGATGCCGGCGTCGGCGGGCTGCAGTGCGTCGGTCATCGTGGCCCTCCTGCTGGCGGTCGGGACGGGCCTAGTGCCAGGACGGCTCAGTCCAGTGCGGCGAAGACTCCCGCCCCTGGTCGGCCGTCCACCTCTCGTCCTGCCGATTGGTATACCCCGGCCGCCCCGCCCCACAGGAGTGCCGAGAGGTACTCGGTGAGTTGCGGACGGTTCATGGCGCCCGGATTGTCCAGCCACCACAGGCTCGCGGCGCGGATGAAGCCGACCGCGGCCTCGCCCCAGGGTTGCGCACCCGCGGGGTCCAGACCTATCGAGCGCAGCTGCTCGCCGAGTGCCTCGGTCAGGAGGGCCGTGACGGCGCCGCTGAACTCGGCCGGGGTCGGCTCGCCGGGCCGGGCCTCGGTCAGCAACCGGTTCTGGGTGACGAAACGGAACAGTTTCGGGTTGTCGTCGAGCAGTTGCAGGTAGGCGTCGATCGCCTGGTGCAGCAGGGTGCGCGGGTCCGGATCGTCGGCCTGGACCGCCTGCAGGGCGGTGACGATCTGCGTGATCACGCGGTCCCCGACTGCGCGGTACAGGTCGTTCTTGTCGGCGAAATAGCGGTAGATCACCGGCTTGCTCGTGCTGGCGGTCGCGGCGATCTGGTCCATCCCGACGTCGGTGCCGTACTCGTTGACCGCAGCGACCGCGGCATCGATGAGTTCCTCGCGCCGGACGGCGCGGTGCTCGGTCCAGCGCGAACTGCGACCGTCCGCTCGCTCGGCACCCCCGCGCGGCGTCTTGCCCCGGGCCGCCTTGGCGACGTTGCGCCCGGTGCGTCCGGTCCGTCGGATCGGTTCGGCGACGGCCCCTAGGGCACCCTGCACGACGACGCGACCGGCGTCCAAACCCTCGTGTGCGGAGTCGGTTACCCGCGACACAGCCTTCTTCACCTGACAAAAAGTACCCGATACTGTAGTTCCACGCATTGTTGTAGGAGGAACCCGTGACCACCACCCGTCGTGCCGCCGTCGTCGGCGGCAACCGCATCCCGTTCGCCCGCTCCAACGCCGCGTACTCGCACGCGTCGAACCAGGACATGCTGACCGCCGCCATCGACGGCCTGGTCGCCCGCTTCGGGCTGCAGGACGAACGCGTCGGTGAGGTCGCCGCCGGTGCCGTGCTCAAACACAGCCGCGACTTCAACCTCACCCGGGAGTCCGTACTGGGCTCCCGCCTCGCACCGACCACGCCCGCCTACGACGTCCAGCAGGCCTGCGGCACCGGGCTCGAGACCGTCATCCTGACCGCCAACAAGATCGCGTTGGGCCAGCTCGATTCCGCGATCGCCGCCGGCGTGGACACGACGTCCGATGCCCCGATCGCGGTGAACGAGGATCTGCGCCAGGTGCTGCTCCAGGCCAACCGTGCCAAGTCCACGGCCGCGCGGCTGAAGGCGCTGGCCGGCATCCGACCGCAGCAGCTCATGCCGACGATCCCGCAGAACTCCGAGCCGCGCACCGGGCTCTCGATGGGTGAGCACCAGGCGGTCACCACCATCGAGTGGGGCATCACCCGCGGGGCGCAGGACGAGCTCGCCGCCGCGTCGCACCACAACCTGGCCGCGTCCTACGACCGTGGATTCCAGGACGACCTGATCACGCCGTTCCTCGGGCTGTCCCGCGATCAGAATTTGCGGGCCGACTCCTCGGTCGAGAAGCTGGCGAAGCTGTCGCCCGCCTTCGGCAAGTCGTTCGGGGGCGAGGCGACGATGACAGCCGGCAACTCCACACCGCTCACTGACGGTGCGTCGAGCGTCCTGCTCGCCTCGGACGACTGGGCCGCCGCGCACAAGCTCCCCGTGCTCGCGTACTTCGTCGACGCCGAGACTGCAGCCGTCGACTACGTGCACGGCGACCGCAAGAGCGACGGGCTGCTGATGGCGCCGGCCTACGCCGTGCCGCGCCTGCTGGCCCGCAACGGACTGACGTTGCAGGACTTCGACTTCTACGAGATCCACGAGGCGTTCGCCTCGACGGTGCTCGCCACGCTCAAGGCGTGGGAGGACCCGGACTTCTGCAAGTCCCGCCTCGGCCTGGACGCGCCGCTGGGCTCGATCGACCGCGCCAAGCTCAACGTGAACGGCTCGTCGCTGGCGGCCGGGCACCCGTTCGCCGCGACAGGCGGGCGCATCGTCGCGTCCCTGGCGAAGGCGTTGCACGAGAAGGGCTCCGGTCGCGGGCTCATCTCGATCTGTGCCGCCGGCGGCCAGGGCGTCACCGCCATCCTCGCGAAGTAGACCTCGTGAATCGATCCGTTCGTGGAGCTGAGGAGAACGCGTAATGAGTGACCGTTACTTGAACCTCGTGAACTCGTCCGTCGGGTCGGCGGTGGCTTCTCGGGTTGGGCTGCCGCAACCGGCGGTGCTGCGCCGCTACCAGGCCGGCGACCCGATCCTGCCGGGGCCGGTGCTGCTGGGTTCGACGTCGCCGAAACCGTCCGCGGCGCTGCGCAAGACGCTGGCCGCCACCGGCGCCGAGGTGCTCGACCTGGCCGGCGAGGGTGTCAAGGTGGCGGCGGCCGTGCTGGACGCCCGCACGCTGACGTCGCCGTCCGAGCTCGGTGCGGTGCGGGCGTTCCTGGCGCCCGCGGTCAAGGCGCTGGGCGCCAACGGTCGCGTGCTCGTGCTCGGCCGCCCCGCCGACGGCGCGGACATCACCGCCGACGCCACGCGCCAGGCCCTCGACGGCATCGTCCGCTCACTGGCCAAAGAACTGCGCCGGGGATCGACGGCCAACCTGCTGTGGGTCGCCGAAGAGGCGTCGCTGCCCTCAGCGTTGCGGTTCTTCCTGTCCGGCAAGTCGGCCTACGTCGACGGCCAGCCGCTGCTGCTCGGCGCCGGCACCGCCCCGTCCCCGAAGGATTGGGAGTTCCCGCTCGCGGGCAAGACCGCGTTGGTCACCGGAGCCGCGCGGGGCATCGGTGCGGCGATCGCCGGCGTCCTGGCCCGCGACGGCGCGCACGTCATCGTCGCCGACCTGCAGCAGGCCGGCGAGGCGCTGGCCAAGGTCGCGAACCGGGTCGGCGGAACCACTCTGCACCTGGACGTGGCGTCGCCCGAGGCGCCCACGCGGCTGCTCGACCACCTCGCCGCGCACACCGACGGCCTGGACGTCCTCGTCCACAACGCCGGTATCACCCGCGACAAGCTGATGGCGAACATGAAGCCCGAGCAGTGGGACTCCGTGATCGCGGTCAACCTCGAGTCGCAGCTGGCCATCAACGCCGCCTTACTCGGCAGCGACCAGCTCAACGACCAGTCCCGCGTCGCGTGCCTGTCCTCGACGACCGGCTTCTCCGGCAACCGCGGCCAGACGAACTACGGGGCGACCAAGGCGGGCGTGATCGGGCTCGTCCGCTCGTCGGCCGCCGCGTTCGCCGGGCACGGAGCGTCCACCATCAACGCGGTCGCGCCGGGGTTCATCGACACCGAGATGACGGCGAAGATGCCGTTGGCCACCCGCGAGGTCGCGCGGCGTCTGTCGTCTCTGCAGCAGGCCGGCCTGCCGGTGGACGTCGCCGAGGCCGTGGCCTGGCTCTCGTCACCCGGCGCCGGCGGCGTGAACGGGCAGGTGCTGCGCGTCTGCGGGCAGAACCTGGTCGGCGCGTGACGGAATCAACGACCGGAGGTGGCCTACCGATGACCGACCACACGTTGGCTGCCGCGCCGTCGCTGCTGCCCCTCTACGCGCGGGCCGCGGTGACCGGGCCGCTGCACCGCGGCGACACGCTGCCCGCGTCGGTCTACACGCTGGAAGCACAGACCATCGACCCGCGCCACCTCGTCGCGTACGAGCGCGTGTGCGGTTTCGGCGTCTCCGACGTTTTGCCCCCGACCTACCTGCACGTGCTGGCCTTCCCGCTGTCCGTCGCGCTGATGACCGAGCGGTCGTTCCCGTTCCCGCTCGTCGGGATGGTGCACGTGGCCAACTCCATCACCGTCGCCCGCCCCGTTCGCTCGGACGAGACGGTGTCCTTCACTGTGCAGGCGCAGGATCTTCGTCCGCACCCGGCCGGGCGCCAGTTCGATCTAGTGGCGGCGGCGAGCGTCGACGGCGAGACGGTGTGGTCCGGTCGGTCGACCTATCTGCGGCGCGGCAAGCCGCCCGGGATGAAGCCCGACGGTGAGAGACAGCGCACCGAGCTAGCGCCGCAGGCCGGCGCGGTGGCACAAGTGCGGGTGCCCGGCGACATCGGCCGCCGTTACGCCGCGGTGTCGGGCGACCGCAACCCGATCCACCTGCACGCCCTTACGGCGCGGGCGTTCGGGTTCCCCACCGCGATCGCGCACGGGATGTGGCTCAAGGCCCGCACGCTCGCGTCGCTCGAGGGACGCCTGCCCGACGCCTACACCGTGGACGTCGCCTTCAAGCTGCCCGTCCCGCTGCCCTCGACGGTGTCGATCGGTGCCGTCGGCTCGGGCGACGATTGGGCGCTCGACGCCCGCGCGGCGGAGTCCGGCAAACCCCATCTGGCCGGGACGGTCACCACTAGCTGAGGTGTCGGGCGACGGAGCCGCGAGCGTGCGGCTTGCTCAGCGGCGCGAGCCGAAGCGCGTGCGCTTGGCGCCACCCGCGAGGGTGAAGCCGAACAGGATCAGCGCGATCACGAACAGCCAGAACAGGCCCTTGATGATGACGCCGATGACGGCCATCAGGACCCAGATCCCGAGGAGCACCAGCAGAACTCGTCCGACCGTCATGCTCGTTCAACCTGCGAAGCGCCGGCGAAGTTCCCAGCAGCCGATCAGCTGGTGGGCGGCGGCCCGTCCGGTGAGTCGTTGTCCGGCTCAGCAGCGTGCTTTCCTGATCCGTCGGACGGGCCGCCCGCAGCCCGTTCGAACCAGCCGAAGATGTCCGGCGGCGACTCCGAGGACGGCTGCTCCGTCGGCTCGCCCTCGGTTTCGGCGCCGCCCGTCCGGGACCGCTTGGCGAACCAGTCGAAGATGCCGCCGGCGGCCTCGCCGACGCTCGAGCCGACGTTGCGCACGGTCGACATCAGCGGGTCGGTCGACTCGTCGATGCGCTTCTTGTACGTCCGAGCGGCTTCCCGGGCGTTGTCGGCGAAGCTGGCCTCGTGGTCGTCGGCGCGGCGCGGGTAGTCCCCGCGCAGGATCGCGGCGTACTCGTCGGATTGCGCCCAGCGGCGGATCTCCGCGGCACGCACGACCGCGAACGGGTGGGTGGTCCGCTCGGTGTTGAGCAGCTTCAGCACGCCGTCGCGCAGGTCGCCGGCGGACTCGTAGTCGGCGGCCTGTTGCAGGAACGCGTCGCTGTCGATCTGATCCAGGTGGGCACCTGCGGCCATCTTCATGAGTAGCCGCAGGCCGGGGTCGAGATCCTGCGTGGCCAGCAGGCCCGCGCGGTCGCCGGACAGCTCGGCCTTGCGCTGCCACTCCCGCAGCGCGGCGATCAGCGCCCGCAGCCCGAGCCCGCCGGCCGGGATCCAGCCGAACGCGCCGATCAGGTTCAGCAGGTGCTGCAGCAGCGACTGGTACAGCGCATGCCCGGACATCGCGTGCCCGAGTTCGTGGCCGAGCACGAAGCGTCGCTCGTCGTCGTCGCACAGGTCGTACAGGCTGCTGCTCATCGCGATGAACGGCTTGTCGACGCCGAGGGTGATGGCGTTCGGGTACGGGTCGTTGAAGATGTAGAGCTCCGGGCGCGCGGGCGCGTCGAGCACGGCCGCCACATCGCTGAGCAGGTCGTTCAGGCGCGCAAACTGGCGGGTGTCGACGCGGACGGCCGACGAGAGATACACGAGGCGGTACTGACGCTCGCGCAGCATCCCGGACGCCACCTTCAGCACCTGGTCGAAGCCGGGAATCGCGCGCAGCGCCGTCAGCGCGGAGCGATCAGCCGGATGCTCGAACGCGCGGCTGCTGACGCCGGTGAGGACGGCCCGGCCGTGCTCGTCGACGGTTGGTTCGCTGGACTGGCCGTCGGCGGGCGGCTGGGAGTCGGTCACGTCCGCCATCCTGCCGCAGTCGGACAAATACCTGCGGCCAGACTTCAGGCGCTGGCCTTGGCCCGCCCGTTGACCTTCGCGGCCAGCGGCTCGCCCGCTGCGGCGTGCGCCTTGGCGCTGGGCAGCGCGCGACCGGCGCCCATGACCAGCAACCTCTGGTAGGCCGGGCCGAGCAGGCGGACCGCGACGTCGAGGATCTTGGCGTCCAGACCGACGACGGCGCGCGGCCGGTTGCCGAGCACCGCCCGCAGGATCGACTTCGCTGCGGATTCCGGCGAGGTCTTGGCGAGCTTGGCGTCGAAGAACTCGGCCAACATCGAGGCGTCCTGACCCTCGACGGCGCCGGCGTTGCGGGCGATCGCGGTCTTGATGCCGCCGGGGTGCACGCAGGTGACGTGGACGTTGTGGCCGCTGATCATCATCTCCTGGCGCAGCGACTCGGTGAAGCCACGCACGGCGAACTTCGCCGCGTTGTAGGCGCTCTGGCCCGGCACAGCCAGCAGCCCGAACAGGCTGGAGATGTTGACGACGTGACCGTCACCAGAGGCAATGATGTGCGGCAGGAACGCCTTCGTCCCGTTCACGACGCCCCAGAAGTCGACGTTCATCACGCGCTCGATCTGCTCGAAGCTCATGTCCGCGACGTCACCGGTGAACGCGATACCGGCGTTGTTGATCATGATGTTCACGACGCCGTAGTGTGCCGCGACCTCGTCGGCGTACGCGAGCACAGCCGTGCGGTCGGTGACGTCGAGTCGGGCGTCGTGCACGGGAGCGCCGATGACGCGCACCTGCTTCACCGTCTCGGCCAGGCCCGTCGCGTCGACGTCGCTGATCGCGAGCTTGGCGCCGCGGCGCGCGAGGTCGTAGGCCAGTGCCCGCCCGATGCCGGAACCGGCGCCGGTGACGACGGCGACCTTGCCCTTGAGATCAGTCATGTGGGTTCTCCTCGTTCTGGTGGTCAGGCGCTGACGGCGTGGGCGGGACGGTTGGTGTCCAGCTCTGTCGTGGCGTAGTTGGCGACGTCGAAGGTGCGGGTCTGCTGCCGGAACGCGAACGTGAAGCTCGGCCACAGCGTCGTGTTGTTGCCGTGCTTGTCCAGGTACCAGCTCGCGCAGCCACCGGTCTTCCAGATCGTTCTGCCCATGTGCGACTGCAAGTTCTCGTTGAACCTCTGCTGCGCCCTCGACGTGACCTCGAACGTGGCCAACTTCTCGCGGTCCATGGCCTTCAGCGCCGACGACAGGTAGTTCAGGTGCGATTCGATCATGTAGACCATCGAGCTGTGCCCGAGGCCGGTGTTCGGACCGACGACGAAGAGCATGTTGGGGAAGCCGCTGACCGCCGCGCCCTTGTAGGCCTGCTGGCCGTGGGCGTCCCACACCGTGGCGAGCGAGCGACCGTCCTTGCCGATGATCCGCTCGAAGGTCGGCGAGTCGGTGACGTGAAAGCCCGTGGCGACGATGATCGCGTCGACCTCGCGGACGGTGCCGTCGTTGGCGACGATCGAGTTGCCGCGGATCTCGGCGATCCCGTCGGTGACGAGGTCGACGTTGTCCTGCGCCAGCATCGGGTACCAGGTGTTCGAGATCAGGATGCGCTTGCAGCCGATCTGCCAGTCGGGGGTGACCTTGGCGCGCAGGACCGGGTCGCTGATGCCCTTGCCGATGTTCCGCTCGGCGATCTTCTGCACGCCGTTGAGGATCTTGGGCTGGTAGGCGAAGCCGAGGACGTAGGACTCGCGGCCCCAGTAGATCGCCTCGCGGGCGGCACGCTGCAGGAACGGGACGTGCTGGTAGGCCAGGCTCTCGAGCCGGGAGTACGCGCGGTCGTGGCGCGGCATGATCCACGGCGCGGTGCGCTGGTAGACATCGAGACGACCGACGCCCGTACCGGATTTCGGGTCGGCGATGGCCGGCCCGACCTGGATCGCCGACGCGCCGGTGCCGATCAGCGCGACCCGCTTGCCGGCCAGCTCGGCGTCGTGGTTCCAGCGGGCGGAGTGAAAGATCTCGCCCCGGAACGTGTCGATGCCGGGGATGTCTGGGTTGGCGGGCTCAGCCAGTGCTCCGACGGCGCCGACCAGGACCGTCGCGCTGAAGTTGCCGTTGGTCGTGTCGACGAGCCACCGGTCCGCGGCGGCGTCCCAGCGGGCGAGGGTGACCTCGGTGTCGAACAGATGCTTGTCGGCGACGCCGTACTTCGCCGCGACCCCGCGCAGATAACCCTGGATCTCCGGCTGCGGGGAGAACGAGCGCGACCAGTTCGGGTTCAGCTCGAAGGAGTACGAGTACAGGTGGGACGGGACGTCGCACGCCGCACCCGGGTAGGTGTTGTCGCGCCAGGTGCCGCCGACCTCGCTGCCCCGCTCGATGACGAGAAAGTCTTCGCGGCCGTCCTTGACCAGGCGGATCGCCGCGCCGAGGCCGGCGAAGCCGCTGCCGATCACCAGGACCTCGACGTGGCGGCGCGGCGCGGATTTCTTCGCCGGCCGCTCAACGGTGGGGCGGACAGGTGTCTGCGTCATGTGACGAGCGTACGAGACATTGAACGCGAGTCAATAGATAGTTGAATCACATTCAACAAGCAGTAGGGTGGTCGCATGGTGTCGAAGCGGGTGCGGTTGAGTCCCGAGGCGCGGCGGGCCCAGCTGATCGAGCTCGGGGTCGAAATGCTGGCGACGCGTCGGCTCGACGAACTGTCCGTCGAGCTGATCGCCACTACGGGCGGGATCTCGCGCGGGCTGTTGTTCCACTACTTCTCCTCCAAGCAGGACTTCCACACCGAGGTCGCGCGCGCCGCAGCGGCCGAGATGCTGCGCCGCACCGAACCCGACACGTCGCTCACGCCGGTCGACGCGCTGCGCGGCTCGATCACCGCATTCGTCGACTACGTCGAGGAGAACCCGGACAACTACAAGTCGCTCGTCCGCGGAGCGGCGAGCGGGGCGACCGACATGCGCGACATCTTCGACGAAACGCGCGCGACCCTCGCCCGGCGCATCGTCAACGTCATGGGCGAACTCGGTCTCGAGCTCAGCCCGGCCGCCGACCTCGCCGTGCACGGCTGGGTCGCCTACGTCGAGGAATGCGTGATCCGCTGGCTCGACACCCGCACCGTCGATCGTGAGACGTTGCAGGACATGCTGACGAAGTCGCTGCCCGCTGTCGCGCTGGCCGCGTCGTCGGACGAGGTCGCGACTCTCGTCGAGATCCTCACCGCGCAGCAAGCAATCGAAAGGTAGGCCGGCCGGCGCCGGTAGGTGGAAGCAACAGCACGACCGCGGAGCAAGCTGTGAACCTCCGACGACAACAGAGAGTTCGGAGAGGCGAAATAGCGAGGTGGTCGACGACGCCGCGTCCTAGAATCCGGCTATGAGCACTCCTGCAGCTGCGTTCACCGTGGAACGCAATCCGAACCCCATCAGCGACGCCGATCGCGAGGCGATTCTCGCCGCGCCGTCCTTCGGGCGGTATTTCACCGATCACATGGTCCGCATCGACTGGACCGAGGCCGACGGCTGGGCTCAGGCCCGGGTCGTGCCCTACGGCCCCCTGTCGCTGGACCCAGCGACGTCCGCGCTGCACTACGGCCAGGAGATCTTCGAGGGGCTCAAGGCCTACCGCCAGGCCGATGGCTCGATCGCGACCTTCCGTCCGGACGCGAACGCAGCCCGGTTCGCGCGCTCGGCCCAGCGGCTGGCGATGGCCGAACTGCCCGCCGAGCTATTCGTCGGCTCGCTCCGCGCGCTGGCCGAGGTCGACCAGGCCTGGGTGCCGTCGGCGGTCGAACAATCGCTGTACTTCCGCCCGTTCATGATCGCGACGGAGGTCGGCCTCGGGGTCAACAAGCCGTCCTCGCGCTACACCTACCTGCTCATCGCCTCCCCGGCCGGCGCGTACTTCACCGGCGGCATCAAGCCGGTCAAGGTCTGGTTGTCGACGGAGTACACGCGGGCCGCGCCAGGGGGCACCGGTGAGGCCAAGTGCGCGGGCAACTACGCGGCCGCGTTCGTCGCGCAGGCGCACGCCACCGCCGAGGGCTGCGACCAGGTGGTCTGGCTCGATGCCGCCGAGCACCGCTGGGTGGAGGAGATGGGCGGCATGAACCTGTACTTCGTGTACGGGTCCGGCTCGTCGGCGCGCATCGTCACCCCGGCGCTCACCGGCACGTTGCTGCCCGGCATCACCCGTGACTCGCTGCTTGTCCTGGCCGCTGATCTCGGGTATGCGGCCGACGAGGGCAAGATCTCGACCGACGAGTGGCGCGAAGGCAACGATTCGGGCGCGATTACCGAGGTGTTCGCTTGCGGTACCGCCGCCGTCATCACCCCGGTCGGGTCGGTCAAGAGCGCCGCCGGCCAGTGGACGGTCGGCGACGGCAAGCCCGGCCCGGTCACCATGCAGTTGCGCGAGCACCTGCTGGGCCTGCAGAGCGGGACGGTCGAGGACACCCACGCCTGGATGCACCCGCTCGTCTGAGGCCGGCGTCCCCAACTGGCACGTTCCTGCGTGGCAGGCTGCTGACTGCGGGATTACGGTGTAGCCGACAGTCACCCGCATAGCCTCCTCACAACCAGTCTTTTCCCGTGGAGGTCTCAGTGCCGTTGGCAATCCGAAAGCTGACCGTGATCGCCGGATCAGTGACTCTCGCCGCAATCGGACTGTCGGGGGTAGCGACCACGGCCTCGGCGTCGAGCGCGGCGGGGAAGTCGCCCAAGGTCGAGCGGTTGTGCAGTCCGCCCGCGCGAGGGCACTTCGCCTGCTTCGCAGAGCGCCAGGTCGCGCCGACGGAGCCTGCCGCGCTGCGGGCCGAGGCCGTCAACCAGCAGTCGACGCCGTCGGGGTACGGGCCCAGCGATCTGCGCAGTGCGTACGCGCTGACCGCGACCGGCAGCGCCACCCGCACCGTCGCGATCGTCGACGCCCAGGACGACCCGAACGCTGAGTCCGACCTCGCGACCTACCGCGCGCAGTACGGCCTGCCGGCGTGCACCACCGCCAACGGGTGCTTCCGCAAGGTCAACCAGACCCGCGCTGCCTCGCCGCTGCCGGCGCCGGACACCGGCTGGGCCGGCGAGATCTCGCTGGACCTGGACATGGTCTCGGCCATCTGCCCGAACTGCCACGTCCTGCTCGTCGAGGCCACCAGCGCGTCGATGGCGAACCTGGGCACGAGCGTCAACACCGCGGTCCGGCTCGGCGCCAAGTATGTGTCCAACAGCTACGGCGGCCCGGAGAGTTCGTCGGTGACCCGGTATGACTCCGCCTACTTCAACCACGCCGGCGTTGCCATCACCGCCAGCTCCGGTGACTCCGACTACGACGGCGGCTCGTACCCGGCGACCTCCAAGTACGTCACCGCTGTCGGGGGCACCAGCCTGCGGCGCAGCAGTTCGCCACGCGGCTGGAGCGAGACGGTGTGGAACACCGCCAGCTACAGCGAGGGTACCGGCTCGGGCTGCTCGCGCTACATCACCAAGCCCGCCTTCCAGTCCGGCGTCAACACCGGCTGCTCGAAGCGCGCCGAGGCCGACGTCTCGGCCGTCGCCGACCCGGCCACCGGCGTCGCGGTCTACCAGACCTACGGCGGCAGCGGCTGGGCGGTCTACGGCGGCACCAGCGCGGCGGCGCCGATCATCGCGGGGGTCTACGCGCTCGCAGGCACGCCGTCGGCGACGGCTTACCCGAACGCGTTCCCCTACGCCCACGCAGGCAGCCTGAACGACGTCACGTCCGGCAAGAACGGCACGTGCGGCGCCCCCCTTTGCACCGCCGGACCGGGCTGGGACGGCCCGACCGGGCTCGGCACGCCGCGCGGCACGACGGCCTTCGCGGCCTGACTCGCGAGCCCTTTCCTGTCGATGATCTCGGTCGAACCGTGCAGAAACGCACGGTTCGACCGAGATCATGACGGACGCGTGGGACGATTCCGGCCGTGGACATCCCCGAGCTGATCGACCAGCTGGAATCGGACGGTCCGCTGCTGGTCGCGGCGGCCGAACGAGCCGGGTGGGACGCACCGGTGCCGGGCACCGAGTGGGACGTCCGCACCCTCGTCACCCATGTCGGCGGGGTCCACCGCTGGGCCGCCGACGCTATCCGTACGTCCTCGCAGAACTACCAGAGTGCCGCCGGTGCAGCCGTGGGCACCGGTCCGGGCGATGACGAGCTCCTGGCCTGGTTCGCGTCCGGGCACGCGTCCCTCGTCGCCGCCTTGCGTGCGGCGCCGGACGACTTGGCGACGTTCACGTTCCTGCCCGCCGATTCGCCGAGGCACTTCTGGGCGCGCAGACAGGCGCACGAGACCGCGATCCACCGCGTCGACGCCGAAGGTGCGAGCGGTGCCGTAACCGACTTCAGCGCCGGGGTCGCCCAGGACGGGATCGCCGAACTGCTGCACGGTTTCGCGCAGCGCAAGTCCAACGCGCCCGATGCGACGGGCTCCTTCGTCTTGAAGGCGCACGACGGCCCGTCCTGGCGGATTGACTTCGGTGGCGAGCGGATCGCGGTGGAGTCCGCGGCGGAGTTCGGCTGGGCGAACGGACTGGTCTCCGGCACGTCCTCGGACCTCTACCGCTGGTTGTGGAACCGGCCGTCGCCGGCGATGGCGCGGGGCACAGAGGCCGTGTTCGCGCTCTGGCGCACCGTGCAGGTGCGTTGGGGCTGATCGAACGTGGCCCCTCCGCCGTCGAGATCATGCCGAGGTCGGGAGGCTACGCCGTCGGCCAGCGCCGGAAGTTCAGGTGCGACCGGCTCGGCGTCGGGCCGCGCTGACCCTGGTAGCGCGAGCCGTAGAGCGCCGAGCCGTACGGGTGCTCGGCCGCGCTGGACAGCCGGAACAGGCACAGCTGGCCGATCTTCATGCCCGGGTAGAGCGTGATCGGCAGGTTGGCGACATTCGACAGTTCGAGGGTGATGTGGCCGGTGAAACCGGGGTCGATGAACCCGGCGGTCGAGTGGGTGAGCAGCCCGAGCCGACCGAGCGAGCTCTTGCCCTCGAGCCGGCCGGCGAGATCGTCGGGCAACGTCACGATCTCGAGCGTCGAACCGAGAACGAACTCGCCCGGGTGAAGGACGAACGGCTCGTCGCCGGCGGGTTCGACCAGCGCCGTGAGGTCGTCCTGCTGGATCGACGGGTCGATGTGCGTGTAGCGCGAGTTGTTGAAGACGCGGAAGAATCGGTCCAGCCGGACGTCGACGCTCGAGGGCTGGACGAGGTCGGCCGCCCAGGGCTCGAGCACGAGCCGCCCGGCCTCGACCTCGGTGCGGATGTCCCGGTCGCTGAGCAGCATGCGCGCAAGGCTAGCGACGCCGATCCGCCGCCCGATCTACGGGTGACCCGGCGGCGGCTGGTCGTACTGGCGCCGGCCCGGCTGCGGTTGGTTGTACTGCGACTGTGTCTGCCCGTGCCGCGCCGCGCCGAGCGGCTGGCCCTCGCCGGAGTTCGCGAGCAGCTGGTCCGCGTCCTGCTTGCTCACCTTGGTCTGCGCGCCGCAGAACGTGCAGGTGATGGTCCGGCTGAAGTACAGGGGAATGACCGGGATGAAGAGCAGCGTGAACCACTTGCTGCGCCGGACGAGCTGATGGGCGGCCGGATTGCCGCAGCGCTGGCAGACCAGCGACACCATGGCGATGAGTTTCGCGAAGCCGCGATAGCCGAACAGGATCATCGTTGGGTGCCCTCCCGAGACACCAACGGCGCGGTGCCGCAAGCGTGGGGACGAGTCTGCATCAGGCGGGCAGGACCCGCAATATGACGATTTCCGGGCGCGGTTCAGGGTGTCGAGTTGATCACGCTGTCGGCCGGGTTGGTGCTACCCCGGTTGTACCGGCGTCGACAGAATGAACTCGACGACGGCGGCGGCGAGGTCGGGGCCGGCGTCTTCCTGCAAAAAATGCCCCGCGTTGGTGATGGTCGGGTGAGTGCGCCCGGCCGCACCGGCCATCGTCCGCTCGAGGATCGGCCGCATGGCCCCGGTGATCGGGTCGCTGTCGGAGAACGCGAGCAGCATCGGCGTGCTCGACGTGGCGAGCGTCAGCCACGCGATGCGGTTTTCCTCGCTGGCCGGGTTGTCCGGCGCGTACGGCACGAGGCCGGGCATGGCGCGCGGGCCGGCCTTGAACGTCTCGTCCGGGAAGGGTGCGTCGTAAGCGGCGGCGGTCTCGTCGCTCAGGCCGCGGACGCAGCCGGAGGCCACGAATCGGGCGATGTCGAGCTCAGGTGCGGTCTGCACGGCGACGCGGAACTGGTGCCAGATGTCGGGCATCGGGTGATCGCCGGTGGGCAGGCCGGTGTTGGCCGCCACGATGCGGGCGAACCGGTCGGGGTGCTCGGCGGCGAGCCGCAGCCCGATCAACCCGCCCCAGTCCTGCCCGACGAGGGTGACGCCCTCCAGGTCGAGGACGTCGAACACCAGCGCGCGCACCCACTCGACGTGGCGGGCGTAGGTGTGATCGTCCTGCTCGCTCGGTTTGTCCGAACGCCCGAACCCGACGAGGTCCGGCGCGATCACGCGCAGCCCGGCGCCGGCCAGGACCGGGATCATCGAGCGGTACAGGAACGACCAGGACGGCTCACCGTGCAGCAGGAGCACCGGCTCACCCTCGGCCGGGCCGGCCTGCACCCAAGCCATCCGAAGAGTGCCGCCCTCGCCGTCCGGGACGTCGGCGTACTGGGGCCCATAGGCGAAGTCGGGAAGCGCGGAGAATCGGTCGTCCGGCGTGCGCATCGTCTGCATGTGGCGAAGCTACCGCGTGCGGCGAGTGAGCCCGTCTGCCCAAGGGCCTGCCCGAAGGCAGGAACTAGCGTCTCATCCTTGGCCTGGGATCCGGCCCGAAAACTCAACCGAGGTGGCTACCGCGTCGGCGCAGGAGGAAGAACCCGAAGCCGGCAACCGAGGTCACGGCGACACCGAATGCCGCGACCGCGAGCCGGGTTGTGCTGGGCATACCGTTGCCCTTCGCCTTTGCCGCGGCGGCGTGGACGCTGCGCGTCACGTCGTCTGTACTGGTCACAACGCTGATGCTTGCGTAGGTCGTGCCGCCGTTGACGTACGTTTTCCCGCCGTTGACGTACGTTTTTCCGCCGTTGACGTACGTTTTTCCGCCGTTGACATAGGTGCGCCCGCCGTTGACGTAGGTGGTGCCGCCGTTGACGTAGGTGCGCCCGCCGTTTTCGTACGTTTTTCCGCCGTTGACATAGGTGCGCCCGCCGTTGGCGTAGGTGGTGCCGCCGTTGGCGTAGGTGCGGCCGCCGTTTTGGTAGGTTTTTCCGCCGTTGGCGTAGGTGGTGCCGCCGTTGGCGTAGGTGGTTCCGCCGTCGGCATATACGGTTCGGGTGACCGTCACCGTCGGGCCGGCCGCGTGCGGCGGACTTGCGACAGATGGCGAGCCTGACGCGGCCCACAACGTAAAGACAGCGGCCGACGCACATACACCGACAAGCACCAGGATGAGCCAGCGCCGCGAGGATGAGGTGCTGTGGATCGAAGTCATGCGGGGGAACCCCAAATTCCGAGTCGGAATGACCGCCGAACGAGGCGCCGGCGTCGCATGCTCACCGTCGCACGATTCGTGTCCCCGACAGAATATGGCACGGTGTCGGCTCCTGCGACCCCCAGCCGCCAGTCGCCGCGCCCGGACGCGACGGTGCGACGGCGCGACCGTGCGCAGGTCTTCGACGCCCTCGAGGTCCGTCCGCCCGAGTTGACCTTGCTCGAGACATTCCCCTAGCCTGATGCCGCGGACTTGATCAGCCGCAGTAAGTCCGCCAGCACGACCCGCGAGGATTCGGGGATACTTGATGAAGAGATGGCCGGCTCCTCGGCTCCGCGGCCGGACGGCTGCGCTCTTCGTGTCCCTCTACTTGCTTGTGTACGCCCTGGGCATGGCCCCCGCGAACGCCCAGGGCGACGGTTCGTCCAACCATGATCCTCGAACGGCCACGACCTCGCCCGCTTCTGCCCGTGCGGTACCCGCGTCGAGGACGCGGACGGCGAGCTCGGCCTCCTCGCCGGATGCGACGAGCACGACCGCGGGATCGGGCAACGCGACCTCCTCGCGCGGACCACAGGATTCCGGCAAACCCAGCGACGGCACCACGACGACGGTGACGGGCCCATCGTCGGGCAACCCCGGTTTCGTTCCGACCGCGCCCACACCACCCGGAGTGCGAGACGACGAACGGGCGATGGTCGGCGCCGTCACCCACTTCGTCGCCACCACGCTGAGTTGGGTCGGCACCGGCTGCACCTGCTCGACAGCGGTCGCGGTGTCGTTCGGTGGAGACTCATACAGTCAGGCGCAATCTAACGGTCGGGCACTGGCTATATCCGAGAACAGCCCTGGCAGTGCCGGGCGCACGGGGAACGCTGTCGCGGTGAGTGTGAGCGCGCACGGATCGGCGAGCGCCAACGCCTCGTCCGGCGCTGGGGCGGCGACCACCACGAGCGTGCGGTCCGCGGTAGCGCACCCGCACGTCACGACGCCGTCGAGCCCGGCCCAGATCGCGGAGGCAACTCGATCGCTGGTCGCGTCGCTGATGACCGCCAACGGCGGTTCGGTCCTCGGCGCCGACCCGGTTTCTGCTCTGCCCGGTGCGTCGGGAAGTACCCAGAAGAGTCTGTCGGTCGACGTCGCGATGACATCGGGACCCGACGGGCAGTGCTCTGCCGCGGACTCGTGCACGGCCGCCGTCTCGGTCTCAGTGGGCGGAAGCGCCCGCGCGTCGATTCTGCCGATCCCCCGATGCACGAGCAGGGCCGGCAACGTTCTGGCCGTGGCCGTGGCGGTCGACGCCGCTGCACGCGCCTCGGCTCGTCAGGGCGTCGCAGACACCTGCGCGGTGACCACCGCAGGCGGCGCCGGCCTCGAGGCAGGCGCGGGCAGTTCCGGCTCGGTCGTCGGCGTCTCGTTGGCACAGGCGGGTTCGGCTCGCACCGACGCGGTGTCGGGTGCGTTGGGTGACACGACCATCCGAATCGGTGGTACGCAGCCGACCAGCCCGATTTCTGCACGCAGCGGTACGAGCGGCGATGCGGCGAGTGTGGCGATCGGACGCGACGCTGCGACCGCGTCAGCTCGATCCGGGCATTCTGGCGACGCATCAGCCGTCTGCGATCGTTGCGCCGCCGCTCATGACGGCATGGCGCGTTCGGTTACGGGTAACACCGGCCTGACATACTCGCTCGCCGGCGCCGGCCGGGACGCCATCGCGGCCGCACGCTCCGGTGACAGCGGGTCCGCTGCCGCGCTCGCCCTCGGCCCGGACGCCCGATCCTCGTTGCAGGCCTCGTACAGCAGCGCGCGGGTCCAAGGCCGGTCCGGCGACACGGGCAACGTCATCGCCGTGGCGGTCGACCGTTCTACCTGGGTGCACGTCTACACCGATTCCGGTGCTACCGGCATCGTCACCAGCCGGACATTGCCGCCGGCGTCTCAAAAACCTGGCCACCCTTCGACAGGTGTGTACGTCGGGCCATCAGGATCGGGTCACCGGCGCACCATCACCGGCAACGGGTCGGCGACGTCAACGGTTGCTGCCGCCTCCGAGAAGATCGAGTCCAGTTCTACTGCCTCGGTCACCAGTTCGTCGACTCATGCGTCGTCGTCCGCTGTGCCCATTGCCCGCAAGCCCGAGGTCAGAGCCGACAGGGGAGCCAACCCCAGGAGCGCGACGTCCCTCGAACGCGCGGCGGGCTTCTGGCACCGGAACTTGCTCTCCGACGCCGGCTCGCCCGCGGGTGTCGTCGGCATCGCGACCGGCGGTCTCGTGTTCGCAGCGCTCGTCATCTTGGCGACGGCCGCCTGGATCCGGAGCAGGCGGTCGCGACGATGACCAGCCCCTTCGGCAGGCCCACCATCACCGCGGAGACGCACTCTGCTGTACCCGTCGACAGCGTGACCGGCGCGGTGTCGCGCGGACACAACGGCTCTGCTACCTTTACGCCGATCAAATACGGCGGGTTTCGGCAACTGATCTCTTCGCGGGCAGGATGGGGGCGTAATGAGTGATACGGCCGTTCGTAACCGTCCTTCGCTCGCCTCGTTGTCTCCCTTCGACGGGCCAACATCAAATAGCCGGCCGTCGGCACACGATTTCTGCGAGTACCTGGAACCGTCTCGACTACGACAGGCGAATATTGCGTTGATGGACATCACCGGCACTGGCACCCGCGCCGCTCGCCTCAGCGCGCCCCTCGGCAACGAACCGTGTTGCCGCGGCCTTGCTCGCGCGTCTCTGACGCCTCTCGCTGCTCGAGACCCCGGGGGCCACGAACAATGAACTCGAGCTAGCTGACCCCGAAGCAACCGCGGTCCTGCACGTCCCCCTCGCAATTTTGTTCATGAAGCCGAACGGAGCAAGACATGTTGATCGAACTCGTACTCGCAGCGCAGGTGCACGCGGCTCAGTTTGGTGGCGCCAATAGGAACGTGGCGCAGGTAGAGCAGCTGCGCGGGGGCGGAGGCTCGGGTAACGGCGGGTCAGCCGACGGCACCTCGCACTCCGGGCGCACCTCCTCGGGCGGTGACTCGGGCACCTCGTCGTCGCACGGCTCCTCCAACGCGTCCTCGTCGTCGGGTAACTCGACCACCACGAGCCACGGCAACTCCTCGTCTGGCAACAGCGGCAGCGCGAACGGTGGCGGAACGTCCACCTCGAGCAGCGGGAATGCCACTGGGGGTCATGTCAACGGCGGCTCCGGCACCTCCGGCGCTGCGTCCGGCAACAGCGGCAACGGCGGCAATGGTGGCGGGGCCGGCGCTGGCACAGGCGGCGTCGCAGTCCACGCCAGTTCCGGCAACTCGGGCAACGTGTCGGGCACCGGCACCGGGGGCACCTCGGGCGCTTCGAACTCGTCGAGCTCCGGCAACACCACCTCGGGCAGCAGCGGATCCTCGACGACAGGCAACAGCGCCACCGGCGGGAACACCGGCGCGTCGAACTCGAGTTCGTCCGGCACATCCGGTGCGACCAGCGGTGCAGGCGGCGCGTCGGGCACGTCCGGGTCTGCCAACTCCGCGGCCGCCACGGGTTCGGGCAACGCCAGCGGTCTCGGCGGCTCGGGTGCGGGGGGCAACGCGACCGGTCGGGCCACGACCGGCGCCACTGGTCCTGGCGGCGATTCGGGCAACGCCAATTCGACGGCGACGTCCGGCTCGACCGCAACGAGCGGGAACTCGAACACGAGCGTGGACGGATCGTCGTCCTCGGGTAACAGCGGCGACGCGACGTCGTTGCCCTTCTCGTCGGCGTCCAGCGGGCGTGCGACGGGCGCGACCGTCACCGGCGCCTCGGGCAACACGGGCGACGTGACGGGCACCTCGGGCGGCACTGGAAACGCGAACGGCGGTGGCGGCACGGGCGGCATCTCGGTCGTCCTCACATCCGGCAACTCCGGCAACGTCACCGGGCGCGGCGACGGCGGTACCAGCGGCGCGGCCATTTCTGCCGCGCAGGGCAGCGCCTCGTCCGGCGGTACTGGGAATGCCCAGACCACGAACAGCGCCACTGGCGGCAACACCGGTGCGGCGACGGCATGCTCGTCGGCGGGATCGACCGCGACCAGCGGCCCGGCAGGCGCATCCGGCGCGTCCGGTGCGGCTACGAGCGGCGCGACGACTGGTTCGGGCAACACCGGTACCGGCGGTACGTCCGCGGGCACCGGCGGCTCGGGCGCCGGCGGTACCGCTACGGCGCCGGCCCACTCGGGCGACACCGGCCCGGGCGGGGACTCGGGTAACGCGAACTCCGGGGCGCAGTCCAGCGCGACTGCCGGCAGCGGGAACTCCCGCACGACTGCGGGCGGATCATCGTCCTCGGGTAACAGCGGCGACGCGACCTCGACTCCGACCTCGACCGCGACGAGCGGTAACGCGACCGGCGCCACGGTGATCGGCACCTCGGGCAACACGGGTGCCGTGACCGGCACGTCCGGTGACACCGGTCGGTCCACCGGCGGCGGCGGTACGGGCGGCATCTCGGTGACGCTGACCTCCGGCAACTCCGGCGACGTGGCCGGCACTGGTGCCGGCGGCAAGTCGGGCGCGGCGACCTCGACGATCTCGGGCAACACCACCTCTGGCGGTACGGGTTCGTCCACGACCGGCAACTCGGCCAAGGGCGGTAACACGGGCGCCTCCAACGCCGGGTCGAACGGCACTTCGGCGGCCAAGAGCGGTGCGGGTGGCGCCTCGGGCGCCAGCGGTGCGGCCACGTCGACCACCGCGACCGGCTCGGGCAGCACCAGCGGCTCCAGCGCGGGCACAGCCACTGGCACCGGCGGGTCCGGTGCGGGCGGCGACGCGACCGGTCGGGCGACCTCCGGGGACACGGGCCCCGGCGGCGACTCGGGCAACGCCAACTCCGGTGCGCTGTCTGGTGCCGCTGCCTTCAGCGGTAACTCCAACACGAACGTGGACGGATCGTCGTCCTCGGGTAACAGCG
>JBPCOE010000030.1:0-8153 GCA_051000605.1 Jatrophihabitans sp.
CTATCCGTCCGAACAGGGATTTGTCGAACAGGAAACATCAACCGGGGGGTGGGCTTTGGTGCCCCTCGGCCGCCCCCCCAACACCCCTACCGCCAACGCGGACGCGCGGACGATGCCGCCGAGCAGCGGGAGCGCCGCGGCCTCGACCACGTCACCGGCCTCGGCGAACAGCCGGATAGCCGGACGGCCGGCGAGTCGCTGCTCGTGCCAGGTGGTCGATTCGGCGGCGCTGATGATCGTCGGCTCCGGCTGCCCGCGGTGCACGACCTCGGCTTGGGCCTTGCCGGTGACGACGAGGCGGGTATCGCCGTCGCTGCCCGCGCCGCTCAGGGCGAAGTTCGGGACGGCGCGCAAACCGACCTGCGCGATGACGCCCAGCACTCCGTCGACCCCACCGCCCTGGGTGATGCGGTCCCAGCAAGCGATTGCGAGCGGCGCCGAGGCCGACATCTCAGCCAGCAGCATGACGTCGTCGGCCGCGAAGCCCAGCCAGGAGCCCGGCAGGTAGCTAACCTGCGCTCGCTGGGGCGGAGCTGGCGACGCGGTCATCCGGGTCCGTCCTCTTGGGTCAGTTCATTCGGGCTAGGTCATCTGCGCGCGTCGTCATCTGTGCGCTGTCCGGCGCGTCTCATTCGAGCATGGTGAGGTGTTTGCTCCGAGGCGCCGTATCGATGTTCATGACCTGCGTATCCATGCTGGTGAGATCAACGACGATAACCGCGACGTTGTCACGTCCGCCAGCAGCCAGGGCTTCCTCGAGCAGAGCACCGGCCGCGGCTTCCGGCTCGTCGTGGCGGCCGAGCAGTTCGGCGATGCCGGCGTCGTCGACCTCGTTGGTCAGGCCGTCCGAACAGACCAGGAAGCGTTCGGAGCGCGACGGCGGGAACACCCAGAGGTCCGGCGTCGGGGCGGGATCGCTGCCCAAGCAGCGGGTGACGACGTTGCGACGGGGGTAGCGCGCGGCGTCCTCGGCACTGAGCTGACCGCTCGCGCGAAGTTCCTCGACCTCGGAATGGTCGACCGTCACCTGCCACAACACGCCCTCGGTGTAGCGGTAGACCCGTGAATCACCGACGTTGAAGACCACGTAGTGCTCGGATCCGCCGACGTCGACCATGCCCAGGCCGGTGAGGGTCGTGCCCATCCCGTCGTACTCGGTTCGTCGCTTCGTCTCGGCCAGGATCTGGCGGTTCGCGTCCTCGATCGCCGAGATCACGTCGTCCGGGTGGACGATCTCGCAGTCGTCTAGCAACCGCAGGCGCTCGACGGCGATGCTGCTCGCGACCTCACCGGCGGCATGGCCGCCCAGCCCGTCGGCCACCGCGACGAAGCGATCGGTCACGAGCATGCTGTCCTCGTTGGACTCGCGCACCCGGCCCGTATGGGTGACCGCCGCAGAAGAAATCGTCAGCATGTGTCCTCCGTGCGGTCGTCCTGCGGCCGGTGCGGCCGGCTCTGCGGACATTCTGCCGACCGTAACCACTGACGGCCACGCGGGGCCATGGGGTGGACTCCCCTTCCTTGCAGAGCTCGGCGTCGGCCGCTCGATACCACTGTTGCGTCGCGTTGTTTCGCAGGGACGGGAGTGGGTCAGGTTTCCCCGGGCAGTGTCGCTGCGGTCGGCGGCGGACGCCCTGGACAGGCAAGATGATCGATATGTGGCTCAACCATGCTCGGGAGCTCTCCGGAGGCGTCTGCGCTGCGACGACGATGTCGACGTCGACGACTCGCCGCCGTTCTGAGCTGCCCTGATCTGATCGGCGCAGGTCAGCCGCTTCCGGCCTCGCCCGCGTCGTCGGCCCTCGATCGGTGATCGAGAGCGGTCAGGCCACGCGAGCGCCAGCACTCGACCGCGCACACCACGCTGAACAACCCGAAGACGAATGGCGCGATCGTGAGAATGACACCGGCATCGGTCAGCGCAGGTCCAGGGCTGACGTCAACCAGCGGTCGCCCTGACGCTGCATCGTGACCCGGACCCGGTTGCGATCGACGGTGGGCGTCTTGGACACCTTGCTGGTGACGGTCTGGTCGACGAAGACGAGCACGACCGCCTTCTTCGCGGTCAGGCTGGCCACACCGGCATCGAGCACCTTCGCGGTCGCGATTCCCTGGTACTGGGTGAGGGTGGGCTTCAGCGCGGCGGACGTCGCCTTGTAGTCGGTCGCGAACTTGCCGGTGAGCTGCCCAGCGACGTGCGCGAAATCCTGGTCGAGATGGCGGTAGTCGTAGGTGGAGAAGTCGATGGCGATCTTCTGCCCGGTTGCTAACGCCTGCGTCCGAGCGTCAGCGGTGCGCGCGTCGTCGGACACCTTCCCGCGATCGTGCAGGTACAACCCTGCGCACACGGCCGCAACGGCCAGCAACGCGACCGCGGCGGCCAGCGCGGCCACCAGCGGGCCCCGCCTTTGCGAGCGCGTCGCCACGGGCGGGGGCGGCTCGCTGCGCTTGTCTTTCTTGCCGTCCATACCGTCGGGCCTAGCGCCAGATTTCTTCTTGCCGGCCGCCTTGCCTGCGCCGACGAGCTCGCCGCCGTCGGCCTTGGACTTCGCGTCGCCCTTCGGCCTGTCCGCCTTCGGCCTGTCCGCCTTCGGTTTCTTCGGCTTGGTCAGCTTCACCGGCGGAGCCGGGATATCGGGGGTGTGCTCGGACTGTTCGTCACTCGTCACTGTGAAACAACGTCTCCTCGTGGATCGTCACCGCGGCGCCCCGACCGGAAGCAACAGGGTCTGCCACGCCTTGGTGCCGAAGACCTGATCCTGGCCGCCGGTCGAGCCCAGCCGCACGGCCGACCCGTTCTGCGTCCGGACCACGCCACCGGATGGATCGTAGGTCCCCACCTGGGTCGCCCCCGAACTGGTCGTTCGGGCCGGTGGCGAGACCGGCGGCGGCGCGTTGGCCGCGCCCCGCGGCAACAGCCCGGCAACGCCGCAGCGGGCCTGGTAGATCTTTGATCGCGTACCCGAAAGCGGGCTGGTCGCGGGTACTCCGGTGGCGCAGACCCGCTGGCTGTAGTTGAACAGCGCGCCGGCCTGGATGGCGCCGTTGCGCACGACCTTCGGCAGCAACCGGCCGAATTCGGGAACCGCCACCAGCAGCGCCTTGAGCCCGGGTATGTTCGCCACCTGGATTCCGCCGAACGTCACCAGGTTGCTCATCAGCACCGCGGTCGCGGACCCGTTCTCGCTGATGATTTCATCGACGAGTCGGGTCGTCGACGGTCCCTGTTCGATGATCTTCTCGATCGCCGGGGTGGACGACTTGAGGGTCGCGGTCAGTGCCTGCAGCGAGTCGGCGAACGTCTTGAAGTCCTGCGAGTGCGCCGCCGCGGTGTCGAGCACGATGCGCCCGTTGTGGAGCAGGTCGACCATCGCCGTCTTCGAATGCGCGAGCTGCTGCACGAGGATGCCGCCGCTGTCGAGGATCTGGCGCAACTGCGCACCCGACCCGGCGAACGCCGACGCCAGCTCGGTGCTGACCGTGCGGATGTCCGCGGGGTCGATCGAGTTCACGAGGCGCTCGACGTCGAGCAGCACCGTAGGCGTCGACACCGGGGTGGTGGTGCGCTCGACGGGGATCACGTCGCCGGACTTCATCGACGGGCCGGACGTGCGCCGCGGCACGAGGTCGACGTACTGCTCGCCGACCACGGACAGGTCGTAGACGTGCGCGACACTGTCGAGCGGAATCTTCGTGCCCTCGTCGATGGACAACGACACCGTAACGCCGGCTCGCTTCAGGTCGACCGTGTCGACCTTTCCGACGCCGACCCCGCGATACGCGACCTCGGAGCCCTCGAAGATCCCGCCGCCGGTGGGCAGCTGCATGGTCACCGTGATCGGGGTCGCGGTCGGGTTGATGCCGATGACGCCGAACAGGGTGTAGGCGATGATCAGCACGGAGATGACCCCGAAGATGACGAGTTGCGCGAGCACGATGTTGCGTCTCATCGTCGTCGTCCACCCGGCGCCGTGGCCGGCATGCCCGCCGTGAGCAGGCGGCGGACCGCGTCCTGCCCGCTCGCGGAGGTGTTGCCGGACGCGTGCGGAACCAGCGCGGTGTGGTTGAAGATCAGGTTGAATGCTCCGTTGGCGTTGACGTAGTCACCCGGCGCTGCCTGCTCGATGTTGCGCCCGAACGTGGTGAGTGCCTGCATGGCCGGCACGATCGTCCCGCGCACCTGTACCAGCGACTGCACAGCCGGCTTCAGCAGGTCCATGTCCGCGAGCAGCGTATTCGTGCTGCGGTCCAGAACGCTCTTGGTGACGACCGCGAGCCTCGACACGTGGGTGAGCAGATCGTTGACCTTGCCGGTCTGCCCGGCCACGATGCGAAGCGCTGCCGGGAACCGGTCGAGCGCCTCGTTGATGACGTCGTCGCCGGCGCCCAACGTCACGGCCAGCTGGTGTAGTCCGGACAACGCGCGGTCGATGTCGCCGCGGTGCGAGTTGAGGCCGCCGACGAGTTGGTGCATGCGGTCCAGGACGGTACGGATCGTCCCCGTCCGGCCGCTGATCGTCCGATCGAGTTCGTGCACGATCGTCGCGATCTGATCGATGCCACCGCCGTTGAGCAACAGCGACAGCGCGGCGAACGCGTCCTCGATCGTGGGCGCGGCACTGGTACTCGTCGGCGAGAGGACGTCGTCGGCCTGCAGGTACTTGCCCGACGGGCGCGCCGGCGGGTAGATCGCGATGTAGTCCTCACCGAGCGGGGTGGTGAAGCGGACCTGGGCCGTCGTTCCGACCGGCAGCTTGACCGAGGAGGAGATGTCCATGTCGACGCGGGCCACGAAGTCCTTGGTCCGGATCGTCGTGACCTCACCGATCACCGCACCCGACTGCTTGACCTTGGCGCCGAGCGGCAGGTTCAGCGCGTCTCTGAAGTCGGCGCCCAGGTGATAGGTCGACCCGCTGATCGCGGCCGGCGCGGGCAGCACGTTCAGGTCCGGGGGCGAGCACGCCGACACCACCGCGGCGCCGGCCAGCGTGACCACAACAACTGCCCACCGACGCGTCATTTGAGGAACCTCGACAACCCGAGGTCGGGGCTGGGCGGCGCGCCCGGCGTGCCACCGCGGCCCTGTACCGCGGCGTACTCGCCGACACACAGGGTGTTGACCGTGGTCGCCGGTGTCAGGCCCGGCAGGTTCAGCACGCCCAGCGCCGTGTCCAACCCGGGTACGGTCCTCAGGAGGATCGGCACGGCCTCCTGCAGGGAGCTGTGGCAGTACGTCTTGATGATCGTCTCGGTGTTGGCGGTGAAGTCGAGGCGGCCGTACACGATCGGGCAGATGCCGGTTCCTTCGGTGGGGGCCGCGCACGGCGCGTTCTCGTCCACAGCCCGGTTGAAGTTCTGGAAGCCCAGCGCAGCGGTGCCGAACGTCGTGGTCAACGCCTTCTGATCGCCGATCAGGGCCTGCGTCGTGGTGGCGAGATTCGCCACCGAGCCCTTCAGCGAGTCGCGGTTGGCGCGGATGAAGGCGGCCACTCGTTGCATGCCGTCCTGCAGATTCCCGATCGCGGCGGCCAGCGTGCCCCGCTCGTCGGCAAGCTCCTTCGTGGCCACCGCGACGTCGGAGAACAGCGAATCGATCGTCGAGTTGTGTTCGGCGAGCGTTTTGCCCAAGGTGTCGAGGTTGTCGATCAGACGACTGATTTGGTGCGGATCGGCCGTGAATGCCGGCAGCGCCGACGCAAGGGCGGCCAGCGTGTTCTGCAGGTTCTTGCCGTTGCCCTTGGTCAGGGTCGCGACGGACTTGACGACCCTCGACAGCGCGCCGCCCTTGTTCGCCCCGCTCGGGCCGAGCGTTTTCGCGAGGTCGTCGACGGCGCCGAACACGGCGTCGACGCTCAGCGGCACCGCAGTACGGCTGAGCGGGATCGGCGCGCCGTCCGAGAACTGGGGGCCGCTCGTGTACGGCGGGTAGAGCTCGATCGCGCGGTCGCTGACGGGGTTCGGCGCCATCAGGATCGCGCGCACATCTGCGGGCAGCTTCGTGCTCTGCGGGATTTCCATCGTGACTCGGACGAGATCGGCCCCGGACCGAACCGTCGTCACCTTCCCGGTCTTGACGCCGAGGATGTTCACCGCATTGTCGGTATAGAGCCCCGGTGTCTCGACGAACTCGGCGACGATCGTCTTAGTCGGCGGCCCTTCGATGTTCGCCCGGAAGACCAGCCCGAGACCCGCGACCACCACCAGGACCGCGATGAGCCCGGCCACGATCCGCAGCCAGTGCTGAGTCAGCTTCTCCAGCATCGATTTCGGCAACATCAGCGCCCGCACCCCGGCGCCGGGTTCTGGCCGCAGGCGGCGATGATGTTGTCCGGCTGCAGGAACGTCGGCAGCATGACGTCGATCCAGGGCCCGCTGCCGGTGACGTTCGCGATGTTTGTCGAGAACTGGCCGAGCTGCGTGATCGCCGCCGTCAGCTGCGTCCGATCACGCCCGAGCACGCCGGTGACGGCGTCGATCTCGCCCAGCGCCGCGCCGAGCTTCGCACCGTTCTGCTCGATCAGGACCGACAGTTGCTTGCCGAGGTCGGCCGTGTGCTGCAGCAGGTTATTGATCGCATCGCGACGCGCATGCAGCATCCGAACGAACGTGTCGGCGTCGCCCATCAGGGCGATGAGAGAGACCCGTTTCGAACTCAACGTCTTGATGATCGTCCCGGCGTCGCGCAGCAGTCCGCTGATCTCGTCCTGCCGGCTCGCGATCGCGTTCGAGATGCTCGTCAGGCCCTTGAGCGTGGCGGTGACGTCGCCTGGGCGCAGCCCGTGCAGGGTCGAGGCGAGTTGTTCCAGCGATTTGTGGAACGTCGGCAGATCGGTCTTGGTCGTGGTGGCCCCGAGTTCGTTGAACGCGTCGATCAGCGTGAACGGGACGGTGGTGCGCGCGACCGGGATCGTCGCGTTCTGGGCCAGCCTGCCGGGCCCGGCCGACTCGACCTGCAGGAACAGCGCGCCGAGCACGGTGGCGAGTTCGATACTCGCCCCGCTGCTGCCGCCGAGCTTGAGATTGCTCGCGACGGTGAAACCGACCCGGACGTGATCGCCGTGCACCGCGATCGAGGTGACGTTGCCGACGCTGATGCCGGCCACCCGAACGTCATCGCCCTCCTGCAGACCGGCCGCGTTCGCGAAGTCTGCCTGGTAGGCGACGGACGAGTTCACGAACGGCAGCCGGTTGAGATTCAGTGACGCGAGCACCACGAGCGCACCGATGATCGTCACCACGATGGCGACCATCACCGGGTCGCGCCGACGGAACCACTCCATCATCGGCACACCGCCGAGTGGGTGGCCGGGTTCGAGTTGACGGCGCCCTGCGGGATGTTGAGGGGCACCGGCAGCCCGGACCCCGGTGGGAGCAGACCACCGAGCAGCCCCAGGACGATGGACAGCGAGTCATTGCCGATGAAGGCAGCGATCGCCTGCGCGATCTGGTCCGGGGTGATCACAGGACTCAAGGGGATGCCGAACTTGATCGTGCAGGGGTACGCGTTGATCCAGTTGCCGTTCTGGGTCACCCGGTTGAAGTCGGAGAACGCCACCGGGAAGGCTTTGATCGTCTTGTCCAGGACGCCCTGGTTCGCGGCCACCACCGACGTCAGTTTTTCCAGGTCGATGACCCTGCCGCGGAAGTCGTGCCCGTTCAATCCCGTCAGCAGACCGTCGACCGAGCCTGCCAGGCCGTCGATCGCGTCGATCGAGCGACCGATGTTCGGCGAGTCCGCGGCGAGGTTGCGGGTGAGGCCTGCGAGAGAATCGACGAGCTGGCCCAGCTGCGTGTCGTGCCGCGACACCGAACGCAGCAGTGCGCCGAGGTTGTCGACGACGCTGACGAACAACTGGTCCCGGTCGGAGAGGTTGCTGGTTAGTTGCGCGGTCTGCGAGAGCAGGTCCTCGATGGTGCCGCTCTCGCCCTGCAGGATCTGGATGATCTCGGTCGAGAACTTGTTGATCTGCTCCGCGTTGAGCGCACGGAACAGCGGGCGGAAGCCGTTGAACAGCGCGGTCAGGCTGAGCGCAGGCGCGGTGTGCGACTGCGCGATCGTGGGGGGGGGGGGAAGGGGAGTGGACGGAGCCCCGTCCCGGGTGGGAGAAAGGAAACGATGTCCGAGCAAGTTTGAGGACCGCACGACCACGTAC
>JBPCOE010000049.1:0-23476 GCA_051000605.1 Jatrophihabitans sp.
CCCCCCCCCCCCCCCCCCCCCCCCCCCCCCCCCCCCCCCCCCCCCCCCCCCCCCCCCCCCCCCCCCCCCCCCCCCCCCCCCCCCCCCCCCCCCCCCCCCCCCCCCCCCCCCCGCCGCTGTCTGTGCGCGCATCAACCAGCCTTTTACAGAGCGGACGGGATTCATGTGATCGCCACACTCGAGAAGACGTCGAAGAGCTTCACGGTCGGCGCGGAGGTCATCGTCGCGGTCGACGGTGTGAGCTTCGGGGTGCAGCCGGGTGAGTTCGCCTGCATCTACGGAGCCAGCGGCTCGGGAAAGACGACCTTGCTCAACATTCTGGCCGGGATCGACCAGGCAGATTCCGGCAGGGTGCTGGTCGCAGGCGAGTCATTGTCGGGCCAATCGGAGAGTCGACGGGCCAGCATCCGACTTCACAGCATCGGAGTGATCTTCCAAACCAACAATTTGATGCCCGAATTCACGGCCCGCGAGAACGTCGCCCTCCCGCTCATGGTTCGGGGATATCCGCGAAGCAAGGCCGATACCGCAGCGCAGGAGGCTTTGCGTTTGGTCGGCCTTGCAGAGCTGGGTGATCGGTTGCCTGAGCGCATGTCGGGCGGTCAGCGGCAACGAGTCGGTATCGCTCGTGCGTTGGCCGGCGAGCAGGGCCTCCTGGTTGCCGACGAGCCGACGGGCGCGCTGGATTCTCAGAACTCCAACCAGCTGTTCGGGCTGATGCGGCGCCTGTGCGATGAGCGCGGGACCGCCGTGGTCTTGGCCACGCACGACCCGCTCGCCAAGGGTTTCGCCGACTCGGTCTATGTGATGGTCGACGGCACGATCACCGCCCCATGACGACCATCCCGATCGCGGCGTCGCTGTTCCTGGCTCGCCGCTGGCTCAGGTCCAAGAGCGTGCGCCGCTCGGCGATCATGCTGGCCGTGACGTTCGCCGTGTTGGGCGCGGTGTTCGTCTGCGTCAACGCCTTTACCCTGACCGGCCCACAGCAAGCGGACCGGCAACTCGGGAAGTTCCAGCAGTCGACCTACACCAACATCGATCCCGGGACTCTGGGGCCGCGGTTCTTCGGAAACGCCGATGCCAAGCTGGCGGCTGCGGTTTCTGGCGCGCACCTCATGATCACCACGCCGCAGCTGACCCCGGACTCCTACACCAAGAGCTTCGTGACCGGCTCGATACCCACAGTGGCGTTCACTCAAGACCCTGGACTGCGGAAGGCCTTTCCTGGCAGATACACGCTGAAGTCCGGCGCTTGGCCGCAATCCCAGTTTGACGTCGCCATCTCTGGGCACCTGGCCGCGGCTCTGGGCTATCGCGCCCAGTTTACAGTGCTCTCGGGCCACGCGACCTTTCATGTCGTCGGCATTGTCAACGACGCCTACGCCGAGAAAGGCGATCTCATCATCGCCGGTCCGGGCACATGGGAATCGATTCCGCGCCCAGACCCGGCTCGCTCCTATCAGCCGGTCCAGGCCCAGCTAGACGTGCTCTGGTCCAGCGGCTCAGTGGCCACCGTCCAACGGGTTCTGCAGGCGATCCTCTCCCCGATCCCGCCAGGCCACGGCGACCGAGCCAGTGAGATCGACAGCAACTACGCCACCCGCAGCCAGATCGCGCACGCTCCCGTCGCCAGCTTTGGTTCGAACAACATCGTCGTTTCCTACCTGCCCTTGCTTCTGGCGGTGCTTCTCATGGCAGGGCTGGTCGTGCGGCAAACCCGCACCGACGCACTCGCCGGCGCCGACCGGCTCGTAGCCGTCGGCATCGCCCGATCGACCACCCGGCTCGCCCAGATCGCCGCGCTCATGACCGCTGCGCTCGCCTCGATCGCAGTAGGCCTCGGCGTCGGTTGGCTGATTGGCATCGGCCTGCGAGCCAGCGTCTTACCGCACTACGACGACCAACCCCTCTCGCCGCTGCCCGGCCCTGATGGCCACACGTACCTGATCGCGGCCGCGGCGCTGCTAGTAATCGCAGCCGGAACACTGTGGCCAGCACGCCGACCCAGCATCGCCCGCGGCTCGAAACTCTCCCAGCAGCTAGCGCGACTTCCATTCGCCCTGATCCGGCGAGCCGCTGCGGTGGTCGTCCTCGTGGTCACGTTCAAGCTCGCCGCAAACCGGCACTCCGAAGGCGACACCGCTCTAGCGTCCTACCTGACGATTCTCGCCGTCATGCTGCTCACCCCCGACGTGCTCAGAATCGCTTTAGCGATGCTGTCGCGCAGCACTCCACGCACCTTTGTCACTCGGCGCCTGATGAGCGCCGACCTCGGGCGACATGCTGCCGCCGCGGCGGTCGTCGTGGCGTGTATCTCTGTCCCCATCTGCGCAGCGACCCAGATAGACAGCCAGAAACTGAGCCGGGCCGCCGGTGCCTACAGCCTGATCCCGCCCCACCAAATGTGGGTTCAAAGCGGCTCCGGCATCCAGGGCGTCACCCCAGTCGGGAACATCATCACGGCAGTTCCACACGTCGGCCACCCTGTCGTGCTCAGGGGCCTGGCCGCCCAAGACAGAATCCACAATCCGAACTCGGGCTACGCCCACTTCCTCTACGTACCGAGGTCAGGAAACTTCAACTCCTACACCCTGGTACTCAGCTCCGCCGACGACCTACGACGGTTCGTCGGCAGCCAACTACCAGCCGGCGCCGAGGCAACCCTCAACGCCGGCGGCGTCTTGGATTTCACCGGCACCGTCGGAGATCAACGATTCGTCATCGACTCAGACGGCGGAAAGCGTCGCGTCGTCCCGCAACAGCTACGCACACTCCACGTCTCCCTGACCCGGCAGTTCAGCGAGCAATACGCCGGCGTCATCCTGCTCAGCACCGCCAAGAAGCTCAACCTGCCCATCAGCGACCCAACCAAATACATCTTCACCAACGTCCCGACGCCAGCCATCAACACCGCAGTGGCCGCTACTGTCGACGCCGGATACGACAGCCGGTTCGTCCAATACAACGTCCCCCCACCACCCCCAGACATCCCCACCCAGTGGTACGTCTTCCTCGCCGGGCTCATAGCCGGAGCCTTCGTAGTCCTCCTGCTCGTGATCAGAAGCCAAGCCAAAAAACTCAGGACCTACAGCTCCCGCCTGCTCGCCCTCGGACTCACCGCACGCTGGACCCTTTCCGTGCTCGGCATCCAGGCCGCGATCATCGTCGGCATCGGCCTACTCGCAGGAGTCGCTGCCGGCGTGTTGGGAATCGCCCTCGTAACCGACAGCTACCTAGTCCTCAACGTCCCCTCCCTACCCATAGCCCTTGCCTGCGGCGCCACCATCGTTGCCGCCGGACTGGCAACCGCCTCAGCCGTGCGCGCACTCACAGCCGTCGAGAACCCAGAGGTCAACTAACCCCAACCATCTGGCGCGGGCAACCCGGCCAGGGCACGCGAAGTCGGCGATGTTCTCCCTGCGGCTGAACCCCGAGGAGTTGGCCGGTCTCCAGGACTACGCCCAAGCCCAGGGCGTGCCCGCCTCCACGATCGCGCGCGGCTGGATCGTGCAGTGTCTCGCGGCCGAGAGCAACGGCCCCGATGACACCGCCATCATGCTGGACCGTCTCGAGACCGACGTGCGGACGCTGCGCAAGTTGGTCGCGTCCTGAGGATGGATGAGAAGGACGCAGCCGAACTCGCGACTGGGCCGAGCGCGAGCTGACCCTCAAGTCGAACTCGCCAACCGCGCTGCGTGGCGGGGCCGCAGGCAGGTACGGGCAGGCCACGATCGAGCGCGCGCTCGATGAGCATCACCTGGTCGAGCCTGACCGTGAGCAGCTGCGAACGCCCGTTCGGTGGCCGCGCTGCTGCCCGACGACGACACTCGCCGCGCTGTCCTGGCCGGGAGCTCCGCGCGCGTCTACCACCTCGCGATCCCGTAACCGGGTGCTGATGGGGGTCGGTGCGCCGAGGCCCTCGCGGCCGCTATTCGGGTGGAGCCAGTTGTACGCCTGCCGATAGCGCCCCGGCTCGCAGCCGCTGGTCCCAAACCGCGAACAGAGTCTCCTGCGCTCCTACCGCCAGCAGGCTGGCCAGGTGCACTGCGTCGGCGCCTCGCAGGGCGTGCTGGCTGGCCAGTTGCCCAGCGTGGGCGGTGACAAGCTCGCTCAGTTCGACCGTCCTCGTCGCAGCCCAGAAATCCTCCCATGCCGCCTCGGCACGGCTCTGGTCGCGGGAGGCAAGGCGATGGGCACGCCCGGCGGCGGCCAGCGCGGCCCGCACTTCCGGATAGGCGAGGCGGCTGGACACGGCGGCGTCGCAGCCATCCCAGAGCATGGCCGCAAGCTCGCTGCCGTCCTCTTCGACGACCAGTTTGACGAAGGCACTGCTGTCGAAATACACGATGGGCATGTCGGTCAGCGACGCTGTTCGCTCACCAGGTCGGCCACTGGCCCGCGCGCACGCACCCGGCTGGCGGCGTGTGCCGCAGGGCGTTCGGCACGGCGTGGTTTGGCCAGCACGCCTGTCTGTACGAGCCGGTCGAGCAGTGGCGCCGTATTCACCGCGAGCAACCGCACCACTGGGACACCGCGGTCGGTGACCACGACCTCCTCACCGGCCTGGGCTCTGTGGACCCAGCTGGCGAGTTCAGCGCGCAGGGTACTGATCGTTACGTCCATCGATTTAGCGTACAACTGGTAAAGCGGCGGTTGTACCACATCCGCGGATGCTTTTGGGTAGGTCCGTTGTTGCATGCCGCTCGACGAAAGCAGGAACATGACGGCGTCGCCGGACGATCCCGGCCTGGTCCTGAAGTCCGCACAGGGCCGCGGCGTGCTGGCCGCGACGATCCTCGGCAGCGGCATGGCGATGCTCGACGGCACCGTCGTCAACGTTGCCCTGCCGCGCATCGGACGCG
Organism: Jatrophihabitans sp.; assembly: GCA_051000605.1. Classification (GTDB taxonomy): domain Bacteria; phylum Actinomycetota; class Actinomycetes; order Mycobacteriales; family Jatrophihabitantaceae; genus Jatrophihabitans. The sequence goes on from JBPCOE010000049.1 coordinate 4,866, forward strand.
ATCTGGGCGCCGGGCTCACCGCCCTGCAATGGACGGTCAACGCCTACACGCTGAGCCTGGCCGGGCTGCTGCTGCTCGGCGGATCGCTGGGCGATCGGCTGGGTCGCCGGCGCATCTTCGTCCTCGGCGTCGTTTGGTTCACCGTCGCGTCGATCGGGTGCGCGCTCGCGCCGTCGTCGGGAGTGCTGATCGGGATGCGCCTGGTGCAGGGCGTCGGCGCCGCGCTGCTCACGCCCGGTTCGCTGGCGATCCTGGAGGCCGTGTTCCGCCCGGTCGATCGCGCCGCGGCCGTGGGCGCGTGGTCCGGCCTGGGCGGGGTCGCGACCGCGATCGGCCCGGTGCTCGGCGGCGTGCTCGTGGGGGTGGCGCCGTGGGGGTGGCGGCTGGTGTTCGTCCTGAACGTCCCGCTCGCGGCCGCCGTCATCTGGCTGTCCGCGCGCTACGTCCCCGAGACGAAGGACGACGAGGCCGACACCCGGTTGGACGTCGCGGGTGTGCTGCTGGCCGCGGTCGGTCTGGGGCTCACCGTCTACGCGCTGACCGAAGGCCCGCAGCGGCACTGGCCGCTCTCGCTCGTGGCGTGTCTGGTCGCCGGGATCGTCGTGCTCGGTGCGTTCGTCTTCGCCGAGGCGCGCGGGGCGCACCCGATGATGCCGCTGTCGCTGTTCCGTTCGCGCCAGTTCACCGCCGCGAACGCCGTCACCTTCGTGCTCTACGCAGCTCTGGCCGGCGCGCTGTTCCTGATTCCTGTCCAGCTGCAGCGGGTGTCGGGGTTCACACCGGTGGCCGCCGGCAGCGCCCTGCTCCCGATGACCTTCGTGATGCTCCTGCTGTCGGCGCGGGCGGGACGGCTCGCGACCCGGATCGGCCCCCGGATCCCGATGACCGTCGGCCCGATCATGGCCGGCTGCGGGCTGGCCCTGCTCGTCCGTGTGGGCGCACATGCGTCTTATGCGCTCGACGTCCTGCCGGCCGTCCTCGTCTTCGCGCTCGGGCTCTCGGCGACGGTCGCCCCGCTCACCGCGACCGCGCTCGCCTCGGCGCCGTCACGTCAGGTCGGCGTGGCCTCCGCGGTCAACAACGACATCGCGCGAGCGGCCGGCCTGCTCGCAGTGGCGGTGCTCCCTGGCGTCGCCGGGATCACGCCTGCGGCGTACAACCATCCGGCCGATCTGTCGACGGGCTTTCACCACGCGGTGCTGATCGCGGCGGGGCTGTGCGCGCTCGGCGGCGTGCTGTCGTTCCTGCTCGTTGCCTCCCGCGAGGACTCGCCGGTGACACCCGACGCCACCGGACCGCGGCCGCAGCACACCGCCGAATCGCCGACACCCGAGGCGGCCGAACAGCCGACACCCGCCACCGCCGAACAGCCGGCGGTCAGCCGCTGCCCCATCGCCGTGCCGCACGCGCATCCCTAGATCAGCGCAGCTCGCCCGGCCGGGCCAGGTAGCCCGGGCCGGCGGCGGATCCCGAGGTCGGGCGGATCGCTCGGGGAGCAAACCGTTCTGAGGCCCCCGACCTGCATCCGCCCACCCCTCGTACCGCCCTGTGGCATGCTCTTGACAGGCCGCTGCGCGGCTGCCGCGATTATCGAACATCGCACCGACGACGAATGAAGCAGGTGAAACGCGTGGAGCTCTCGGTCTCTCACCAGTCGGTCGGCGGCCATCCCGTCGTGTCGGTCAGCGGCGAGGTCGACGTCTATTCGGCGCCGGCGTTGAGGGAGAGCCTCACCGAGCTGTTCACATCAGGTGTCGACACCGTCGTGGTCGACCTCACCGAGGTCGCGTTCCTCGACTCGACCGGGCTCGGCGCGTTGGTGGAGGCCCGCGCGACGACCACGGACGCCGGCGGTTCCCTTCCGCTCGTCTGCAACCAGGACCGCATCCTGAAGCTCTTCGCGATCACCGGGCTCGACAGCGTGTTCGCGATCCATCCGACGATCGACGAGGCCGTCGCCGCGCTCTCGGCCTGACCCTTCGCCACCCGCCGCCGCGAGGCAGCGCTCCACCCCGCCGAATGGGTCGCTCACACCGGGCGACGCGCCACCCGAGCCGTCCGGCCGCCTGAGCGACAGCTAAACTCCGCGAAGTCAGCGCCGGGCCACGGCGAAGAAACCTGCCCGGGCGCCCATTTCTATGCCGATCAGCGCTGCCGTCGCGAGCGCACATAACACTTAGGGGAGTTGCATGGCCACGCATTTGTTGGCGGCTGCCGAACCGGGGCTCAGCTCTAATGAGAAGGGCGCTGTGGTGGTGATCGGGGTGATCGCCATCCTGGCTCTCGTCTTCGCCTACACGCTCGTCCGCGAAGTACTCAAGGCCGATCAGGGCACCCCGAAGATGCAGGAGATCGCTAAGGCTGTGCAGGAAGGCGCCAGCGCCTACCTGAGCCGCCAGTTCCGCACCCTGGCCGTCTTCTCCGTCATCGTGTTCATCCTGTTGTTGTTGCTGCCGGTCAACCACGGCGGCTTCTCCGTCCAGCTCGGACGCGCACTGTTCTTCATCGTTGGCGCGGTCTTCTCGGCCTCCGTCGGATACATCGGTATGACGCTGGCCACCCGGGCCAACGTCCGGGTGGCTGCGGCTGCTCGAGGCGGCGGCCGGGAGCGCGGCTTCCACGTCGCGTTCCGCACCGGCGGCATCGTCGGCATGCTCACCGTCGGCCTCGGCCTGCTCGGCGCCAGCGTCGTGCTCTTCGCCTACAACTCCAACGCGCCGACCGTCCTTGAGGGCTTCGGTTTCGGCGGCGCACTGCTGGCGATGTTCATGCGTGTCGGCGGCGGCATCTTCACCAAGGCCGCGGACGTCGGCGCCGACCTCGTCGGCAAGGTCGAGGCCGGCATCCCCGAGGACGACCCGCGCAACGCTGCCACCATCGCCGACAACGTCGGCGACAACGTCGGCGACTGCGCCGGCATGGCCGCGGACCTCTTCGAGTCCTACGCCGTCACCCTGGTTGCCGCCCTGATCCTCGGCCAGACCGCCTTTGGCGCGAAGGGCCTGCTGCTGCCGCTGATCATCGGTGCGATCGGAATCGTCAGCTCCTTCGTCGGCATCCTCACCACAAAGCTGCGGACGTCGGACCGCAACGGTCTCGTCCCCATCAACCGTGGCTTCTTCATCACCGCAGGCGTTTCGCTGGTGCTCGTTCTGATCGCGTCGTTCGTCTTCCTGCCCACGACGTTCGGCAAACTCCAGAACCACGTGAGCGACGCGACCGGCAACCCCGCGGTGATCGCGTTCTTCGCGGTGCTGATCGGCATCGTGCTGGCCGTCTTGATCCAGCAGATCACCGGCTACTTCACCGACACCGTGCGCCGTCCGGTCAAGGACGTCGCCGGCACCTCGCTCACCGGCGCGGCGACGGTCATCCTGTCAGGCATCTCCCTCGGCCTGGAATCGGCCGTCTATTCCGCGGTACTCATCGGCGCCGCGCTGTTCGGCGCCTTCCTGCTCGGCGGCGGCAGCACCTTCGTCGCGCTCTACGCCGTTGCCCTGGCCGGCACCGGCCTGCTCACCACAGCCGGTGTCATCGTCGCGATGGACACCTTCGGCCCGGTCAGCGACAACGCCCAGGGCATCGCCGAGATGAGCGGCGACATCGACGAGAAGGGCGCTCGCGTCCTCACCGATCTGGACGCCGTCGGCAACACCACGAAGGCGATCACCAAGGGCATCGCGATCGCCACCGCCGTACTGGCCGCCACCGCCCTGTTCGGCTCGTTCAACAAGGCGATCGGGGACGCCCTCAACGGGCTCAAGGGCGGCAGCGACGCCGCGCTCGCACATGCCGGCAATTTGACTCGGCTGTCCTTCAGCTTTGACCTGTCCCAGCCCAACAACCTGTTCGGGCTCATCATCGGTGCCGCCGTCGTGTTCTTCTTCAGCGGCCTGGCGATCAGCGCGGTCGGCCGCGCCGCAGGTCGGGTCGTCTACGAGGTCCGGGCCCAGTTCCGCGACCACCCGGGGATCATGGACTTCACCGAGAAGCCCGATTACAGCAAGGTCGTCGACACGTGAAAGCCGGAATCGCTGCGCGAGTTGGCGACCACGGGCCTGCTGGCAATCTCCGCTCCGGTCGGCGTTGGATTCCTGCTCGGCGTCGGCCCGCTCGCCGGCTACCTGGCGGGCGCCATCGGCGCCGGTGTGCTCATGGCGATCTTCCTGGCCAACTCCGGCGGCGCATGGGACAACGCGAAGAAGATGGTCGAGGACGGCGTGCACGGTGGCAAGGGCACCGAAGCCCACGCCGCGACCGTCATCGGTGACACCGTCGGTGACCCGTTCAAGGACACTGCCGGTCCGTCGATCAACCCGCTGATCAAGGTCATGAACCTGGTCGCCGTGCTGGTTGCGCCCGCGGTCGTGAAGTTGACCGTGGGCGAGAACTCGTCCGTCGGGCTGCGGATCCTCGCCGGCGTGATCGCCTTCGCGATCATCGCCGCCGCGGTGCTCGTGTCGAAGCGGCGCCGGGTGTCGATGGGTGATGAGCAGCCCCGGGCCGCCGTGCCCGCGAAGGCGGCCTGACCGCACCGATTCGGACACGAGATGAGCCGAGATGACCGACTACCCACCTCCGCAGGAGCCTGGCCACGGCGGTGACCCGCGTTTTCGGCCCCCAGGCCAGGGTGGCGGCGGCTACGGAAATCAGGGCGGATCGGCCGGTGGCTACGGAAGCCAGGGTGGCGGCTACGGGCAACCCCAGTACGGGCAACCCCAGTACGGGCAACCCCAGTGGCAACCTCAATACGGGCAACCTCAGTACGGGCAACCGGGCTACGGGACGGGAGGGTTCGGTAGCCCGCCGCCGAAATCGACCGGCCGGCGCAACGCGATCATCGCCGCTGCCGTGGCCGCCGTGGTGCTGGGCGGCGGCATCACGGCCGCCGTCCTGCTGACCGGCGGAAACGACAAGCAGGTCGCGCAGTCGGGCAGCCCCATACCGGACGGAAACAGCTCCCCGGCGACCCACGACTTCCCGTCCCGCAGCTTCTCCGGGCCGAGCGTCGCCACCGACGCCTCATCCCTCGGCTCCGCCAGCTCGGGCAGCACGCTTCCGCCGTCGACCGGGGGTGCCGCCGACACGTTCCATGCCTTCGTCGGCGCGATCCAGGCGAAGGACCTCCAGGGCGTGAAGGGAAAGCTCTGCGGCGACACCGACGCCACTCAGCTCATCAAGCTGACGCAAGCCGACGTCGACGCCGTCAGCAGTGTGAGCGTCGACCAGGAACCGGTCGAATCCGGTGCCACCGCCACCGCCAAGCTGACACTGCACTTCACAACGGACACCGGGATGTACAAGGTGGCCTTCGCCGACGAGTCGTCCGGCTGGTGCGTCAAGGACTTCTACAACCGCTAGGGATTTCTACAACCGCTAGGGACTTCTACAACCGCTAGGGATTTCTACAACCGCTGATAGGCCACCGTGACCCAGTTCTCGCTGTTCGGCGCCGAGGCCGCTGCGCCCGCGCGGGCCGACCTCGACGGGCTGCTGATTGCCGGTGGCCGCTGGGTCCGTTCCGGGACCGGCGCCAGGGTGTCGGTGGTGGTCGCCGACCGTTGGCGGGCTGATGCTCTCGCGGCGGCGTTCGTCGAACGCGGGGTGGACGGCCCGGACGACGTCGTCGACGCGGCGAACGGATACGGGGTCCGCACCGCGTCTACGCCAGACCTGGTCGAAGACGCCGCCCGCTGGACCCGCGGCGCCAACCAAGGTCTGCCGCCCGGATTCCGCCTCGGACCAGGCGGCCTGCGGCTGTGGGCGCTCGCGGCCGGCCGGCGCGACGATGTCGGCTACCTGCTGGCGACACCCGACGCCGACGATCCGATTCATCAGGCCGCCGGTGCGCAGCTGTCCCGGCTCGGCGTCGCTGCGGTGTCCCTCGCCCAACGCGGCGGTCCGGGCTGGCGGGTCACCTCGGCCCGGCGACTGCGGCGCCTGGTCGAGTTGCTCGGGCCGCCGCCGCCCGGCGCCGATGAGCACTGGCCAGACACCGAACGGCGCCGCCTCGTCATCTGACGCAGCCGGACCCCCGGACCGCAGACCGGCGAACTGACAAACCGCCGCCGTCCGCACCGGCGCGGTTGGCCGCGTCCTGTACCGTCCGCGACTGGTGGTCCGTCCCCGGAACGGCCGCCTGCACGGCGGGCATGATCGAGTACGGAAACCCTGACGAAAGGTGGCGCAGTGGCGGCAAGAGGCGGGCGGACGGGCACCAAACTGGTGATCGTCGAGTCGCCGGCCAAGGCCAAGACCATCGGCGGTTACCTCGGCAGCGGTTATGTGGTCGAGGCCTCGATCGGGCACATCCGCGAGCTGCCGCCGAACGCCGCGTCCGTCCCTGCGCAGTACAAGGGGCTGCCCTGGGCGAACCTCGGCGTGGACGTCGACAACGACTTCGAGCCGCTCTACATCGTCAGCGCCGACCGCAAGCAGCAGGTCAGCAAGCTGAAGTCGCTGGTCAAGGACGCCGACGAGGTCTACCTCGCCACGGACGAGGACCGCGAGGGCGAGGCCATCGCCTGGCACCTCGTCGAAACGCTCAAGCCCAAGGTCCCCGCGCAGCGCATGGTGTTTCACGAGATCACGCCCACCGCCATCGCCGCCGCCATCGCCAATCCGCGCGAGATCGACGGCAACCTCGTCGACGCGCAGCGGACCCGGCAGATCCTGGACCGCCTCGTGGGCTACGGCGTCAGCCCCGTCCTGTGGAAGAAGGTCCTGCCGGGGCTGTCCGCGGGCCGCGTCCAGTCCGTCGCCACCCGGATGGTGGTCGAGAAGGAACGCGAGCGGATGGCGTTCCACGCCGCGTCCTACTGGGACGTCGTCGGCACGTTCTCACCCCTGCAGCCCAAGCAGGGTGACCCCGACACATTCACGGCCACACTCGTCAGCGTCGACGACACGCGGCTGGCCACGGGCCGCGACTTCGACCCGTCGACCGGCCGCGCGCCGGCGAACGTCACGCACCTTGACGAAGTCGGTGCCCGCGGGCTGGCCGCGCGGCTCGAGGATCGCGACTTCGCGGTGCAGGGCGTGGAGGAGAAGCCCTACCGCCGGCGTCCGTACGCGCCGTTCATGACCTCGACGCTGCAGCAGGAGGCGGGCCGCAAGTTCCGCTGGTCGGCGCAGCAGGTCATGCGCACGGCGCAGCGGCTGTACGAGAACGGCTACATCACCTACATGCGGACGGACTCGACCAACCTGTCGAGCACCGCGCTCACCGCGGCGCGCACCCAGGCGCGCGATCTCTACGGCGACGCCTACGTGCCGGCCGAGCCGCGGACGTACAGCCGCAAGGTCAAGAACGCGCAGGAGGCGCACGAAGCGATCCGTCCCGCGGGTGACTCGTTCAGGACGCCCGGGCAGGTCGCGAACGAGCTGTCGTCCGAGGAGTTCCGCCTCTACGAGCTCATCTGGCAGCGCACGCTCGCCTCGCAGATGGCCGACGCCGTCGGCACCACGGTGTCGATCCGGCTCGGCGGTACGTCGGTCTCGAACGAGTCCGTCGTGTTCACCACTAGTGGCCGGACCATCACGTTCCCCGGTTTCCTGCGCGCGTACGTCGAGGACACCGACGAGACCGCGGCCGAGAAGGACGACGCCGAGAAGCGCCTGCCGCAGCTTTCGCGCGGTGACGCGCTAAATCCACGCGAGTTCGTGCCCACCGGGCACACGACCTCCCCGCCGGCGCGCTTCACCGAACCGTCGCTGGTCAAGGCGATGGAGGAACTAGGGGTGGGTCGGCCGTCCACCTATGCCTCGATCATGCAGACGATCCAGGACCGCGGCTACGTCTGGAAGAAGGGCCCCGCGCTCGTTCCGACGTGGACGGCGTTCGCGGTGGTCGGGCTGCTCGAGTCCTACTTCGCCCGGCTCGTCGACTACGGCTTCACGGCCTCCGTTGAGAATGATCTCGACGACATCGCCAACGGCGCCCGCTCGCGCATCGAGTGGCTGACGAAGTTCTACTTCGGGTCCGCCAACGCGGACGGGCAATCCGAGCGCATCTCGGCACAGGGCGGGCTGAAGAAGCTGATCGCCGCGCGCCTGGAGGAGATCGACGCGCGCGGGGTCAACTCGATCCCGTTGTCGGACAGCGTCGTCGTACGCGTCGGGCGGTACGGGCCGTATCTGCAGGAGGGTGAGGGCGACGGCAGTCGGCGGGCCTCCCTGCCCGACGACATCACGCCCGACGAACTGACGCCGGAGAAGGTCGAGGAGCTGTTGTCGGCGCCGTCCGGCGACCGGGAGCTCGGTTCGACTGCCGACGGTCGTGAGGTGACGGCCAAATCCGGTCGCTACGGCCCGTACGTGACGGATGGCGAAAAGTCGGCGTCGTTGTTCAAGTCGATGTCGCTCGACACCATCACTGTGGACGAGGCGGAGCGGCTGCTGACCCTGCCGCGGGTGCTGGGGCAGGTCGACGGCGAGGACGTCACCGCCCAGAACGGCCGCTATGGCCCGTACATAAAGAAGGGCACCGACTCGCGCTCGATCGACAGCGAGGATCAGCTTTTCACCATCACGATCGAGGACGCTGCCGCGATCCTGGCCCAGCCCAAGCAACGTGGCCGCCGAGCGGCTGCCGCGCCGCCGCTGCGCGAATTAGGCAACGATTCGGCTTCCGGCCAGCCGATGGTGATCAAGGACGGTCGCTTCGGCCCGTACGTCACCGACGGCGAGACGAACGCGTCGCTGCGCAAGGGCGACGAGATCGAGTCGATCACCGACGACCGGGCCGCCGAACTGCTCGCCGACCGGCGCGCCCGCGGGCCGGCCAAGAAGTCCCCGCGCCGGGCGGCGAAGAAGAGTGCGACGAAGAAGGCTCCCGCGAAGAAGGCGTCGGCGAAGAAGGCGTCGGCGAAGAAGGCGTCGACGAAGTCCGCCGCAAAGAAGGCGCCGGCCAAGAAGACCGCGGCGAAGGCTCCGGCGAAGGCTCCGGCGAAGGCCACCGCCGACTCCTGATCGACTCCGGTTCGCTGCTCATCGGTGCCCCACCGCGAAGATCCGGCGGAACGGGAGAAGCGTGCCGCGCGGGCCGCGCGGGTAGGCCGAGCGCAACCGCGCGGCCAGCCGCCGGCAGAACTCGTCGGCGTCGGCCGCGGTCAGCGCAGCGAGCACGGGACGTAGCGCGGTGCCGCGTACCCAGTCCAGCACCGGATCCTCGCCGGGCAGTACGTGCAGGTACGTCGTCTCCCAAGCGTCCACGAGCAGGCCGGCGTCGAGCAGCAGGGCGGCGTACTCGGCCGGGTCGCCGACCGCGTCGCGCGGTCGCACCGTCTGCTCGACCGCAAACTCGCGCGCCAGCGCGCGGATGAGGGTGTGTGACGGGCTGTCGAAATTGCCAGGGACCTGAAACGCCAGCCAGCCACCCGCCGGCACCGCACGGGCCCAACGCGCCACCAACGCGCGATGCCCCGGCACCCAGTGCAGCATCGCGTTGCTGATCACGACATTCGCGTCGCCGTCCCATTCGGTCGCGTCGGCGACGGCGAACGTGAGCCCGTCGGTGGTGAGCGCAGCGGCTGAGGCGATCATCTCCGGTGACGAGTCGAGGCCCTCGACGACCGCGTCCGGCCAGCGCGAGGCGAGGACGGCGGTCATCGTGCCCGGACCGCAGCCCAGATCGACGACCCGGCGCGGAGCGTCGGCCCCGACCCGCGCCAGCAGGTCGAGGAACGGGCGAGCCCGTTCGTCGGCGTAGCGACCGTACTGCTGTGGATCCCAGCGCATGACGCGACGATATCTTGACGTCAAGGCAACGGTCAGAGTTCCCGCAGGTAGGCCTGGATACACTGCGATCGTGAAGCCGGGCGGTCGGTCGCTGGCCCGTGTCGCCGTGGGCGTGGCGGGCACCGCCCTCGGCCTGCGCCTGGGGGCGCGCACGTCGGCATGCCTCGGCCCGCTCGAGGTCGCCGCCGACCTGGACCTGGACCCGGCCGGCGGCGTGCGAATCGACATTCCGCCGCTGGGCACGGCTCGCCTGCGCACCCATCGCGGGCCGCTGCAGGTGCGGGTGACGGCGACGGGCGTCGATCCGTCCCGGGTGGACGGGCTGCTGGACATGCCCACGGACCACGCCGACGCCGCGGACATCCGGGCCCGGTTCGAGCGGACGCTCGCGGCAGTCGGCGGTGACGCCCAGAACCTCGCGCGGGCGCTCGCGGTGCGCTCCGTCATCGCCGGGATCGGCGGCGCCACAGCGCTGGGCGCACTCGCGTTCCGTCGACGCCGCGACATCGCCGGCGCTGCGGTGGTCTCGACAGCCGCACTGGGCGTGGCAGCGGCCGTCGCCGCTGCCACCGCCGACAAGGACGCGTGGCGCGACCCGCAGCTGACGGGGCTGCTCACCAAGGCACCGCTGATCCTGGGCGACCTGCAGCAGGCACCGGCACGCCTGGGCACCTATCGCGACCAGCTGGCCGAGCTGGTCGCAACGGCCACCGACGTCTACGCGCGCGTCGTCGAGCTGCCCGAGGCGCCGCCCGGCGACGCGATCCGGCTCGTCCACATCAGCGACCTGCACCTGAGCCCACTCGGCGTTCCGCTGGCCAAGACGCTCGTCGAGCAGTACCACGCGGACGCCGTCATCGACACCGGCGACTTCGTCGATTGGGGCACGCCGGCCGAGGACGTCCTGGCCGGCCAAATCGCGGATCTGGACGTCCCGTACCTCTACGTCAAGGGCAACCACGACTCCGCCGGCACCGCCCGAGCGATCGCGAAGCAGCCGAACGCCACCGTGTTCGAGGTCGGGGACGAGCCGCGCGAGATCGTCGGCCTGCGGTTCGCGGGTATGGCCGACCCGCGGTTCACGCCGGACAAGACCACCGGTGACGACCGCCCGAACCACCGGGTGGCCGACGCCTCCGCCGCGTTCGCCGAGGCGATCCGGGGCAAGCAGATCGACGTCGCGCTCGTCCACTCACCGGCAGCGGCGCGCCCGCTGGCCGGGCTCGTGCCACTCGTCCTCGCCGGCGACATCCACCGCCGCGAGACCAAACGCTACGGCGACACCACCGTTCTCGTGCAGGGGACGAGCGGCGGTGCCGGACTGCGCGGCGTGCAGGTCGACCCGCCGACCCCGGTGTCGCTGTCGGTGCTGTTCGTCGACCGCGCGAGCCGTCGGCTGTGGGGGGTCGACGAGATCACCCTGGCCGGGATCGGGCGCACCGAGGTGTCGGTCGTGCGGCGCACCGTCGCCGAACTGACGGCATGATCGCCACAACGCCGAAACGCGAGCGGCGGGAGAACCAACTCCTCACGCTGCTCAAGATCCCGGTCTTTCGCCGGATCTGGGCGGCGATCGCGTTCTCGAGCCTCGGTGACTGGCTCGGTCTGCTCGCGAACACGGCACTCGCGCAGCAGTTGACCAGCCACCAGTCCGGCCAGGCGCAGGGCGCCGCGATCTCGGGTGTCATCTTGGTCCGGCTCGCGCCGGACCTGCTCTTCGGCGCCGTCGCCGCCGCGATCGCCGACAAGTTCGACCGGCGCAAGATCGTCATCGCCGGTGACGTAGCCGTTGGTCTGCTCTACGCGTCCATCGCCTTCGGCTACAACCTGGTGTGGCTCTACGTCGCCCAGTTCGTCATCGAGGCGATCGGTCTGTTCACGCAGCCGTGCAAGCAGGTCATCTGGGTTTCCATCGTGCCCAAGCGGTTGCTTCCCACCGCGAACCAGCTCTCGTTGATCTCGGTGTACGGCACGGTGCCGATCGCCGCCGGCGCGTTCGCATTGCTCTCGACCGTCGTGCGCCTCGTCGGTCACGGCAACATCTCGCACGACGGGGTCAACGCGGCGATCGTCATCGCGCTCGTCCTCAACGCGGTCACGTTCGCGGTCAGCGCGTCGACGGTCTTCCTGAGCCGCAACGACATTCCGGCCGTGCCCCGCGAGCGGGAGCAGGAACAAGGCGTCGTCAGCCTCATCCGTGAAGGTGTCGCGTTCGTGCGACGCCACACGCTGATCCGCGGCCTGTACGTCGGCATCATCGGCGCGTTCGCCGGCGGCGGGTTGACGGTCGGCGTCGCGCAATTGTGGGTGGCGACCCTGTCGGCCGGTGCGGCCGGCTACTCGATCATGTTCGGGACGGTGTTCACCGGGCTGGCCGTCGGCATGCTCGTCGGGCCGCGGATCCTGCCGTCCTACGCCCGCAACCGGGTGTTCGGGCTGGCAATCGGTGGCGCCGGCATTGCGTTGCTGCTGTCCTCGCTCATCCGCGATTTCATCCTGGCCGCCGCCCTGGCCGCCACGGTCGGCGCGTTCGCCGGCATGGCCTGGATCATCGGCTACACGCTGATCGGGCAGGAGGTCGAGGACCGCATGCGTGGGCGCATCTTCGCGTTCGTGCTGTCCTCGGTGCGCATCGTCCTGCTGCTGACGATCGCCATCGGCCCGGTGCTGGCCGGGCTGCTCGGGTCGCACGCGATCAGGGTCGGACGATCCTCCTACCTGCGCTTCTCCGGGCCTGGGCTCACGCTGCTGCTCGGTGGCATCGTCGCGCTCGGCGTGTCCTACTACGCCACCTCGCGCTCGGCCGAGTCGCGGCATCGACTGCGCGATCTGGTGCGCAAACGATTGCTGAACACCGATGCCGGCCGGTACGCCGAACGCAACGGACTGTTCATCAGCGTCGACGGGCTCGACGCGACGACCACGGCCGCCTACGCGAAGCTGGTGTCCGCGCAGCTGCGGGCTCGGCACTTCACGGTGGTGGCGACAGCCGAGCCGACAGCGTCCCCGACCGGGCTGCGGGTGCGCGAACTGCTCGCTGAGCACGCCCAACCCGTCGAGCCCGAGACCGCGGCATTGCTCTCGGCGGCCGACCGCGCAGAACACGTCGCGGCCGTGATCCGCCCGGCCCTCGAACGCGGCGACGTCGTCGTCTGCGACCGGTACGTCCTGACGTCGCTCGCGCTGCACGGTGGTGGGCGGGGGGCGGACGTCGACCGCGTCCGCAGCGTCAACGCCTGGAGCACCGGTGGGCTCGTGCCGGATCTGACGCTGGTCCCCGAGGTCGAGCCTTCGAACGAGGACGTCGACGCGATCCGGCAGGTGCTGGACGACGAGATCGAGACGCATCCCTTGCGCCACGTGCGTTGCCCGGCTCAGGTCGCGGGCGTCCTGCCGCCCGACGTTCTCGAGCGGCTCGCCCGCGCCGTCGAATCGCGGGGCTCACTCGTCGCGACCGTGCCGCCGACCCCGAGCCTGTCGACCACCTCGACCACCTCGACCACCCCAGCCACCGCGGCGACGCCCGAAGAGTCCGCGCGATAGCGTGCGGATTCCACCACGCCCGAGGAGCTGAGCCGTGCCCGTTTGGCAACGCGATGACACCGAGGCCGTCGTGTGCTGCGTCTGCCATCGAGAGGGTCGGCCGATCTACGACCTCGACCCGTTCGGCGTCGTCCGCTGCCCCCGCTGCGGGCTCGTGTTCGTCAGCCCGCGGCTGCGGCCCGACGCGTTGCAGCGGCTCTACGACGCGCCGGAGTACCACGGGCGCGTTTACGGCGGGAACGCCGACTTCCTACAGCGGCAGTGGACGAAGGGGCGCCTGGCGCTGGCGACGCGGGAGACCCGGCGGCCCCTGCAGGGCGCTCGGCTGCTGGAGATCGGTGCCGGCCACGGGTCCTTCCTCGACGCCGCACGCACGGCCGGCTACGACGTCACCGGCGTCGAGCTGTCGGTCACTGCGGCCGAGCACGCGCGTACGGCGCTGGGCCTGACAATCCATTCGACGCAGCTCGAGGACGCACCCCTCGAGGGCCGCTTCGACGTCGTGTGCGCCTGGGACACCATCGAGCACGTCCCCGATCCGGTCCAGTTCTGGGCCGCGGTGCGTCAGGTCGTGGCCGACGACGGCGTGGTGCTGTTCTCGACACCGTATTTCTCCTCGCTGCCGTCGCGGTTGCTCCGGCAGCGCTGGTGGACACTCAAGCCGACCGAGCACATCTGGCAGTTCACGCCGACGACCCATCGCACTGCCGCCGCGGTGGCCGGGATGCGGGTAACCCGCACGATCCGCAACCCGCTCTCGTCGGTGAACGTCGCGCGGCTCGACTCGCTCGTCGGCGTGGCGCGGCCGGAATGAGCGACGCGAGCGGTCGGGCCGCAGCTCGATGAACGGTCTGTTCGTCGCTTTCGAGGGCGGGGAGGGCGTCGGCAAGACGACGCAGATCGCGAGGGCGGCGGCCTGGGTGCGCGAGCAGGGCCGCGCCGTCGTCGAAACCCGCGAACCGGGTGGGACGCCGCTGGGCGTCGAGCTGCGCCGCCTCGTCCTCGACCCGGACGGCGAGGTGACGCCCCGAGCCGAGGCGCTGCTCTACGCCGCCGACCGCGCGCAGCACGTCGACACCGTCATCTCTCCGGCCCTCGGACGTGGCGACGTCGTCCTGACCGACCGGTACGTCGACTCGACGTTCGCATATCAAGGCGCCGGGCGTGGTCTCGACGCCCGCGGGGTCACGGCCTGGGCCACCGGGGGGCTGGTTGCGCACCTCACCGTCCTGCTCGATCTGGATCCCGCGCTCGGGCTCGCCCGCGCCGGCGCCCGGTCGCGGCCGGACCGTCTCGAGGGTGCGTCGCGCGAGTTCCACGAGGCGGTGCGGGACGCCTTCCGCGCCCTCGCAGCGGCCGAGCCGGGCCGCTACCTCCTGCTGGACGCCGACCGATCGGCGGACGAGATCGCGGCGGACGTCCGGGGCGCGCTGGCCCCGCTGCTGGCCTGAGCCGCCGGCCGCCCGAAGACCTCTCGGCGTCAAGAGATATGCGACGATGGCGAGGTGGCGGCCGACGAGGTGGACGGGATCGTCGCCGCGTGGCACCGCGAGCGTCCGGATCTCGACGTCGCACCCCTGCAGGTGATGTCCCGCCTCGACCGGTTGGCCGACGTCCTGGGCGAGCGCCGTGCCCGCGTCTTCGCCACGCACGGCCTGCGACGCCACGAGTTCGACGTGCTGGCCGCGTTGCGTCGTGCGGGCGAACCGTTCGCCCTGACCGCGGGCGAGCTGTCGACCCGCACGTACGTCACGTCCGGGACGATGACCAGCCGCCTGGACGGGCTTTCCGAGCGCGGACTCGTCGTGCGCGCGCCCGACGCCGTCGACGGCCGATTGGTACGGGTCACGCTGACCGGCGCCGGCCGGGCGATCGTCGACACCGCCTTCGAGGAGCTGCTCGCGGCCGAACGCGAGCTGCTGGCCCCGCTGCCGCCGGAGACCGTCGCCCCCTTGGCGGCGGCGCTGCGGGCCCTGCTCGTGCGTGCCGCCGGACCGTGACGTCGGCGCCGGGTGGCAGGCTGAGCGACGCAAGCGGTCGAACGGGGGGAGGGATATGACG
Source organism: Jatrophihabitans sp. (assembly GCA_051000605.1). GTDB lineage: Bacteria > Actinomycetota > Actinomycetes > Mycobacteriales > Jatrophihabitantaceae > Jatrophihabitans. The sequence continues at coordinate 20,208 of JBPCOE010000049.1, forward strand.
GTCTGGGACGCGCTGATCGGCCAGGGCGACGCCGTGCGCGCGCTGCGGGCCGCCGCCGCGTCGGCCGGCGAGATCGCGGCGGGCCGTGACGGCACGCCGGGCGCGATGACGCACTCGTGGCTGTTCACCGGCCCGACGGGGTCAGGTCGGTCCGTCGCGGCGCAGGCGTTCGCGGCCGCTCTGCAGTGCGAGCGTCCCGACGACGTGGGCTGTGGCGAGTGTGCCCAGTGCCGCACCGCCGCTGCCCGCACCCATCCCGATATCCACTCCGTCGTCCCGCAGGGCCTGTCGATCGGCGTCGACGAGACGCGGGCCGTGGTCGGTCGCTCGGGCCGCCGGCCGTCGCTCGGACGCTGGCAGGTCGTGGTCATCGAGGACGCCGATCGGCTCACCGAGCAGGCGTCCAATGCCCTGCTCAAGGCCGTCGAGGAACCCCCGGGGCGCACGGTATTCCTGCTCTGTGCGCCGTCACTGCATCCGGACGACGTGTCCTTGACCATCCGGTCGCGCTGCCGGCTCGTCACCCTGGGCATTCCGCCGCCCGATGCCGTGGCGCAGATGCTCGAGACCGACGGGATCGACGCGGGCACCGCCGCGTGGGCCGCCGCGGCCGGGCAGGGCCACATCGGGCGCTCGCGTCGCCTGGCCCGAGACGCCGACGCCCGCGGGCGCCGGGCCGAGGTGCTCGCCATCCCGGCGTCGCTCACCTCGCTTCGGGCGTGTCTCAACGCCGCAGATCATCTGGTCAGCGCCGCCGAGGGCGAGGCCGCGGCGCTGTCGGCCGGCCTGGACACCACCGAGACCGAGTCGATGCAGGTCGCGCTCGGCCAGGGCGCCACCGGCAAGGGCGTCGCGACATCGGTGCGCGGGTCGGCGGGCGTCCTGCGGGATCTGGAGAAGCGACAGAAGTCGCGGGCGACCCGCACCCAGCGCGACGCCCTCGACCGCGCGCTCATCGACCTGGCCGCGTTCTACCGCGACGTGCTCCTGCATCATTCCGGCTCGCCGGTCGCGGCTGCGCATCCGGACCTCGCCGATGACGTCGTCGCCGTGTCGCTGCGCCTCGACCCGCCCGGCGTCCTGCGCTGTCTTGACGCGATCCTCGCCTGTCGCCAGGCACTGGAGGAGAACGTCAAACCCCGCATCGCCGTCGAAGCGATGACCGCCGCATTGCGCCTGCCCTGATCGCGGATACGCGACTTCTACTCGCCTTCCCCGCTGAGAACGTCAATTCTGGGGCCCGCGGATGGCATCCTCGCAGGGGAAGCTGCGCCCAGGCGGATACTGGAAGCGTGCCGATGATGTGTGCGGTGGTCTTCCAACCGCAGGGACGCCTCTACTATGCCGATCCCGGCGAGCTCAGCCCGGCTGTCGGCGAGCACGTGCTCTACCCGACCGACGACGGGGCCGAGGTCGCGCAGGTCATGTGGGCGCCGCAGTGGGTGAGCGAGGACATCGGTGGCCTGCCCGTCCTGACCGCGATGGCCGACGTGAACGCTATCGACGGCGCGAAGTCCGGCCGCAAGAAGCGTGCTGCAGCGCGGGTGGCCGCCCGCAGGCTCGTCCGCGAGCACGAGCTGCCGATGAAGATCTCCGGCGTCGATTACGTCGCGGCCACGAACCACACGACGATCTACTTCACCGCGCCCCATCGCGTCGACTTCCGAGCGCTGGTCCGTGATCTCGCGGCCACGCTCCAGTGCCGCGTCGAGTTGCGGCAGCTCTCGGCCCGCGACGAAGCCCGGCTGACCGGGGGGATCGGCAGCTGCGGGCGCGAACTGTGCTGCTCGACGTTCCTGGTCGACTTCGAGCCGGTGAGCGTCCGGATGGCCAGGGACCAGGATCTGCCGCTGAACCCGCTGCGAATCTCCGGCGCCTGCGGCAAGCTCATGTGCTGCCTGAAGTACGAACACCCGCTGTACGTCGACTTCGCCGAGCGTGCGCCGGCGCTCGGCGACGAGGTCGAGACGGACGAGGGCACCGGGACCGTCGTCGGTCACGACGTGCCAGGGGAGAACGTGGTCGTCCGGATGGCCTCCGACGGTCGCCGCAGCCCGTGCGCGCTGGCGTCGGTGTGCGGCAGCCGCAAGGCCTACGAGACCAGGTCGGAGACGGTCTCGGACGCGCCGTAGCTGTCCGGGGTGTGCCACTGCCCGCGCGCGATGAGCACCTCGCGCAGCAGATCGGGACGGTCGGTGATGATGCCGTCGACGCCGTGGTCGAGCAGGCGGTGCATCGTGGTCGCGTCGTTCACCGTCCAGACGATCATCCGAACCCCGGCGTCGTGCGCGCGAGCCACGAGATCGTCGCGGAACACCGGCACCCGACCGAGCCGCAGCGGGACGTGCGCGAACGCAGCCGTGCCGTAGGAGCCCGCGCCACGCGACGACGCGAGATGGGCGAGCGCCCGCCACGACAGGGCTGTGCACAGCTCCGGACCGACGAGTGACTGCATGGCACGCGACCACGAGCCACGCGCGGCGGCCACGCAGACCCGCGCCGTCGCACCGGAGGACGTCAGCAGCTCGGCCAGTGGCGCGATCACGGCCGGGTCTTTCACGTCGACGGTCAGGCAGGCGTCCGGGTACGCCGCCACGACGTCGTCCATCGAGACGATCGGTCCGCCGCCGAGCACCGAAAGCGGGGCGAGTTCGGCCAATGATCGGGAGCGAACCGTGCCGGTCGCACCGGTCACCCGGGCGAGCCGCGCATCGTGGAAGGCGACGAGGCGTCCGTCGGCGGTCAGCCGCACGTCCGTCTCGAGATAGCGCACCCCGAGGGCATACGACCGTGAGAACGCGCCGAGCGTGTTCTCGGCGCCCAGACCGGCGCCACCGCGATGGGCGATGGCCAGCGGCCCCGGACTGTCGGCGTACCTCACCGCTCCAGAGTGCCGCACCACCTCGCTGCGATTACCGCCCCGACACCGACGTTGGCCGAGATGTCATCGAGACGTCGCCGGCCGGCCGACGAGCATCGTTCGCCGTTCATCCAGGAGCGGCCCCTGACGCTGATTACCGCTGCGGGCACCGGTTAGACTTGCTCGTTGCGTCGGCCCGCCGGTCGCACGCCGCCTTAGCTCAGTCGGTAGAGCACCTCACTCGTAATGAGGTTGTCCGGGGTTCGATTCCCCGAGGCGGCTCCCTGTCGTGAGTCGCGTGATTGTTTACTGGTGAGTCGCGTGAGGCTTGACTTCATTGGGACCTCGGCCAGCGGCCGGGGTTTCTTTGTGTGTTGCGCCAGTAGCTGTGGTCGGGGTCGATGCGGTG
>JBPCOE010000089.1:0-21318 GCA_051000605.1 Jatrophihabitans sp.
GTATCGCCTCGCCAGATCCTTCTCCACCGCCGACCGCAGCGCCAGATTCACCGCCAGCTTCGCAGGCTTGGGACGTGATGCTCGGTGGTAGGCCATCGCGTGCGCCGAGCTGGCCAGGTAGCCGCCACCAGATTCTGCATTGCGGCGCAGCTCCCGGCTGATCGTTGAGGGACTGCGGCCAAGTTCGGTCGCAATCGCCCGCATCGACACACCCGCCGCCCGCGCGAGCCCGAGCCGTTCCCGCTCGGCGAAGCTCAGACACCGGCCCTTCAGGTCACGGCCCCGACGAGGGCGGACACCGTCATTGGCGATCACCCACCGGGTGCCCTGCTTGCGATACGTGCCCGCCGCCAACGCAGCATCGCTGATGAACTCCCCACGCTGCAGCTCAGACCAAAAGACCTGCACGTGCTCGGTGCTCATGTGATTAGCGAACCGGATGATCAACACCTCAAATCAGTCAGGTGTTGCGATCACCGCGAGAACCCAAGGAACCTGCATCGGAACAGATGAAGAGCCGACAGCCGTCGAAGACGTGCTCGGCGGCGAACCGTTCCCGTAAGAGCCCGGAGAGCATTCCCGCAGGGGTGGGTGCTGCGGCACCCGCTCGGCGCCTTGACAAGTTCAGTGAATAAGCGCAGCCCCGGAATTCAGAACGCCGTCGTAGGCCGGCTCCTGATCACGTCGCAGGTCGCACGGCGTCTCGCTTCGGGGAGACTGTGCCAATGGACGGCAAGCGAGTCGCGCATCGAATCCGCTACATCGTCCTGGCGATGCTGTCGCTGGCCTTGATTGCCGACGTATGGGCCGCCGTGCTCGGGGTGGTCATGACAACCAGATCGTCCGTGCCGGGCGGACTCGCGCTGATCGCGATCGCGGCGATCCTGTTCGCGGGCATCAGTTGGCGCATCCGTTTCAACTGGACGCGACTGCACGGGACTTCGTAGTGGCTGGGCCATTCCCGGGCGACGTCGGCGGCCAGGGCCACGATTCGATGTTCCAGGCGATCCTGCCCATTCGCGGCAAGATCATCAATTGCGACCGGCTTGTGACGTGCACGCGTAACGACTACTCCTCGGTCGTTCACCACGGCGTCGAGCGTCTCGGCGTACCGCGCCCGTGAGTCGATGTAGGGCACGGTTCGCATCCGGGCGCCCTTCAAATATGAAATGCCGAAATGTGGACGCCGACTGCTGGTGGTCGTCGAGGTCAGCCGACGTCCTTCCCGGACGGCTCATGCGGCGGGGGTTGGTCGAACGTGACCGCCACGTCCTCGAATCCCTTGGACCGTTGCGCGCGCGCCTGATCGCCGTATGCGCGACGGTCCCCGGGAGTGAGCTGGACGTTGTCGGTGAACGGAGTCAGTAGAGAGCGCGGATGCAGGTGGTCGACCCGCACGACGTTCACCTCGATGCAGAGCACGACGACGACCGAGGTCAGGTAGAGAAAGGCGAGCAGGCCGAGGACGAGGGCGAAGACCCCGTTGGTCGCAGAGGCGTTCTTGACGACGTGACCGACGTAGGCGACGCCGAACGTCTGCAACAACTGCCAGGCGACGGCCGCGGCGATCGCGCCAGGCGCCACGTCACGCACGGACAGTTCACGAGCCGTGGCGATGCGGAACAGGAAGACGAACACGGCGCCGTTGACGGCGACCGACGCGATCATCACCAGGATCTTCACGACCCCGCCGAGCGAGCCCGCTCCGGTGGTCCCGAGCGTGGACAGCACCGTCGTCCCGATAAGCGCGAGGCCGACAGTGGACAGCACCAGCAGGCTTCGTGCCCGTGCCTTGAACGGGTTGGGACGGCTGTTGCGAGGAATCGTCCACGCCGTGTTCATCGCGTACTGGACGGCCTGGGCGACCCCAAGACCGCCGTAGAGCGCACCGAGAACGCCGACGACCAGTCCGGCCGCACCGCCGCCGATCCGCTTCGGCTGTTTCAGCTGGTCGCCGATGACCGGGAACTGGGACAGCGCCGAGTTCAGCACCTGATGCTGCAGATGCGGGTCACCGGCCAGGACCAGACCGAGCACGGTGGACAGGAGCAGCAGCAACGGGAACAGCGACACGAACGCGTAGTAGGTGATGAGCGCGGCCAGATAGCCGCCGCTGTCGTCGAAATACTTGTACAACACGCCCAACGGGAAGCCGGCGGCGGGATGCCGCCGCTGAAACCGGTCGAGCTGTTCGGTGATGGCCACCGCTGCCCCCTCGTGCGATCGTCGCTGGATCCCTACCCACAGTCACGGATCCGCGATCAACGCCCGGCGGGCCCTCGCGTGTAGCGCGGCAAGCCCAGGGGTACGGCAGGGCCATGGGCCACATCCTCGAAGGAATCCTGCGGCTGCCGCCGGTCGTGGCCCTCATGCTGGTCTTCCTGCTTCCCGCACTGGAAGCCTCGGTGTTTCTCGGCGTGGTCGTCCCGGGCGAGATCGGCGTCATCCTTGGCGGCGTCCTGGCCAACCAGCACAAACTTCCCCTCGTCGCCGTCTTGGTAGCCGGGATCGCAGGGGCGGTCATCGGTGACTCGATCGGCTATTGGGTCGGCAAGCGGTATGGGGAGAAGTTGCTGTCCAAGATCCCGAACCGCATCCTCAAACCCGAGCACATCAAGCGGGCCGAAGCGAGCATCCGCAAGTTCGGCGGAAAGAGCGTGTTCATCGGACGATTCACCGCAGCGTTGCGGGCGCTCGTGCCGGGGCTTGCGGGCATGAGCAAGATGCCCTATCCGCGGTTCCTGGCGTGGAACGCGCTCGGCGGGTTTTTATGGGCGTGCGGTTTCGTCGTCCTCGGTTATCTCGCCGGCAGCCAATACGCTCGTATCGAGCACTACGCCAACTACATCGGCATCGCGCTGCTGGTCCTCATCGTCGGCGGTCTCTACGTCCGCCATCGGCGCAGCACGCGGGCGGCGAAGGCCAGCGGCCCGGCCGAACCTGACAATCAGGACGCCGGTCGGTAGGAATCAGCACGCAATAGATCGTGCGGCACGCCGTGATGCTCGTCCCTGCCCGCCCGGCGAAGTGGTGCGGGCACCTATCCTCGTCGCGACCCTTCTGCCACGACCACCACCGGAGAGAGCCGTCTTGGACGCACGCCGTGCCGACGCGACGCCGTCGCGTCCACGCCCCCGTCCCACTCCGCGCCCCGCTTCCCCCGAGCTGGACGCACCCGTGCCGCCGCATGGTCGTGATCGCCGCAGACCCGGCCGGAGCGTGGCACGCAGGGAGCCCGCGCAGGCCGGCCAGGTGGTGGCAGCCGCCGGGAGCGCGATCGTCACCGCTGCCCGGGTCGGCCGGCTGCTCGGCCGATCGGGCTGGCGCATCGCCAGGCAACTGCCTGGTGTCACCGTCGTCGAGCAGCAGACGCAGAAGCTCCGGCACGCGGCATCGGCCGAGATGTTCCGCCTGCTCGAGGTGCCGCAGCAGGTGTTCAGTGTCGCCAGCCCGGAGGAGCAGCGCGCCATGATGCTGGTGCAGGATGCCGGCAGCGACCCCGCCCCGCTGCGGACGGCGATGACCGAGCTGCTCGATCGGTCGACCGAATCCAGCGACGCCCAGAGCCGCGACTACCTGTTCGGCACCATCGTCAGTCAGCTGGTGCCCGACGAGGCCCGCATTCTGGCGGCGCTCGGCGAAGGCCAGATATTCGCGGCCGTCGACGTCGTCTCGAAGCAGGTCGGTCGCGCCTCGATCCGCCCGGTGCTGTCCAATGCCTCGACGCTGAGCACGGCCGCGGGCTTGTCGCGGCCGCAGAACGTGGGCACCTACCTGACCCGGCTGCATGGATACGGTCTGCTTGATTTCGGCGTTCCGGACGACGACCTGAGCTCGCAGTTCGACACGCTCCTCGACGACGCTAGCGTCCAGGCCGCGCGCGCCACCGTGGACGGCGGCAAGCAAGGCAGCAGCAAGCTCGTGCGCAAGTCCGTCACCCTCTCGGCGCTCGGCGTGGAATTCTGGGTCGCGTGCGCACCGACGCGCAGCGAAATGGTCCGCCGCACCAGCTGAGTGCATGGGATCCGCTACGGCGAAGTAACTTGGACGACGTGTCGCGCCACAAACCCAATCTCGCCGTCGCCCTGTCCACCGTCATAGTCGCGGGCCTGCTCGCCGGCTGCACCTCGTCGTCGACCCCTGGCCTGGGGCCGACGTCGTCGGGAGCCGGGGCAAACACTCCGACGACCGGTGGCGTGCGCAGCCCCGCATCCGTTCCAGGTTCCCCGCAGCCCGCCGCGAACTTCACCGACTGCCGAGACGCGTTCAACCTCTCGTCACTGAGCTACCCGTCGGGACGCGAGCAACGGCTGAGCTTCGTCTGCGCGACGATCGCCGTCCCCCTGGACTACGCGAAGCCCGGGGGCAAGAAGATCTCGCTGCAGCTGGTCAAGATCCACGACAGCGCGAACACGGCGAGAACCGGCAGCCTGCTGGTGAACCCGGGCGGCCCGGGCGGCTCGGGGGTCGAGCTAGGCGTGGGGCTGTCCGCGCAGTTGTCCGACTCGGTCATGTCGCACTTCGACATCATCGGATTCGACCCGCGCGGCGTCGGGTCCTCTACCCCTGTTCGTTGTCTGACCGATCACCAGAAGGACGTCCTGAACGCGGCGGCGCCCAACATCTTGACCCAGGCCGGTTTCGAGCAAGCCCGACAGCAGGCGAAGACGTTCGCGACGGCCTGCAACGACAAGGTGGGTACATCGCTCGCCGACTTCGACACCGTGCAGACCGCACGCGACATGGATCAGATCCGCAAGGCCGTCGGCGACTTGAAGATGAACTATCTCGGGTTCTCCTACGGCACCGAGCTCGGCTCGATCTACGCCCACCTGTTCCCGAAAAACGTCCGGGTGGCGGTGCTGGACGGTGCGGTCGACCCGCTGACCGACGACATCGCGTCCTTCGCCGACCAGCTGACAGGATTTGAGGGCTCGTTCGACCAGTTCGCCGCCTATTGTCGCAAGACCACGCCCTGCAGCGGTATCGGCGACCCGCGCCAGGCGGTGTACAAGGTCGCGGCCAAGGCCACGTCGAGCCCGATCCCCAGTTCGGCGCCCGGCGAGACCCGCAAGGCCACGAGTTCGCTGCTCTACACCGGCGTCCTCTCGGCCCTGTACTCCCAGTCGTTGTGGTCGACGCTCGGCGCCGCATTGCAGCAAGCCCTGCACGGTGATTCGCAAGGGATACTCGCCCTCGCCGACCGGTACAACGAGCGCGTCAACGGTCACTACTCCAATCTGTCCGACGCGAACGCCACGATCGGTTGCAACGACTCGAAACCCGGCCCGAGCGACGCGAGGATCCTCGCGACGGCGAAGTCGTGGAAGACCCGGTTCCCGATCTTCGGGCTGTGGTCGGCGCCCTCGCTGTTCGGCTGCCAGCAGTGGCAGCCCGACCGGACGCCGGTGCCGCTGCCGACCGCGGCCACGCCGAACAAGGTGCTCGTCGTCGGCAACCTGCACGACCCGGCCACGCCGTACCAGGGCGCGAAGGACCTCGCCAAGACCATGGGCAACACCGACCTGTTGACGTGGGACGGCGAGGGTCACACGTCCTACCTGCAGGGCAGCACGTGTGTCGACAAGCACGTCGACGACTACCTGGTGAACCTCACGCTCCCGCCCGCGGGCACGACGTGCCCACGAAAGTGAACCCACGAGTTCCGGCCCTGCACGTCGACGGCTCCGACGGCAGCACCGGTGCGGTCGCGCTCGTGCTGCATGGTGGGCGCGCGAAAGGCAACGGCGCGGTGCGCGCCAACCAACTCGCCGTCCTGCGGATGCGACCGTTCGCAACCTCGCTGCACCGCGCCGGCGCACGACACGGTCTCGCCGTCGCGCGCCTGCAGTACCTCGTCCGCGGGTGGAACGGATCGATCAGGTCACCGGTCGCCGACGTGACGTGGGCCCTCGATCAGTTGGCCGAGCAGTACCCGGACGCACCGGTCGCGCTCGTCGGGCACTCCATGGGCGGGCGCGCGGCGATGTACGCGGCCGGTCACGCTTCGGTGCGGGCCGTGGTCGGCCTCGCGCCGTGGATCGAGCCCGGCGACCCGTTCGCCCAACTTGCCGGGCGCCGCGTGCTCATCGCGCACGGCGACCTCGACCGGATGACCTCCTCGCCCGCGTCGGCGGCCTACGCCCGGGACGCAGCGCGGGTGGCCGCGTCCGTCAGCTACGTGGCGATCCACTCCGAACGGCACGCGATGCTGCGCCGCGCGCAGCTGTGGCACGAGCTCACAACGGGATATGTCCTGGCCGTAATGTGCGGTGCATCCCCTGACGGAACCGTGGGCGTCGAATCCGCGAACATAGTGGAGAAGGCGCTTTCCGGGCAGGGTTCGCTCGTAGTCTGAGCGACGGTCCCCGGCGCAGGCGGTGAAGGGGAGTACTACATGACGGTCACGGACAGCGGGCGCAACAGCGCTAGCCCCGGCACGAGCTCCAGTGGCAGTCAGCATCGCGACACGCGCCGCGGCCAGGTGCATTCCGGGGCGAGCGTCGATCCGCTCCGCTGGCCGGACATCGCCGCCGTCCCCCACTCCCCCGTCCGCGCCGCGATTGCCAGGCGCCTGTTTCGCCGCGCCGTCGATCGGCTGCCGCTGCGCGTGCTCGAGCCCGGTGACCGCAGCTACGGCGGTGGCACCAGCGCCGACCCGGTGATGCAGCTCGTGCGTCCGGACTCGTTCTGGCACCGCCTCGGCGAGACCGGGACTATCGGTTTCGGCGAGGGCTACATGGCCGGCGACTGGACCTCGGACGACCTGCCCAGCGTGCTGTCGGCGTTCGCGGCCAACATGCGCACCATGATCCCGCCGTACCTGCACCGCCTGCGCAACGCCGTACTGAGCGTGCAACCCGGCCACCACGACAACACGATCGAGGGTGCCCGCGAGAACATCCACCTGCACTACGACCTGTCGAACGAGCTGTTCAAGCTCTTCCTGGACGAGACGCTGACCTACTCGTCGGCGATCTTCGACGGCGAACCGCACGACTCACCCGAGGCCCTGGCCACCGCACAGCTCCGCAAGATCGAACGTCTGCTCGACTCCGCGGCGGTCGGTCCCGGCACCCGCGTGCTCGAGATCGGGACGGGATGGGGCGAGTTGTCGCTCCGGGCCGCCGAACGCGGCGCCATCGTGACGACGGTGACGATCTCGACCGAACAAGCCGATCTGGCCAAGCAGCGCATCGAGGCCGCGGGCATGGCCGACCGCGTCACCGTCCTGCTGCAGGATTACCGGGAGGTCCAGGGCCGCTACGACGCCGTCGTCAGCGTCGAGATGATCGAGGCCGTCGGTGCGAACCACTGGAACACCTACTTCGAGACGATCGACCGCGTGCTGGCGCCCGGTGGCCGGGTCGGGCTGCAGGCGATCCTGCAGGACGACTACACCGTGCTCGCCACGAAGGACACCTACACCTGGATTCGCAAGTACATCTTTCCGGGTGGCCAGCTCGCGTCGGTCGAGGCAATCGAGCGCACGCTGGCGCAGCACACGTCACTGCGGGTCTCGGACCGGTTCAGCTTCGGGCGGCACTACGCCGAGACGTTGCACCGCTGGCGGCTCGAGTTCGAGGCTCGCGCGGACGAGGTCGGCGCCCTGGGTTTCGACGAGACGTTCCGGCGTATGTGGTCGCTGTACCTCGCCTACTCAGAGGCCGGTTTCCGTACCGGCTATCTCGACGTCCAGCAGTTCACCCTGACGAAAGGCTGATCCGCCTCTCCGGACCTCAACTGCTGGCGTCGTTTCCCAGCAGATTCTCGAGCATCGTTGTTGCCGGCGGCTTCTAGTGGATCGCCAGCTTCGCTCGCGCGGCGGCGGGATCCGACCGGAGCCCGTCGCCGCTGTCGCTCCTCGGGCTTGCTCCTCGCGCAGTTCACTAGGGTCGCGCTGGAAGCCGTTGGTAACGGCGGCACTGCCGGTGCGGGCCGGACGGTGACCACATCAGTGAGGGCCGGGGAGGCGCACGGTGACTGTTGTGTTCGGGTTGCTAGCTGCCGTGCTGTACGGCATCGGCGACTTCGCCGGTGGTATCGGCTCGCGACGTCACAATGCGATCACCGTGCTGCTCTACAGCTACCCGCTGGGCGCCGCACTGATGGCCGCGATGCTCCCGTTCTTCCCAGGAACGGTCGACACCCGCGTGATCGTGTACGGGATCCTCGGCGGTATTGCCGGCGAGGTCGGCGTGATCCTTCTCTACAGCCTGATGACCGTCGCCCCGATCAACGTCGTCTCCCCAGTGACGGCGGTGCTCGCCGCGATCGTCCCGGTCGTCGTCGGGCTCGGCATCGGCGAACGCCCGCACATCACCGCCTGGTTCGGCATCTTGCTCGGACTCCTGGCCGTGACCCTCGTCAGCCGGACCGGTGACGATCATCCGCACGGACGCGTCGGGGTTCGGGTGCTCGTGCTCGCGGTGTTGTCCGGGTTAGGTTTCGGCCTGTATTTTGTCCTGCTCGCCCGCGCCGGCGACAATTCGGGCTTGTGGCCGCTCGTCATCTCCCGCTTCGCGTCGGCCGTCCTCGTCGTGCCCATTGCGGCGAGCCGCGGTGGTTTCCAGCGGATCGGCGGACGCATGCTCGGGATCGTGGCCGTCGCCGGCGTGTGCGACGCGCTTGCCAATATGTTCTTCCTGCTGGCGTCCCGCGCGGGGCTGCTCTCGCTGGCCAGCGTGCTGACCTCGCTGTACCCCGCCACGACAGTCGTGCTCGCGGTCTGGCTGCTGCGCGAACACACCAGCCGGGTTCAGCGGGCCGGGCTAGCGCTCGCTATGGGTGCGATCGTGCTGATCACCGTATGACGAGCGGGATCGTTGCACGGCTGCGGGACGCGGGCTGCGTCTTCGCCGAGGACGAGGCCCGCCTGCTGGTCGCGGCGGCGCACGACGCCGCGCACCTCGAATCCCTGGTGACCCGCCGGGTCGCGGGCGTGCCCCTCGAGCCGCTGATCGGGTGGGTCGAGTTCTGCGGATTACATATCGCGATCGACCCCGGCGTCTTCGTCCCGCGCCGTCGCACGCAGTTCCTCGCCGCGGCTGCTGCCCGCCTCGCCCGGCCGGGTGCCGTGGTCGTGGATCTCTGCTGCGGCGCGGGCGCGGTCGGTGCGGCCCTGCTCGCCGGCGAACCGTCGCTAGAGCTGTACGCCTGCGACATCGATCGGACGGCAGTGAGGTGCGCGCGCCGCAACCTCGCCGGTCGCGTCTACGAAGGTGATCTGTTCGCCGCCCTGCCTGACCGACTGCGTGGACGTGCTGACGTGCTCGTTGCGAACGCGCCCTACGTCCCCACCGCCGAGATCGCGATGATGCCGCCCGAGGCCCGCGACCACGAACCGGCCGTTGCGCTCGACGGTGGCCGCGACGGTGTAGACGTGCACCGCCGCATCGCCGCCGAGGCGCCGCGGTGGCTCGCCCCGACCGGTCATCTGCTCGTCGAAACGAGTCGGCGACAGGCGGACGTTACCGCGCAGGCGATGCGGCGAGCAGGACTGACGACGCGCATAGAGCACGACGACGAAGTGGACGCGACAGTGGTGATCGGTACGGCGTAGCCGGGTTCCCTCGATGACGCGACGGCGCTCAGCTCTCGAGGCGTCGCCGTCACCGTGGCAGACGACAGCTTTCGTGTTCGAAGTCCTCACGCGGTGGGGCCGGGCCGGCCGGGCCGGCGCCGGTAGAGCAGTGGGCCTGGTCGTCCCGCGCCGCGCTGGATCGCGTCGACGAACCGACCCAGGACGTCGGCGGCGTCGTGCGTCGGGATCCAGCCGAGTTGGCGGATCCGGGTGGTGTCCATCAGCGGTGTCCGGGAGGCAAGGTCGACCCAGCCGGGCTCGGTCGGTTGGAGCCGGGCGTGCCAGGTCGCGGCCGCGGCGGCGCGCAGTGCCCGGACGGGCAGCGCCGGGCCGGCCCCGCCGAAGATGCCTTCGAAGGCCGTCCGGTCGATCACCGGCTCGGCGGCGACGTTGAAAGCGCCGGATGCCTTGTTGGCCAGCACCAGCTCGATCGCCGTCGCGACGTCGTCGGCGTGCACGAGTTGGAAGGACAGGGCGTCCGAGAACGGCGCCAGGCGCAGCAGTCGCCGTCCGAGCAGGTGGGTCGGGACGAACGGGCCGAGGAAGTAACGTGCCACCTCGCCGGCGGCGGCGTCCTGGAAGATCAACCCCGGGCGCATCCGCGCGACCGACGTGTGCGCTTCGGCTCGCGAAACGATCGCCTCGGCCGCCGCCTTGTCGACCCCGTAGGGCGAGCTCGGCACGCCGGTCGCCGGCCACGACTCGTTCACCCGCTCCTTGGGCCCCGGACCGTACGCACCCACCGAGGACTGGTGCACGAAGTGCGGAACACCGGCGGCGATGACGGCGTCGGTGACCGCGCGGGTCCCACCCTGGTTAGTCCGGCGCATCACGTCTCGCTGACGCGACGGCTGAATGAGCCAGGCCAGGTGGACGACCGCGTCCGCACCGTCGAACGCCGCCGTCAGATCGTCGGTAGCGCTGGGATTGCCGACGTCGATGCGCTGCCAGTCCGCCCAGTCGTACGGCGCGACATCCGGGGGTCGACGTCGGCTGACCGCGACCAGTTCGTGCTCGCCGGACGCGCCGAGGCGCAGCAGAAGGGATGTCCCGACGTTTCCGGTCGCGCCGGTGATGACTATGCGCATGGCAGATCAGTGGTGCAGGACGCTCTTGATCGCCCCGTCCTGCTTCGTCGTCGCCGAGCAGCGGCATGATCTCCGGAATCCATTTCTTGACTTGCCAGGTACAGCCGTCACGTGCTCCTCCTATGCCCTCTTGCGTGGGTGGCCTGAGGTGTCGGCGGCGTTCAGGCCGACAAGCGGAAGCGAATTGCGGTTCGTCGAGGCATTACCCCATCGTGCTCGGGAGTAACTCGCTGATGTCGGGTGAGCGGCTGGCCCAGGAGCCCAGGATGATCGTCGGGACGGGTGAAGATCTCTCAGACCTCAATCACCCCGCAGCAGGCTTCGCAGCGGGCACCGCTACTGGACCCCGAGGCTCGACCGCACCGAATTAGCGATCTGTCCGGGAGTCATTCGAGCTGTTGCGGTTCGACCTCATCAGCCGGCACGGGCGCAGCGCCCCAGTTCGCCTTGTTCATACGAGACGGTTGGACGCGGGGCGGCTCACCCGCCTGCTTCGGGAAGTTTGGTGGGTAGGGCATGTCACCGAGGTCGCGGTCCTGCTCGTCGCGATCGGCCCACTCGAGTAGAGGTTCGATGGACCAGACGGCGTCGTCGATACCCGCCCAAACGTCGCCGAGGTCGGCGAACCGCGCGGGCATTGTGGCGATGGTGAAGTCCTCCATGTCGACGTCGGGGAGCTCGTCCCAGGTGACCGGCGCGGACACCGGCCCGTGTGGGCGCCCGCGCACCGAGTACGCCGCGGCGATCGTCCGATCCCGCGCGTTCTGGTTGTAGTCGAGGAACACCTGTTCGCCGCGTTCCTCGCGCCACCACGCCGTGGTGACCTGGTCGGGCACCCGGCGTTCGACCTCGCGGGCGAAGGCCAACGCCGCACGGCGTACCTCGCGGAAGCCGAAGTTTGCTTCGATGCGGACGTAGACGTGCAGGCCCTTCGAGCCGGACGTCTTCGGCCACCCCACCGCGCCCAACTCGGTCAACACCTCGTCGACGACGCCGGCCACGCGCTTGCAGTCGGCGAAGTCGGTGCCCGGCTGCGGATCGAGGTCGATGCGCAGCTCGTCGGGGCGCTCGGTGTCGGCGCGCCGAGAGTGCCACGGGTGGAATTCGACGGTCGACATCTGCACCGCCCACGCGACGTCGGCGAGCTGGGTGACGCACAGCTCGTCGGCCGTACGCCCGGACGGGAACGCGACCTGGACCGTCTCCACCCACTCGGGTGCGCCCTTGGGCAGCCGCTTCTGGTAGATCTTCTCGCCGTCGACCCCGCTCGGGTAGCGGTGCAGCATGCAGGGACGCTCTCGTAACGCCCGCACGATGCCGTCGCCGACGGACAGGTAATAGTTGACGAGATCGAGCTTCGTCTCGCCCCGGGCCGGAAAGTAGACCCGATCCGGATTGCTGATGCGCACCCTATGATCGCCCACCTGTACCTCGGTGCTCGGCGACGCCATGGCGGCGACGTTAGCGCGATCTGCCGACAACCGCGCCGGTCCGCCTTGACCGCGCTTACCCTGAGGCGTATGTGGACGCAGGAGGACGAGGACGGCGACGGTCCGCGGCGCCCTGCGCCCTACGTCGACGGCGCGTGGGGACGCACCGCCAACCCGAACACCGCCGACGGCGAGTTGCAGAACATCGCCGCCTTCGGCGATGGCCTGGCCCGCCTCAGCGGGCCCAGACGCACGGTGGCCAAGGTCTTCGTGTGGCTGATCCTCATCGGAACCGCGTTGACCATCATCTACGGCATCATCGGGGTCATCGGGCTGGGCTGAGGCTCACCGTGGCACCGCCTGGACGATGGGGCGACACCGTCCCGGCCCAGCGTCGCCTGTCCGGGGCT
Organism: Jatrophihabitans sp.; assembly: GCA_051000605.1. Taxonomy (GTDB): domain Bacteria; phylum Actinomycetota; class Actinomycetes; order Mycobacteriales; family Jatrophihabitantaceae; genus Jatrophihabitans. The sequence goes on from JBPCOE010000089.1 coordinate 12,512, forward strand.
GACTCACGACAGAAAGGCGCGTCTCGGCTTACCCACAGGACGTCTCCGGCCGTTAACACCGCGGACGACTAGGGCTCGGTACGGTCGAAGACATGAAACGCACTCAGGAACTCCCACCGGCAGCCGTCACGAAGTCCGACGAGCAATGGCGCGAAGAACTGTCGCCCGAGGAGTATGGGGTACTCCGTCAGGCCGGCACCGAGCGTCCGTTCACCGGTGAGTACACCGACAACAAGCGGGTCGGCAGCTACCGGTGCCGGGCCTGCAGCACGGAACTCTTCCGCAGCGAGCACAAGTTCGAATCGCACTGTGGCTGGCCGAGTTTCTTCACTCCGCTGGCTGGCGACAACATCATCGAGCGCACCGACCGTTCATGGGGCTCGGTGCGGACCGAAGTGCTGTGCGCGAACTGTCACAGCCACTTAGGGCATGTGTTCTCCGGCGAGGGTTACGGGACGCCGACCGATCTGCGTTACTGCATCAACTCGATCTCGCTGACGTTCGACGACGAGCCCGCAGACACAGACAGCGCCGCGGGTTGACCGACTGCCTGCGCTGGGCATGAATCAGGCACTATGCCGGACACTCCCGACGACGCCGAGCCCACCGGCGCGCACCGCCGATCCGCGCCCGAACCGATCCCCGACGACACCGCCGCAATGCCTGCGCAGGGCCCGGAGGCAACCCGGGACGCGCCGGGCTGGCGTATCGCAGATCGCTACCGCGTCGTCGCGAGGATCGGCTCGGGCGGTATGGCCGACGTGTTCCGCGCCCAGGACGAACTCCTGCAGCGCGACGTCGCGGTCAAGGTCTTCCGAACTCCGCTTAGCACCCCGCACACCGCGGCCGGCGTCGAGCGTCAGCGCGCGGAACTTCTCGCTCACGCCCGACTCAACCACCCGCATCTGATCACTCTCTACGACGGGTCGATCGGCGACACCGAGACTGCGGGCGCCCCGGCCTATCTGGTGATGGAGCTCATCGAGGGGCCGACGCTCGCTGATCGCATCGAGCAGGGGGCGATGCCCGAACCGGAAATCAGAGCGATCGGACGCCAGGTGGCCGACGCGCTCGCCTACGTCCACGACACCGGCATGGTCCATCGCGACGTGAAGCCGGCGAACATCCTGCTCGGCTCCGGTGGCCTGTCCGACATGGCCCTCGTCCGCGCCCGGCTGTCCGACTTCGGGATCGTCCGGCTCCTGGGCAGCGAGCGGTTGACGAGCGTGGACTCGACGTTGGGGACGGCGTCCTACCTCGCACCCGAGCAGGCCCGCGGTTCCGGGGTCGGGCCGGCGGCGGACGTCTACGCGTTGGGGTTGACGCTGCTCGAGGCCTTCACGGGACGGCGCGCCTTCGACGGTGACACCCCGCTCGAGGCTGCGGTCGCCCGCCTGGTCCGGGATCCGGTGATCCCCCAGCAGCTGCCGGTCCCGTGGCCAGGCTTGCTCGCGGCCATGACGAACCGCGACCCTGCGGCGCGGCCGACGGCGGCGCAGGTGGCCCAGGCGTTGCGCAATCCGTCGCAGGCAACGACGCAGCTGCTTCGTCCCGGCGGCGGAGCAGCCGCGGGCACCGCCGTCCTGCCCGCCGTACGCGGCGGGCCTCCGCTACCACCTGCCTTGCCGGCGTCCGCCCGGCCCGCTGCCTCGCCGCCGCGGAAGTCGCGCACCGGGCTCTGGGTGGGTCTCGCCCTGGCCGCGTTGATCATCGCGCTCGGGATCGCGATCGTGCTGGCGACCTCGTCGGGCAACAATTCGCCCGGGCCGGCTACGTCACCGTCGACCACCCCGACGACCAAGTCGAGCACGCCCACCCGGTCGACGCACTCGCAGCCCAGCACGACTCGATCGAACAGTGCACAGTCGACACGGCCGAAACCGTCCAGCAGCTCGAGGCAACCGTCCCGCAGCAGTACAGGGGCCAGCACCAGCCGCTCGCGAAGTTCGTCGGCCTCGAAACCGACGCCGTCGAGCACGCAGCCCAGCCGTCCGGGGCAGACCACATCCCCGTGACGTCTATGGCAGGGCGTCGGCCAGCTCGGCGACCGAACGGCGGCGGCCGGTGAAGAACGGCACCTCTGCGCGGACGTGCCGGCGGGTCTCGGACGCACGTAGGTGCCGCATCAGGTCAACGATGCGGTGCAGCTCGTCGGCCTCGAAAGCGAGGATCCACTCGTAGTCGCCGAGGGCGAACGACGCGACGGTGTTGGCGCGGACGTCCGGGTATTCGCGGGCGAGTTGGCCGTGCTCGGCGAGCAGCCGGCGCCGTTCTGCGTCGGGCAACAGGTACCACTCGTAGGACCGGACGAACGGGTAGACGCTGACGTAGTCGCGGGCGTGCTCGTCGGCGAGGAACGCCGGCACATGGCTCTTGTTGAACTCGGCCGGCCGGTGCAGCGCCATGTTCGACCACATCGGCTCGAGGTGCGTGCCGAGGCGCGTCCGGCGGAACCGCGAGTACGCCTCCTGCAGCGCCTCGGCCGTCTCGGCGTGCCACCAGATGAGAATGTCGGCGTCGGCGCGCAAGGCGGACACGTCGTAGGTGCCACGCACGACGACGTCCTTGGCCGCCAGCTCGTCGAACAGGACGGTGACCTCGTCGGCCAGCGGCGCACGGTCAACGTCCGCGAGCGGGCGCGCTGCCTTGAACACCGACCAGGCGGTGTAGCGGATGACGTCGTTCAACTCACGAGCAGTCTTGCCGTCCGCCATGGCTGGGTCTCCTGTTCTCCGCGCGAGCCGTCATCACGGTTCGGTCCGCGCCTCACTCGCTGCGATGCTCGCTCGATCTATTGTCCTCGCGGCGGCAGGGACGCGATGATCCGGGCCACCGCGTCGCGGGCGCTGCCGATGCAGGCGGGGACGCCGACACCGTCGTACGCCGCGCCGCAGACGGCCAGCCCGGGCACGGTCGCGATAGAGCCGCGCACCCGAGCGATGCGTTCGACGTGGCCGACCGCGTACTGGGGCAGCCCGCCGCCCCACCGGGTGACGACCGCGTCGACCGGTTCGGCGGCGATCCCGGTCAGCGTCCGCAGCTCGCCGCGGACGAGGCGGACGAGATCGGCGTCGTCGAACTGGAGGGCCTGGGGTTCGCCGACGCGGCCGACCGACACCCGAAGCAGGGTCAGGTTGCCGGACTCGACTGGCCACTTGCGGCTCGTCATGGTGAGCGCCTTGACGGCGAGCCGCTCCCCCGCCGCGACGAGTAATCCGCTCCCCTCGGGTGGGGTGACGTCATCGAACGCGAACGACACGGTGGCCAGGCTCGCGCTCTCGATCGCCGCGAGTTCACCGGCGGCACCAGCGGCGAGATCGCGCAACAGTCGGGCGGCCTTCGCCGCGGGCGCGGCCACGATCACGGCGTCGGCGTCGACCAGTTCGGCGACCGGCTCCGCCCCGGTCTCGAGGGCAAACCCAATCTCGGTTCGGCGGATCGAGCGCACGGTAACCGACGTGCGCACCTCGAAGCGTCCGGACGCCGCGAGCACGCCAGGCAGCCGCCCGAGCCCGCCTCGCAGCGACGCGAACACCGGCCCCGCGTCGGGCGAACGGGTCCCCGAACCAGCGACGGCGGCAGCCGCCTCGACGAGCGATCCACCCCCTGCCAGCCGCCGCGCCAGTGCGGGCATCGTGGCGCGCAGCGAGAGCTGGTCGGCGCGCCCGGCGTAGACCCCGCCCAGCAGCGGCTCGACGAGCCGATCGGCCACTTCGTCCCCCAGTCGTGCGCGCACGAGCGAACCCACGGCGATGTCGTCGACGACCGGTGCGAGCGGCGGCAACGACGGCTCACCGGTGATCGCCGCCAGCGCCTGCTCGCTCAGCACCCCCGATGCGCGGGCCGCCACGGGGTCGCCCGGGATACCCAGCATCGTCCGCGTCGGCAATGCAAACAGCTGACCGCCGGCCCGGATGTGCGCGGAGGTGGTCAGAGGTGCGATCCGGTCGTCGGCCAGCCCCGCCGCGTCCAGCAGGCCGACGCCCTCAGGACGGACGGCCAGCAACGCCTCGGCCCCGACGTCCACGGGAACACCACCGACCTCGGTGACGCGCAGCTTCCCGCCGACGCGGGCCGAGGCCTCCAGCACGACGACGTCGAAGCCCCGCTCCGCGGCGAACCACGCGGCAGCGAGGCCCGCGATGCCCCCGCCGACGACGGCCAGTCGCCTCACCCGATCGAGTGCACGAGTTCGACGACGCGGGTCAGCACGTCCGGATCGGTGGCCGGCGGCACGCCGTGCCCGAGATTGAAGATGTGCCCGTCCGCGCTGCGGCCCTGCTCGACGACGCGACGTACCGCACGTTCGACGATGGGCCAGTCGGCCGTCAGCAGTGCGGGGTCGAGATTGCCTTGCACGACTACCGGACACCCGGTGGCATCGGCCCGCAGGCGGGTGGCGGCGGTGTCCAGCGGCACCCGCCAGTCGACGCCGACGACGTCTGCGCCGGCGGCCCGCATCGCGACGAGCAACTCGCCCGTCCCGACCCCGAAGTGGATCCGCGGGACCGTCGCTGCAAGCGGTTCGAGCACGGCGCGACTGTGCGGCTGGACGAACTGCTCGTAGTCGGCGAGCGAGAGCGTGCCCGCCCACGAGTCGAACAGCTGGATCGCCGCCGCACCCGCGTCGATCTGCACCCGGAGGAATTCGCGCGCAATGACGGCGAGGCGCCCCAGCAATCCGTGCCACAGCTCCGGGTCGCCGTGCATCAGGGACTTCGTGAGCGCGTGGTCCTTGGACGGGCCGCCCTCGATGAGGTAGCTGGCGAGTGTGAACGGAGCGCCGGCGAAACCGATCAACGGGGTGCCGCCGAGCGCGGCGACCAGGGACCGCACGGCCTCGGTTATGTACGGGACGTCGACCGGCTCGAGCGTACGCAGCCGGTCGAGGTCCGACCGGTCGCGGACGGGTTTCTCCACGACCGGTCCGACGCCGGGAACGATGTCGATGCCGAACCCGATCGCGGCGAGCGGGACGACGATGTCAGAGAAGAAGATCGCGGCGTCGACGCCGTGCCGGCGTACGGGCTGCAGCGTGATCTCGGTGATCAGCTCGGGTGTCCGGCAGGCCTCGAGCATCGACGTGGCCGCTCGCAGCACCCGGTACTCGGGCAGTGAGCGGCCCGCCTGGCGCATGAACCACACGGGTGGGTGCGGGCCGGGACGTCCGGTGGCGGCCCGCGCGAGCAGGGATCCGGCGGTTTGGTGGGACGGCATCACGGCCCATCGTCGCACGCTGCCTCGGCGCGCCTGCGGGCCAGCGGCCAGCCAGCATGCGACGTTGGGTTCCAGCGTCGGGCCGAGCCCGACCGCTAATCGACCGCCACCGGAGAGGAGCGCCACAATGACCTCCGAACTCACCGTTCTGTACTGCCCGTCGTGTGAGCGCGAACGCCTCGCCGAGGCTCCCCCCTGCTTGGACGGCCACGGCGAGCACTGCCCCGACCGCGCGTGCGTCGACTGCGGGACCGCCCTGCTACTCGACGTCGCGCTGGTCCAGCTCATCCGGCCGGTCGCCCGCGTCCGTCGCGCGGCATGAAGCCCGCAGACGGGCAGGTGGCGATGTCTGGTTCGGACGCCACCGAGCACGTCGACACCTCGTCCGAGATAAAGCCCGAGCTCTTCCGCTCGGCGGTCGCGAGCCTCGTCGCCACGACCGTGCGACCCGAAGCACACGTCGAGGCCCTGCGGCCGCCGCAGCGCCTCGCCCCGTACAGCTACGCCCTGAGCGCCGAGATCATGACGCCCGCCGGTCTCGATCTCGCCTCCGGGCGGCTCGTCCTGCTGCACGACCCCGACGGCCACGACGCCTGGGACGGCGTGCTCAGGCTCGTCGCCTACGCCTCGGCGGAGCTCGACGAAGCGATGATCGTCGACCCGATGCTGCCGACCGTCGGGTGGAGTTGGCTCACCGGCGCACTCGAGGACCGCCACGCGGCGTACCGCGCGGCGGGCGGCACCGTCACCCAGACGACATCCACCCGCTTCGGCGACGTCGCGGGGCCGGACACCGCGCTGTCCCTGGAGCTGCGGGCATCCTGGACCGCCGATGACGCCGATCTCTCGCCCCACCTGCTGGCCTTCGTCGACCTGCTCTGCACCGCCGCCGGCCTGCCACCCGAGGGTGTGACCGTCCTGTCGTCGAGCTGACGTGGCCGACGATCCGCAAGCCACCGCGGCCGATGCCTCCGGTGCTGCAGCCGCTGTGCCAGCGCCCGAGGCAACGATCGTTCCGGTTCTGCGCGAGCCGCGGGACGGTGTCCCCGAGCCGCTGACCGACCGGCACCGGTTGGACCAGTTCGTGGCCGACCTGCGTGCCGGGCGTGGTCCGGTGGCGCTGGACGCCGAACGCGCGTCGGGTTACCGCTACAGCCAGCGGGCGTATCTCGTCCAACTACGACGCGCGGGCGTCGGCACCGCGATGATCGATCCCATCACCTTGCCCGATCTCGCCGTCGTCGGCGACGCGCTCGTCGGCACCGAATGGATCCTGCACGCCGCCGGGCAGGACCTGCCGTGCCTCGCCGAGATCGGTATGCGCCCGTCCACACTGTTCGACACCGAGCTCGCCGGCCGGCTGCTGGGAGATGAGCGGGTCGCACTCGGCACCATGGTCGAGAAACATCTGGGGATCGGCCTGGTGAAGGGCCACTCGGCCGCCGACTGGTCCACGCGTCCACTGCCCTACGACTGGCTGGTGTACGCGGCGCTCGACGTCGAACTGCTCGCCCCCCTACGGGACAACCTGGCCGAGCAGCTGGCCGACGCAGGCAAGACCGAGTGGGCCGAGCAGGAGTTCGAGGCTGTCCGCCTCGCGCCGCCCAATCCTCCGCGGGTCGATCCGTGGCGACGCACGTCCGGAATCCACAAGCTGCGCTCGCGACACCAGCTGGCGGCCGTCCGGGCGTTGTGGTTCGCGCGCGACGAGTACGCCGCCGAGCGCGACATCGCGCCCGGCCGCGTGCTTCCCGACACTGCCATCGTCGACGCCGCACGCACCAACCCCGCCAGGGCGCGCGATCTCGCGGGCCGGCCGGTCTTCGGCGGTCCGCGCCAGCGGCGTCAGCTCGACCGCTGGTTCGGCGCGCTCGACGCAGCCCGGCACCTCGATGAACAAGACCTCCCACCGGCCACCGCCGCCACCGGCGACGGAATGCCGGCCGCCTCGCGATGGCGTGACCGCGATCCGGTCGCCGCGGCCCGGCTCGTCGCCGCTCGCGAGGCCGTCGGTACGGTCGCCGCGGCGCAGCAGGTGCTCGCGCAGAACCTCCTCGCCTCGGACGTCGTCCGCCGACTGTGCTGGGACCCACCCGCAACGGCTGATGCCGACGCCGTCCGGACGCGACTGGCCGAACTCGGCGCACGTCCGTGGCAGATCGGACTCACGGCCGACCCGCTGGCCGCGGCACTGTCGGGCGCGCAGTAGCGCCAGAGCTTGTCCTCTGGGTGTACTGCTCCCGTATCCGCAGCCTCAGGCGAGCGCGTCTGCGTCGGCCCGCGCGCGCTCCGCCACCGGTGCGGTGCACTCACGCGGTAACTCGACGCGGATGGCGAGACCGCCGAACGGCGGCGCTGCCGCCTGGAGCCGGCCCCGGTGGGCCTCGACGATCAGCGCCACGATGGCCAGGCCCAGCCCGGCACCCCGGGTTGCCGTCCGGACCCGACCGCCCCGCCGGAACGGTTCAAAGAGACGGTCGACGTCCCCGCCGGGGATGACGGTGCCCCCGTTCGCGACGTGCAGCCACACCTTGTCGGCCGTCTGGCCGGTGGTGATGCGCAACCAGCCGTTCGGGACGTTGTGCCGGATCGCGTTCTCGACGAGGTTGCCGATCAGCCGCTCGAGCAGCCGCGGATCGCCGTTGGTGGTGGCGGCCTCGACCTCGGTCTCGATCCGGATACCCTTCTCGTCCGCCTCCGCAGCCACGGCGTTGACGGCACCGGGGACGAGCCGGGCGAGGTCCACCGGCTCAGCGGTCTCGAGTTCGCCACCGGAGACGGCCTGCAGCCGGGCCAGGCTCAACAACGACGTGACCAGTCTCTGGGCACGCTCGGTCGCGCTGGCCACAACGCCGCCCATGCGCCGCAGTTCGGCCGGGTCGGCATCGGGGTCGCCGAGCGTGACCTCGAGCTCGGTGCGGATCACCGACAGCGGGGTGCGCAGCTCGTGACTGGCGTTGGCGACGAACAGTCGCTGGCTGTCGAATGCGGCGTCCAGGCGCCCGAGCATCGCGTCGAAGGTGTCGGCGAGTTCGCGCAGTTCGTCGTCCGGACCACCGAGATTGATGCGTTGGTCCAAGGTCTCGGTCGACAACGCCCGGGCTGTCTGAGTCAGCTTCGCGATCGGCCGCAGGGCCTGCTTGGCCAGCAGATAGCCGCCCGTCGTACCGATGACGACGATGATGCCGAAGTAGAGCAGCCCGGAGTGCAGCAGGTAACTGATCGCGTTGTCCTGCGCCTTGCTGGCTTCCGCATTGATGTTGAACGGGTGGTACGCGCCGTGCGCGTCACGGACGTACACCGGCTTGTCGCCGCTGTAGACCGGCAGGCCGGCGATAGCGTTATTGATCAGGATGATGCAGGTGAACAGGAGCGACGCACCGACCAGGAAAATCAGCCCGCCGTACAACAGCGCCATGCGAACGCGCAGCGTGGGGCGGAAGAACCTCACGTCCTCGCTCCGCTCGGACCGCCGAAGGCGCCATGCCCTCGGTTCGCTCCGCAAGCGTCGCTCACGCCCTCACTCCGGTCGGGCCGCCGAAGGCGCATACCGCTGGTTCGCTCCGCAAGCGTCGCTCACGCCCTCACTC
>JBPCOE010000099.1:0-6045 GCA_051000605.1 Jatrophihabitans sp.
CGCTTGGAAAGGCCCAAACCCGACGATTCCAGAGGACATCGGCTGACTCGACCGTCCAGCCGGTGAAAAACTCGCGCCTGAGCGGCCCGGATCCGGCGCCTCCGAGCAGGTGCCGAGGCAGAACACAGCCGAGGCCGCCGCGTGACCGAACGAGGTGCATGAACCGCTCCGCGAACGCCTTGAAGAGATCGGGGTCGCCACCACCGTGCAGGCGATAGTTGCCCCCGGCGGCCGCGAAGTAGGGCTTGAGACCGGAGACGCGGCTGAGCTCTGCCTCGTAGCGGGCGTTCGCCTCCTGCGGCAGCGCTGCGATCAAGGCGTCGCGCTCCTGCGCCGAGCTGACGAACTTCAGCCCCGGAATCAGCATCTGGAAGAAGTCGTGCTTCTCGACCTTGAGCTTGTCCCAGGGCGGGTTTGCGAGCACGACGTCGAACCCCGGCCGGTCGCGGTGGAACACCTCCGGCAGCTCGAGCGGCCAGTGGAAGAACGCCTGCTCCTGCGCGATCTCCTCCGAGTCGCGCGCGTCGGCCTCGGCCTCGAGCGTGTCCATCTGCGCGATCCGGCCACGCGCGCCCGGGAGCCCGAAGGGCTCCGCCGTCCAGCGGTCGTAGATCTGGGTCAGCAGGCTCGTCGCCGCCCGCCGCTCGAGCTCCGCCTCGCGCGCCGCGTCGACGTCCTCAAGTCGGAGCTCGACCCGCTCGACCGCCGCGCGGGCGCGGTCGACGGCCTCCGAGAGGCGCTCGGCGATCCAGTCGGCCTCGAGCGTCGCCTCGGCCGGCCGCAGCGCCGCGAGCACCTCGTCGCCGACGACGCCGACGAGGCTGTTGCCGCGACGCAGGTTGTGATCGAGGTAGGAGAGCGGCAGCCCCGGCACGAACGCGTCGAGCCAGAGCGCGAGCTTCGCGAGCTCGACGGCCATCGGGTTCAGGTCGACGCCGTAGATGCAGCGCTTCAGCACGACCCGCTTGAGCAGGTCGACGTCGCGGATCTGGTCGAGCACGCCCGCCGGCAGATCGCGCGCCTGCGCCTGCACGGTCTCGCGGAGCTGGTTCAGCACCGCGCGCACCGGGGCGAGCGGGCGCTCCGCGAGGAAGGCCGCGATCCGGTCGGTCAGCACGTCGAGCGCGTCGACGAGGAAGTGCCCGCTCCCCATCGCCGGATCGCAGACGCGGAAGTCCCACAGCAAGCGCGCAGCCTTCTCCTCGTCCCTCTCAGCCAGACGCCTGACCTGCTCGAGGTGCTCCTCGTGGACGGGCACGAGCGCCTCCTCGATCACATGGCGGACGACGATCTGCGGCGTGTAGTAGCTCCCCGACGCCTTGCGCCCACCGCTGCGGCCGCGAAGGTAGACCGCGCCGCTCGGGACGGAGACCGAATCGTCTGCCTGCGCGGGCACGTAGGCATCGCTACGCGCGTCGTAGCTCAGGTCCTCGCGCGCGCGATCCGCCTCGAACGACAGCAGCCCCTCGTACATGTCGCCGAGGTGGCGGATGTCGAGGTCGGAGTAGTCGATGCGGCCCGTGTCGTCGTCGTCGCTATCGACAGCGAGCTCGTACAGCGCGCGGCCGATGCCCGCGTTCGTCGGCCGCACGCGCTGGAGGATCTGCCCGGCGGCCGTCTGCGGATCGTCGTGGAAGAGCCCGCCGTTGTAGGCCGGCACACCCCACTCGCGCTGGCCGCGGGCGATCGCCGCGAAGGTCTCCTGGAGATCGCTCCAGATGTCTGTGGCCGCATCGTCGAACTCGCGCTCCGACTCGACGGTCGCGACGATCGCGTCGACTCGCCGGCGCAGCGAGTGCGACCGGTAGCCCTCGGAGACCTCGACGGGCAGGTACTCTCGTGACTCGGCGTAGAGCACGAAGAGCAGCCGGTAGAGCAGGACGAGCGTCGCCTCGTAGACCCCCTCGAGCTGCTCGCGCGACTCGGGCATCATGTCGAGCCGCTCGAGCTCGTCCGAGAGCGCGCCGACGATCGACGGCACGACCCGCTCGTAGACCCGCCCGCGCAAACGGCCGCCGAGACCGACGGCGAAGTCCCGTGAGCCGCGCTCGATCGCCTCGGCGAGCCCCTCCGGGGCAAGCGCCGTAGCCGAGAAGAGAGCGGCGAAGTACCCGGGGTCTCCGAGCTTCGTGAGGTCGACCTCGGCGAAGGTCGTCGCGCGCGCCGGATGCTCGGCCGAGTAGAGCCGCCACAGGTCGCCGCTGACGAGTATCCCCCAGCGCGTGCCCGCCGTCTCCATCTCGCGCAGCAGTCCCGCGACCGGCAGCTCGCCTCCAGCAGCAGCCCGGTCGAAGTCCTGGTTCGGCGGATAGGACAGAACCGCCGCCGCCGGCCTCCCTGCGGCGCGCAAGACAAAGACGCCGGCGCCACGCTCCTCCGACTCGAATCCGAGCGCCTTCAGCCGCGAGTCGAGTCCGCGCATTCCACGAGCTGCTCCTCCCTGCTCCTCGAGCGCGGCCCACTCGGGGAGGCGCGGCGTCCGCGACCGAAGGTAGTGCGTCGAGAACAGGCCGACGTTCCGCAACCCCGCCATGCCTCCCGCTCCGCGCACGCGCTGCCAGACAGCCGGGAGCCGCGTCCTGACGTCGAGCGGATCGAGCTCGCGAGCACGCGCCAGGTCATCGATGATCAGCCTCGGATCGAGACGAACGGCGGGCGGCGGGTCGCCGCTCGGACCGACGACGATGGCCTCGTCCCCGACCTTCACGATCAGCACGAGCGGGATCGGCCGGCGAGCCAGGCGCTTCTTCCAGGCAGCGATCGCCTGACCTTCCGCCGGAAGCTGCTTCGCCTCGGCGAGCACCACCTCGAGATGCGCGGAGAACGTCCAGTAGGCGGTCGCGGTCACGGTTGCGGAGAGCGCCGACTCGGATGGGATCGCCGCGGGCTTGCCGAACGCCTCTGCCAGGAGGTTCTGGAGGGGACTCATACCGACGGCGTTCCGCCGAAATCCATGGCGCCGTCGGCGCTACGGACATCGTCGCCCAGCGGGCTGAGAACCGACGCGCGGGTTCGGCCGTCGAGCGAAGGCACGCCGCTCAAGACGCCTCCGCCGCTAAGGGCCACACGCTCTCCGCCCTCGCCTCGAGCTGTGCGCCGCATCATCTGATTGCGCTCTCGTACCATCCGCCTACCGCCGAGTCTTACAGCAGCTGCTCGTTTAGGGGATTCTGACGATCAAGCACTTCTTCTCCAGCACTCGCGCCAGCACTGGCCTTCGCCCCGCCTCCTGAGGCGTAGAGGCAGCGTTCCAATCAGAGAGATCAGCTGCACCGCTCGGCCCGTACTCCTCGTCGGGCCAGAGGAGTCCCCAAAAAGGGAACCCGCCGAGCGTTTGTGCGCCTATTGTGCGTCGCTGACGAAAACGCTTCCCCAACCTCCAACGATAAACTCCCTACTTTGCAGGGCCTTTATCGTATGGGCGGTACTGGGCTCGAACCAGTGACCCCCAGCTTGTCGAGTGGACGCACCGTTTCCCCATGCTGCCCGTCATGCCCGACAGGCCCCACAACTCCGCATGCGGCACGATTCAGGTTGCCGGTTTGTCCCTTTCGATTCCGACGAGGCGGTTCCAACAATGGTTCCATGCCGCCTGCTCAATCGAGGCCCTCCCACCACAGGACGGGACACGACGAGGAGCAGGCTAGATGGCCGCGACGGCTACTGCTCCTCACTCGACGCACGCACCGCGATCGACAGCGGGCTACCCGCGAACGGCAAGGTCACGACGCTCGTGCCCTGGCGGAAGGGGCGTATTCCAACTCTCGGAATGGGTGGCGCGTGGTCCCGGGTCGTATGGCGTTCGGGATCGCCGCGATGCCCGTAGGGCAAGCGGAGATCCCGAACGCCGTGTCCGTCAGGTCAGGTCGTGGGTGTGGCGGCGAGGCTGGCGTAGCGTGCCCAGTCGCCGGCGGCGGCGCGTCGCCAGTGGTTGGCGGTGTCGTCGCAGTAGCCGAGTAGCTCGCCGAGGATCGGGGCGGGGACGCTGGCGGCGAGCGCGAGGAGCGCCGCGGGGCGGGCGCTCTCGGGGCGGATGTCGAGTTGGCGCAGGCGGCGGCGGATCCGCTCGGGGCCGATGTGGGTGCCGGGCTTGGCGCCGGGTAGCAGCCATGGTCCCAGGCTGCGCTCGAGCAGGGCGCACAGCAGCGAGGCGAGCGGCTCGGGGACCTCGATTGCCTGCTCGCCGAGCGTGAGCAGGACCTGCGCGCCGTCTTGTGCGATGTCTTTGCGGCGCAGGCTGACGATGCGCGTGACGCGTTGGCCGTAGAGCAGGACGAGGCAGCCGGCGACGCGGGCGGAGAGTTCGATCGCGTCGTCGTCGAGCAGCGCTTGGGCCTGCCGCAGTCGGGTCGCGTGATCGACGGGAATGCAGCTGGCGCGCGGCGCCGACCTACGAACCTCCAGTGCGGGAACGAGGCTTGCGTGGTGGGCCCAGTCGAGGAAGGCGCGCGTGGGTAGCGCTCGGGAGGGCGCGCCGGCGATCCAGTCGTCGACGAGCGGCTGTCGCAGCTGCTCAAAGGGTGTGGCCGTGCTCGTGCAGCCAGGCGGTGAGCCTGACCGCGGTGCGGAGCTTGGTGTAGATCCAGCGGTGGCTGCTCGGTCTCGCTTTGCTGCCGCCCAGTCTGCGCTCGAGCTCGGGCCGCAGCTGCCAGCGCGCGTAGGCGCTCAGGTGGGCGTGGTCGGGGTGCTCGCCGACACTGTCGAGTGTCGCGCGGGCCCAGCGCTCGAAGCGCGCGAGGCGCTCGTCGCGGGCGGCCAGGACGCCCCCTGCGACCAGCCATGAGCGCAGGTACGCGCTCGCCTGGCCGACGTCGTGCTCGTCGAGCGCTTCGTGCGAGATGCCGATCTCGCCGCGCAGCAGTCCACGCAGCGTCGGCGCAGCGGGGCTTTGCACGAGCCAGGAGAGCGCCGTCTTGGGCTCGGGGTGCCCGCGGAACTGCGCGAGGACGGGCTCGAGCCGGCCGACTGCCTCAGGGTCGCCCTCGGCGCGCAGTCGCTGCAGGACAGCCTCGAGCGCGCAGCCGGGACAGCGCCCGTCGCTCCAGTTGCGCCCATCGCTGCCGCAGTCGCGGCATCGCTGCCTGGTCGGCGTGCCGGCGCAGGCAGCACAGATCGGTGTGCCCTCGACGATCGCGACCGGGCGACGCGATCGGCGGCAGCCACAATGCGTAAGCCTGCGTCAGTGTTCTCGGCTCAGCTCGCCGATCAGCGCAATCACGAGCCGCTTCTCGCGTTCGCGTTCAAGAGCGCGTGGAGCCTCTTCGACCGGGCGATCACGAGCAGCTACCACAAGGCATCCAAAAGCTGGTCACATCGTCCGGCCGCTTTGTTCCTCTCCGCCGCTCGTGTCGACGACGCCGCCCCGGACAATATGTCTACGAGGCTCGATCACGGGACGACAATGGGTGCGAAGGCCGCGGCGAGTGCTGGATCACCCATCTGCGATGCAGTCTCGAGTAAGTCTTTCTCGATGCGCACTTGTGTCGCCAACGGCAGCTCGCTTCGCCAGCCACCGCTGGTGCCACGCCGGATGAACGACGGCGCGTCGGGAATTGTAGTCCGCAGTCTCGGATCGAACTTGAACCAACGTTCGCGCATGTAGCCGATAGAGCATCGCTCAAGCGTTCGCTCCAGGACGGGATCACTAAGGGCCTGTAGGTCTTCAACGTGGTGGCTGGGTGGTGTCGGTGGCCCGCGCCAGTTCTGCGAGATGAACGAGAACAAGTTCGCGGCCGCCTCGATCCTTCACGATCCAGGTCTGCCACTGGGCGGTGTTGCTGTCGATCCCCACTGAGACCCAGCCCTCGTCGCGGGTGAGGTCGAGGATCGCGTAGGGGATCGCGTGGCCGAGCTGCTTGTCCTTGAAGTCGTGTGTGCGCACCTCGACCGGGCGGCCCTTGGGCGCGAGCTCGCGGCCAACAGCCTTGAAGTCTCCGACCAGCTCGCGCTTCTTGGCGTCGACCGAGATCGCCGGCTCGCCCGCCTCGAGCGCCGCTTGGACGGTCTGGCTGATCTGGCGAAACTGGGCGTCGCGGTCGGGGTGGG
>JBPCOE010000100.1:0-15854 GCA_051000605.1 Jatrophihabitans sp.
TCCTACGCCCGTAGGACAACTTCGGACGTGTACTGCCTGCACTGTGCGCCTGGCACGGCCAAACCCGCCGATGCATTCTGCTTCGACCCCCTGGTCGGCGTCGGCCGAGTGCGGGACAGTGTCTGCCATGGCGATCAATGTGTCGAAGGCAGACGGTCTGGACCGGTTCTTCTCGATCACCGAACGTGGCTCGACCGTCGCGACCGAGGTACGCGGCGGTCTCGTGACCTTCGTGACGATGGTCTACATCGTCGTGCTGAATCCATTGATCATCGGCACCGTCCCGGACGTGAACGGCAAGCTGCTCGGCGGCCATGCCGCGCCGGCGATCTCGGCGATCGCGGCGATGACGGCGTTGATCGCGGCCGCGATGACGCTCGCGATGGGGATCGTCGGGCGCGCGCCGTTCGCGCTCGCGACCGGCCTCGGGCTGAATGCCTTCGTCGCCTTCCAGGTGGCCAGCCAGATGTCCTGGCCGGCCGCGATGGGCATGGTCGTGATCGAGGGACTCGTCATCGTCGCCCTGGTGCTGACCGGTTTCCGGGTGGCCGTCTTTCGCGCGATTCCGCGCGAACTCAAGGCGGCGATCGCGGTCGGCATCGGCTTGTTCATCGCGCTGATCGGCCTCGTCGATGCCGGCTTCGTCCGACGCGGCGGGGGCACGCCCGTCGACATCGGCGTCAACGGCCACCTGAACGGCTGGCCGACGCTCGTATTCGTCGTCGGGCTCCTGCTCTGCGCTGTGCTCGTCGCGCGCCGGGTCAAGGGCGGCCTGCTGATCGGCATCGCCGTCGCGACCGTACTCGCCGTGATCCTGGAGTCCACCCTGCACCTCGGTGTGCAGTCCACCGATAAGACCGGCACGGCGGTGAACACCGAGGGTTGGGCCCTCAACGTCCCGTCCTTCGCCGGCAAGCACTTCGGCGCACCGGACTTCAGCTTGTTCGGCAATTTCTCCCTCGGCGCCGGGTTCTCCGCCACCGGCATCATCGCCGGCATCGTGATCGTCTTCTCCCTGGTGCTCTCTGACTTCTTCGACGTCATGGGCACGACGATCGGGCTGGCCAGCGAAGCGAACCTGCTCGACGACAAGGGCGACGTGCCGCGGATCAAGGAGATCCTGCTCATCGACGGTGTAGCCGCGGTGGCCGGCGGCGTGGCCAGCGCTTCGTCGGCCACGACCTACGTGGAGTCCGCGTCGGGCATCGGGGACGGCGCCCGGACCGGCCTGGCCAGCATCACTACGTCGTTGCTGTTCATCGTGACCATCTTCCTGTCGCCACTTGCGCAGTTCGTGCCGTCCGAGGCGGCTGCCCCCGCACTCGTCGTGGTCGGCGTGCTGATGATGGGTCAGATCCGGTTCATCGACTTCGGTGACTTCGCCGACGCCGTCCCGGCCTTCCTCACCATGGTGCTCATGCCGTTCACGTACTCCATCACCAACGGCGTCGGCGCAGGCTTCATCTCCTGGGTCGTGCTGCGTGCGGCGACCGGGCGCGCCCGGACGGTGAGCCCGCTCATGTGGGCGCTCGCCGCCCTGTTCGCGATCTACTTCGCGATCGACCCGCTCAAGCACCTGTTCGTCATCGGCTGACGATCAGTCAAGGGAGCGGGGCTCCTCAAGTCCGCCCGCCATCCAGTCCCTTACGCGCGGGCGGTGGTGGCCAGCTTGGCGCCGAGCGCGACGAACGACACGGCGAATACACGGCGTAGACGTTCGACAATCCGGGGACGAGCGACGAGATGTGTCCGGACCGACGCGGCGAACACGCCGTACAGCCCGAAGACCAGGAAGGTCATCAGCATGAAGACGGCGCTCAGACCGAGCAACCGAACGAGCGCGTGCGGGCTCTGGCTCGGGACGAACTGTGGCAAGAACGCGAAGAAGAAGATGGTCAGCTTGGGGTTCAACACGTTGACCAGGATCGCGGACCCGATCACCTTTGCCGCCGACTTCGGTGACGGGTCGGCCTCGACACTCAGCACGCTCTTGTCCCGCCACGTCGACCACGCCAGATAGAGCAGGTAGGCGACGCCGAGGAACTTGACCGTCTCGAAGGCCAGTCCGCTCGCTCGGAGCAAGGCTGCCGTGCCGGTGATCGCCGCGGCCAGGTGGGGCACGATTCCCAGGGTGCATCCGAACGCGGCGACCAGGCTGGACCGAGCACCACGCGACAGCCCGGCAGCGATGGTGTACAGCGCCCCGGTTCCGGGCGTAGCGACGATGATCAAGGACGTCAGCAGGAACGCAACACTCACGACGCCTCCTCCGTGCGGTCGTTCAAACAGTGCCTGTACGCGACGCTACCAACGCCGCCGGTCGACGTGCCCGCCCATTTCGTCACCGACGATTACGTGGCTGAGGCCCGACACGCCGGACATGAGCGGCCCGACGGCATGCCGGCTGGCCGCCCTGATCCGCCGAGCAGCCGTAGAGCGTGCCGTCACCCGTCACCCGTCAGCCAACAGATCGCCAGTCAGTAGCGGTAGTGCTCCGGCTTGTAGGGCCCCGCGACGTCCACGCCGATGTACTCGGCCTGTTCCTTGGTCAGCGTGGTCAGCTTGGCGCCGACGGCGTCCAGGTGCAGCCGGGCGACCTTCTCGTCGAGGTGCTTCGGCAGCGTGGTGACGGTTGGTTTGCCATCCACGAGGTAACCCTCGGGGTTCTTGTGGATCTCGATCTGGGCGATCGTCTGGTTCGAGAACGACGCGCTCATCACGAACGACGGGTGGCCGGTGGCGTTGCCCAGGTTCAGCAACCGTCCCTCGGACAGCACGATGATCTTCTTGCCGTCGGAGAAGGTCCACTCGTGTACCTGCGGTTTGACCTCGACCTTCTTGATACCCGGGGTCTTCGCCAGGCCGGCCATGTCGATCTCGTTGTCGAAGTGCCCGATGTTGCCCACGATCGCCTGGTGCTTCATCGCGGCCATGTGGTCGGCCATGATGATGTCCTTGTTGCCGGTGGTGGTGACGAAGATGTCGGCCCTGCCGACGACATCGTCGAGTGTGACGACCTCGAGACCGTCCATCGCGGCCTGCAGGGCGCAGATCGGGTCCACCTCGGTGACGACGACGCGCGCGCCCTGGCCGCGCAGCGACTCGACGCAGCCCTTGCCGACGTCGCCGTAGCCGCAGATGAGGGCGAGCTTGCCGGCGATCATGACGTCGGTGCCGCGGTTGATGCCGTCGATCAGCGAGTGGCGGCAGCCGTACTTGTTGTCGAACTTGCTCTTGGTGACGGAGTCGTTGACGTTGATCGCCGGGAATAGCAGCGTGCCGGCCCGCTCGAACTCGTAGAGGCGGTGCACGCCGGTGGTGGTCTCTTCGGTGACGCCGATGATCGCGGCACCCATGCGGGTGTAGCGCCCGGGGTGATCGACGATCGAGCGGCGCAGCAGGTTCAGGATGACCTGGTACTCCTCCGAGTCGGTGTCCTCGGCCTGCGGGACGACGCCGCCGGTCTCGTACTCCGTGCCCATGTGGATCAGCAGCGTGGCGTCACCGCCGTCGTCGACGATCGAGTCCGGCCCGGAGCCGTCGGGCCAGGTGAGCATCTGCTCGGTGCACCACCAATACTCCTCAAGCGTCTCGCCCTTCCACGCGAACACGGGCACGCCCTGCGGATCGTCCGGCGTGCCGCCGCGGCCGACGACGATCGCGGCGGCCGCATGGTCCTGGGTGGAGAAGATGTTGCAGCTGACCCAGCGCACGTCGGCGCCGAGCGCGGTGAGCGTCTCGATCAGGACGGCGGTCTGCACGGTCATGTGCAGCGACCCGGCGACCTTTTTGCCCTTCAGCGGTTGGGCGCCACCGAACTCGCGGCGCAGCGACATCAGACCGGGCATCTCGTGCTCCGCGAGCTCGATCTCCTTGCGGCCGAAGGTGGCCAGGCTGAGGTCGGCGACCTTGAAGTCCTTGACGCTGCCGGCCGAATCGGCGGTG
This sequence comes from Jatrophihabitans sp., assembly GCA_051000605.1. GTDB lineage: Bacteria > Actinomycetota > Actinomycetes > Mycobacteriales > Jatrophihabitantaceae > Jatrophihabitans. The sequence goes on from JBPCOE010000100.1 coordinate 3,946, forward strand.
AGGGTGACAGACACGTGCTCTCCATGTGGTGAGGTGGGACTGGACTTGTCGGGCGTTGCAAGGCGGCGGTAGATGCCTGCCTGCAGTGGTGCGGCGGAGCGGTGGATCGGACCGAACCACTCGTCGACGGCGCGGGCGAGTTGCGGATCGGTGCGCATCCGCAGCTCGAAGACGATCTCGGTGATGCCGAGCTCGTGCTGGTCGATCAGTTCCCGCAGCCGTTGCAGGCGTTCGATCTGACGCGGCCCGTAATGGCGATGACCCCCCGGCGTGCGCAAGGCGGCGACGAGACCGGCCTGCTCGAGATAGCGCAGCATGCGTTGCGACCACCCGGTCGCGTCCGCCGCCTGCTTGATGGTCAACGAGGGGAACTCGCGACCCGATCGCGTCATGGACTGCATCGCGCACGAACTTACCACGACCGTGTCAGGTTTTCCGAAAGGACAGGATGGTGGAACTCGCGGCCCAGGCTGACGCGTCTGGATCAGTGCGGCGCCGTTGCGCCCGGAGCACAGTGGAGGTCATCGGTGCCGACGTCGAAACGGGGTGCGGACATGAACGACGAAGCCAGGTCCGTGCTGCCCCGCGGCGTGCGGCGGACGGTTCGCAGACAGCGGCGCGTCGGCGCCGGCGCGGTGCTCATCGCCGCTGCCAGCGCGCTGACAGCGGCCTGCGGCAGCGGTTCGATCCACCGCACCTCGCCCGCGACCCCCCAGCCGCCCGGAGTGCGCGTCCAGGCACGTCTCGGCGGCGCTGTCCAACTCGAAGCCGATCACGCGCCCGCGGCGAAACGCGACGCCGGTGCGACGGCCGGCGTCGTACACGCAGAGCAAGCGCTCACCCTGCGACTGCTCGACAAGGTCGGCGCCAAGGGCAACGCCTCGCTGTCGCCGCTGAGCCTGTACCTCGCCCTCGGGATGCTGCGCAACGGAGCCGCCGGCACCACCGAGAAGCAGATCGCGACCGCGTTACAGGCCGGCGATCTCCCGATCGCGACGCAGAACGCCGGGTTGAGCGAGCTGATGACCGAACTCCGCCAATCCGCCGCCAAGGACGCGATCAGCCTAGATTCGGCGAACAGCATCTGGACGCAACGCGGCTTCAAGGTCAGGACCCAGTTCCTGGCCGACCTCGCCACCTACTACAAGACCGGCCTGTGGCAGGTCGACTTCCGGACGCCAGCGGGCGCCGAAGCCATCGACACCTGGACGGCGCAGCAGACGCGCGGCAAGATCACGAAGCTGTTCGACGAGCTGCCCCGCGACACGCTGCTGGTGTTGGCCAACGCGATCTACTTCCACGCGGCGTGGATGACACCGTTCGATCCGGACCGAACCGAGCCAGGGGGCTTCACGACCGGCGACGGCGCCCAGGTCACCACGAAGTTCATGTCCGGTCGAGCCGGGCTGCAGACAAAGATCACCGGCGACTACGAGGCGGTCCAACTGCCCTACCGCGGCGGACGGTTCGTCGCTCTGGCGGTGATGCCGAAACACGGGCCACTGAACGACTTCGTCGCCGGGCTCAGCCCCGACGGGCTGCGCCAGCTCACTGCGGGCATGTCGACGGGTTCCGCGCCGGTCTCGTTGCCGAGGTTTACCACCACGTCCACCTCGCCGCTCGAATCGACCCTGCGGGTGCTCGGGATGACGCAAGTCTTCACGGATTCAGCCGACCTGTCGAAGCTCAGCGACACCCGGACGAAGGTCGACCAGATTGTGCAGCGCGTCTACCTCGGCGTCGGGGAGAAGGGCACTACCGCGGCGGCCGCGACCGGCGTCAGCCTCCGGCCGACGAGCGCAGTGGCCGGTCCGGATGTCCGGCTCGACCACCCGTTCCTGTTCCTCGTCCGCGACACGCAGACCGGCGCCGTCCTGTTCGCGTCGAAGATCACCAACCCGGCGGCCGGCTAGCGCGTCATTCACGCCCGCGTACCCGCGACGAATACGAGTGCGGGCCGAGTAGCCGCCAGCCGTATCGGCGGGTCCGCGGCGGGGACGAACACGGCTCTGCCGGCCGGCACCGGCACGTCGCCGACGGCGGCCTCGCCGCTGGCACACAGGATGATGCAGGGCCCGGGGTCATCGACGGTGAGCACGTCGTCGATCTCGAGGCGGGTGAGGCGGAAGTCGCGGACCGCGACGTCGAAGGTGCCGTCGACCGCCGGCATGCGCGGGCCGACCAGCGGCGTGAAGTCGGTGATCCGTACCAGTTCGGGGACGTCGATGTGCTTCGACGTGAGACCGCAGCGCAACACGTTGTTGCTGTTGGCCATGATCTCGACGCCGGTGCCGCGCAGGTAGGAGTGCACGTTGCCGGCGCCGAGATAGATGGCCTCCCCAGGATCAAGCCGAACGTAGTTCAGCAGCAGCGCGACGACGACCCCGATGTCGCCGGGGAAGTCGCGCGCTGCGAGTCGCGCACCGCGCAGGACGTCGTCGCGACGAGGTGCGTCGCCGAGAATCTCGAGCCGCGCGGCGACGGCTCGGCTCAGCGCCACGGGGTCGGCGTGCCTGAGCACGGCGGTGAACGCATCGCGCAACGGGTCGCTGCCGCTCAGCGCGGCGGTGAGGAAGCCGAGTTCGGGCAACGCCAACCCGTCGAGCACCTGCCGGATGTGCTCGACCGGACGGAACCCGCACATCGCTTCGAACGGGCTCAGTGCACAGATCAACTCGGGTTTGTGGTTCGCGTCGCGGTAGTTGCGGTTCGGTGCCGCGCGCGCCACGCCGGCAGCGTCCTCGGCAGCGAACCCGGCCTGCGCCTGTTCGAGGTCCGGGTGCACCTGGATCGACAAGGCGGTGTCGGCGGCGAGCACCTTGAGCAGGAACGGCAACCGAGGGCCGAATCGCTCGAGGACGGCGTCGCCGAGCGCACGCTGCGGATCGCCGGCGATCACGGCGTCCAACGTCGCCCCCTCGGTGGTCGGCGACGGGGCGTCCGGATGCGCACCGAACCACAGCTCGGCAGCCGGCCGGCCGTCGGGCGGGACGCCGACCAGCTGCTGGATCGACGTCGTGGAGCCCCACTCATAGCGCTGGATCACGCCGTCGAGCGCCACCATCGTCACGGGGTCCCCGGGCCTGGACGGGGCCGCCCGGCGCTTCGGTCCAGGTCGGGTTCGAGGTAGATCACGCGTGCGATCGGAACCGCCGCCCGGACCCGCTGCTCCGCCGCGTCGATCGCCAGGGCGATGTCGGCCAGACCGGCGCCCGGCGGCATCGCGATCTTGGCGCCGACCAGCAACTCCTCCGGGCCGAGGTGCATCGTGCGCAGGTGGATGACGCGATCGACGCCGCCCCCCACCAGCGCCGCCTCGATGGCCGACACCTGGACGGGGACCGCCGATTCGCCAAGCAACAGGCTCTTGGTCTCGATCATCAGCACGACGGCAACGACGAGCAGGAGGGCGCCGATAGCGCAGGTGCCGATGCCGTCCCAGATCGGATTGCCGGTGAGTTCGGCGATGCCCACACCGAGTAGCGCAAACACCAGACCCGTCAGCGCCGCGACATCCTCGAGCAGGACGGCCGGCAGCTCGGGGTTCTTTGAGTGCCGGATGAACCCGATCCAGGTGTCGTCGCCCTTGAGATGGGTGGACTCGCGGATGGCGGTGCGCAGCGAGAAGCCCTCCAGGCCGATCGCGATGACCAGGACGATGTAGGCGACGAACGCGTCCGCGAGGTGGTGTGGATGGCGGATCTTCTCGACACCCTCGTACAGCGCGAACAGCCCACCGGCGGAGAAGAGCATGAGCGCGACAAGGAAGCCGTAGACGAATCGCTCGCGACCGTACCCGAAGGGATGGTCTGTGTCGGCCTTGCGCCGGGCTTGCCGCCCGCCGCGCAACAGCAGGCCCTGGTTACCGGAATCGACGACCGAGTGCACGCCTTCGGCCAGCATCGAGGACGAACCCGTGAACGCGAACGCGACGAACTTGATCACAGCGATACCGAGATTCGCGCCCAGCGCGGCGACGACCGCCTTCGAACCGCCTGACGCGCTCACGCCCTCACTCCGTTCGCGACGCCGAAGGCGCCATACCTTCTGTTCGCACCGCTTGCGTCGCTCGTTGGCCGCACCATCAGTGCGCGCGCTCGGCCGGGCCGGGCGAACCCGGGTCGAGGCCGAGGCCGAGAGCGAGATAGGCGGCGGTGAACTCGCCGAACGCGGCGGCGGCCGCGAAGCGTGCGAGCGGGTCGCCGCCCGGGACGTCGACGCTCGACGAACGCAGGCCGAGTCCGGACGCGAGGTCGTGCAGCGCCTTGGCCGCACGGCGGGCAGCGACCTCGTCCAGTTGGATCTGGGCGTCGGACCGTTCGCCGAGCAGGGTGTCGTCGGCCGTGCCGTCGTCGCCGAGGACGAGCAGCCGCGGCCGCCGCTCGGGAACGTCATCGAGCCGGTCGCGGAAGAAGTCGTCGACGTGCTCAGGATTCCCTCCCCTCAGCAACGAACCGGCCCGGCCGACGCCGTCGGGCAGCGAGACCGAGACCGACGTGACGCCGGCGAACTGCTGCAGCGCGTCGGAGATCGCCCGCGCCGCGACTCCGGCCAGTGCACCGGCCCCGGCGATCAACGGAACGGATTCACTGAACTCGACGGCCAACGCCTTGGCCGGATTGGTGAAGGCATCACCCTGCGGGCGGCACGCCTCGGCCTGCTCGTCCAACGCGTCGGCGATCTCGATCAGCAGCCCGGACGGAATCGGGTTCACGCCCAGGACGTCGAGCGTCTGCAGCAGCGGCGTGAGGATCGACCAGCGAGCGGCGCGCGGGTTGAGCCCGCGCGGCAGTTCGTGCAACGGCGCCCGGCCGGCCGCTGCGGCGACCTGGCTACCGGCCGGCGCCACGACCGCCATCGTCAGCCCGCGCTGAGCGCCCTGCGCGGCAAGCTCGGCCAGGCGCGGATGACGACCATCGACCGAGCCGATCAGCAGCGCGTCGGCCGGGCCGGCCCACCGCGGCAGTTCGACGCCGTGCCAGGTGATCGCCGGCGTCCGGGTGCAGCTGAGCCGGGTGACCAGCCGCGACACGGCTGACGGTGCCGAGTCAGTGGCGACCAGCAGCGCGCGCGGTAGTTCGGGGTCGCGAAGCCGGTTGACTCCGAAGTCACCGACCGTCTCCACCGCGCGGCGGATCTGCGCGCCCGAAGTCGCGAGCGCCCAGAGCAGGCGCTGCTCGTCGCGTTGTTCGAGTCGCGCCGGCTCGCCCAGCAGCGCTTCGTCGAAAGCCATTCGCGCTCAGGCGTCCCTGTCTGCGGCGTCTGTGGCGGCGACTCCGATGCCCCTGGGTCCAGGCGTCGCCTCATCGAGCAGCAGCACCGGGATGCCGTCCGTGATGGGGTAGGCGGACCGGCAGAACGAGCACACCAGCACGTCCGCACCGTCGCGACGCTCCTCGATGAGCGGGGCGTGGTCGTCGCTCGGGCAGGCGAGCAATGTGAGCAGGGACGCGTCAAGCGGCATGGCGGGACTCCGGTCGGATCAGTCGCGGATTGCGGCAAGGGCGGTGTCGCGGACCTGCGCCATTGCCGCCGGCGTCGGCCCTTCGACATTGAGGCGCAGCAGCGGCTCTGTGTTCGACGCGCGGACGTTGAACCAGGTGCCGTCGGAGAGCTGGACGGTCAGCCCGTCCAGTTCGTCGACGTCGGTGGCGCGGCCGGCAAAGGTCTGCCGGACGTCCTCGATCCGCTTCGCCTGGTCGTCGACCGTCGAGTTGATCTCACCGGACGACACGTAGCGCGAGTACTCGGCGGTGATCTCAGCCAGCGTTCGGCTCTGCTCGCCGAGTGCGGCTAGCACGTGCATCGCAGCGAGCATGCCGGTGTCGGCGAACCAGAAGTCGCGGAAATAGTAGTGCGCCGAGTGCTCGCCGCCGAAGACCGCGTCGACGCGGGCCATCTCGCCCTTGATGAACGAGTGCCCGACCCTGGTGCGGATCGGAACGCCACCGTGCTCGCGGACGATCTCGGGCACAGCGTGAGACGTGATCAGATTGTGGATCACCGCGCTGCCGGGCGCCTTCGCCAGCTCGCGGGTGGCCACGAGCGCCGTGATCGCGCTGGGTGGGACGGCGGCGCCGCCTGCGTCGACGATGAAGCACCGGTCGGCGTCGCCGTCGAAGGCGATCCCGATGTCGGCGCCTTCGGAAACGACGCATTCTTGCAGGTCGACGATGTTGGCCGGCTCGAGCGGGTTCGCCTCGTGATTCGGAAACGACCCGTCCAGGTCGAAGTACAGCGGCACGATCGTGAGCGGCAGGGCCGGCAGTACGTCGTCGCCCAGCACGGCCGGCACGGTGAAGCCCCCCATGCCGTTGCCGGCGTCGACAACCACCTTGAGCGGACGGATGCCGGACAGGTCGACGAGTCCGCGCAGGTACGCGGCGTAGTCGGCGAGCAGCTCGACCTGCTCGACGTCGCCCTTCGTCTGCGTGTCGGGCAAACCTGCGTCGAGATATTCGCTTGCGCGGTCGCGAATCTCGGCCAGCCCGCTGTCCTGGCCGATGGCGACGGCATTGGCGCGGCACATCTTGATGCCGTTGTACCGCGCCGGGTTGTGGCTCGCGGTGAACATCGCTCCCGGCAGGCTCAGATGGCCGGACGCGAAGTACAACATGTCCGTGGACGCGAGCCCCGCCTCGACCACGGAGGCCCCGCGGTGCATCGCGCCTTCGGCGAACGCCCGCGCCAGGCCCGGGCCCGTCTCACGCATGTCGTGCGCGGTGACGATGCGGGCCGCCCCTGTGACGTCCACGAACGCTGCGCCGATGGCTCTGGCGATCGATTCGTCGAGCTGGTCGGGGACGACGCCGCGGACGTCGTAGGCCTTCACCAGTTCTGAGAGATCCACAGAGCCGAGCCTACCGAGGTGGCGGACGGTCAGTGTGCCGGCGGCACCACGCGCAGGTGACCGCGACGCCCGGTGACGCCGTCGCCGTCGGCGCTACGAGCGGCCGGCTCGGTGCGGGCGGCCTCCCGAACGGCGTCGGCCAGGGCCTCGAGATCGTCGGCATGCGGGATCGGCGACGGGAAGTCCCCGACGTGGCGCATGACCTCCCAGCCGCGTGGAACGGTCAGCCCGACCGCGTGCTCTTCGCACAGGTCGTAGGAGTGCGGTTCGGCGTACGTGGCGAGCGGACCGACCACAGCCGTAAGGTCGGCGTACGCGTAAGTCAAGGTGGCGACTGCGGAACGGGAACAGCCCGTCCTGGTACACCGCCGCACGTGCTTCACAGCTTGGGACGATAGCCCTCCGCGGCAGCCGAATCCGATTCTGCGCTCCGTCCCGGCACACGTGTCGCGGCGGTTGGGTTCGGTCGTCGCCTGGACGGCGGCACCGGCCGTGACGCTGCGTAGTCTGACAAGCGTGCGCAGCGAGAGCCGCGAGTCCCGCCGAGCGGCGCGTCGCCCGCGTCGGCGCGATCGCCGTGGCCGCGGGATCCGGGGACACCTCGCGCCGTTCGAGGTACCGGTGCACCGCACTCGCGGCGAGGCGTTCGACGATCTGGTCATGGACGCCGTGGACGAACTGGAAGAACACTGGGCCGCCGAGATCGCGCCGCTGGAGTTCGCCGTGGAGGACGTCCCGCCGACCTCACGCGACCTCGAGTTCGACAATGACGTCGTCATGGACCGCGGTGTCGCGCTCGGCCGCCTCCACCGCAACGGGCTGCCCGAGATCGATCAGCCCGTCATCGTCGTGTACCGGCGTCCGGTCGAAGCACGATCGGTCGACCTCGAGGAACGCGCGGATCTGGTGTTCATGGTGGTCGTCGACCTCACGGCGGAGTTCCTGGGTAAGGATGCAGACGAGATCGACCCGACTTGAGTCAATGCGAGGATCAGGCCGCTGAGGAGCGACGGCTTCGGTCCGAGCCTGCTCAGATGGCGCAGCGCTTGAGGCGGCGGCGCTCGCGCTCGGACAGCCCGCCCCAGATGCCGAATCGCTCGTCGTGCTGGAGCGCGTATTCCAAGCACTCGCTGCGCACCTCGCAGCCGGTGCAGATCTTCTTGGCCTCGCGCGTCGAGCCGCCCTTTTCTGGGAAGAACGCCTCGGGGTCGGTCTGCGCGCACAGCGACCGCTCCTGCCAACTCGCTTCTTCAGGCAGGCCGAAGATGTCAGCGAGCATCCCGTCACCGACGGCGACGGACAGTTCCGTCATGACAGCCTCCAAGGGCGGGTGAGGTGATGCGGGCAAACCGAATGACACGATTCAAATTACACGCGTGTCGTTCCGGTAAGTCAAGGCGGAGGGCTGCTATTTCGGCGCGACACGCCGAAAAGGCTTCATGAGCCCCGCGGAGCGAACCAACCCAGAACTAACCTCGAGGTCGACTGGGTGGACGAGGCAGCAGGCGGATTGGGTTCGCACATCATCCGCGACCCCAGGTGGTGCGTGCTGGTCAACCGGCATCGAGCTTTCAGCCGAGCAGGCGGCAGAATGAGCCCGGCGAGGATCGGATGCGCCCGGTACTGGATCGTCGGCTACCGGCACGATCCTGATGTCGGCCTCATGCCAGGAATTGGCCGAGGGGTTCGACGAGTTCGTTGGGAGCCAGCTCTGCCAGGTGGTGACCTGAATCGATGCCGTGTCCGGTCACGTCGGCGGCCTAGCTTTGCCAAATGAGCAGCGGTTGCTTCAAGGTCTTCAAGGGCGTCGCGGGTGGACCACAGGACGAGCAGCGGTTGCCGCAGCCGCTTGCCGGCGGATCGGTCGGCGCTCTTCCAGGTCATCGACGGTCAGGCCGGCGCGGTAGTCCTCCAGCATGCCCCTGAGCGCGGCGGGGTCACGCATGGCGGCTCGCCACTCGTCGTAGTTCTCCTGGCCCACCCGGTCAGGATGATCAAGCGCCAACCACAGCGCGTAATAGCTGCCGCGATCGTGGCCGACGACAGCGAATCGGTCGTGTCCGAGTGCGCGCATGGCGGCGAGCAGGTATTTGGCTCCGACCCGTTCGGAGCGCGGAACATGGTCGGCCGGCGCGTGATCATCGCCGGTCTGCGACGAGGACGTAGCCGGTCAACAGCGAGCCGCCGAGGTCGCCTGCGCGTCGGGCAGCCCCAATGCCCACGAGGCCCACGAGATCTCCAGTAGATCACGATCATGACGGTGGTGAATCCGTGCCCGTCGAGCAGCTAGGACAGCGCTATCCGCCGTCTTACACCCCCGTGGTCGGCGATTCGCTGCGATGCCCCGCCCGACTCAAGGCCTCGCCGATGCCCTGCTGAGCAAAGTCGGTACCTACGACGCGCACGGGCCGCCGGTGTCCTCTGTTCTTCGCGGTGCAGTTTGGCCGGTCTGGACCTTTGGTGGAATTGGGGTGAGTATGTCGTAGGTCGGAACCGTATCTACGAAGGTGAGATCGAATGTCTCGAGCTGTGGCTAGTCCAGCGCGTGGGGCGGGCGGGCCGCGCCGTAGCCGCTCGGCCCGGTGTGTCGTGGCGGCCGCGTTGACTGCTGCTGTGGTCGCGGCGCTGTCGGCGCAGTCTGCACGGGCGGCGGGAAGTGCAGGGCCGCCGTTGGTGTTGCATGTCGGGCTGGTCACATCGCAGGATGTCGCGCCGCAGCCGGGTTCGGAACCGGACACGGTGGTTGAGCCTGATATCGCTGTCTCCCCGCTGAACCGCAACATCGCCGTCGCGGCCGCGCACGATGGGCGTTACCCCGACGGCGGCGCGGTAGGCATCACGTACTCGTGGACGCACGACGGCGGCGCGTCCTGGCACCACCAACCGGTCCCCGCGTTGACCACGTCAACCGGCGGCCGGCAGCCGTGGGCCCGCGCCAGTGACCCGATCGTCGCGTTCGGCCCGAACGGCGACGTGTACATCTCCACCCTGCTCATCGCGCAGACGTGTCCCAGCGCGGTGGCAGTATCGCGCAGCACCGACGGCGGAGAGACGTTCGCCGCGCCAGTGCTGGCTCACTACAGCGCGGCGTGTTCGGTCTCTGATGACAAGAACACGCTGATCGTGGACACCAGCCCGACGAGCCCGCACAAGGGTCGGCTGTACCAGTTCTGGACCCCGTTCTTGACCGACATCTTCGGCAACCCCGACGGCTCACCGCAGGCCCTGGTGTACTCCGATGATCACGGCGCCACGTGGAGCGCGCCGATCAGCGCGTCCGCCCCGCACGCCAACACCCAGAACTCCACCCCGATGCTGAAGCCGAACGGCACCCTCGTCGACGCCTACATCGACTACGGCAACCAAGCCCAACAGAACGAGGAGACCGCCTTCCGCCACCGTGAATCTGCCGAACGGCCGGCAGCGCGCGCCGCCGCACCAGTACAGCCGCTGATCCGCACCGCGATCTCCACAGATGGTGGCAAAAGCTTCCACCCGGGCGGGGTGGTGACCAAGGATCTCGGCCCGGGCCCAGCCGGCATACGCTGCTGCCTGGACTCGGCGACCAGCGACCCGCGGACCGGGCGCCTCTACACCGCATGGAACTCCAACGACCCGTCGAAGGTGAAGCTCGCATCCTCGACCGACGGGGTGCACTGGCACGCCGCGGTACTGGTCAACCGCAACCATGACAGCACCCATTACGGCGTCAACGTCGACGTCGCCGCTTACGGGGGCACGGTGTCCGTCTCCTACGGCTTGACCAACGCCGACATCCGTACCGGCCGCTTCGCTCAGCAGTACATCGCAACATCGCGCACAGCAGGCGCCTCCTTCGGCACCCCGATCGGAGTTGGGCCACGCAGCAACTACGCCTACGCCGCCCAGGCGGATGGCATCTTCCCCGGCGACTACATCGGCACAGCGATGACCCCGGGTCGGCTCTACACGGTGTGGTGCATATCCAGCAAACCAACTACAGCCGCGGCCAAATACCACCAGATCGTCTACGGAGCGACCCTGAGCATCTGACCATCCTCAACAGCAACATCGTGAGCGACGAGACAGACCCACAGACCGCAGCCTCGCCTCAGAACCGTTGTGTGGGTCCCGGTCCCGAGCGGGCGCGTTTCGCGCGAGTAGCGGTTGCTGCCCGAAGTACGCACCGGTGTCAGCTCGTCCGAAGCGTCAACCGGGTAGGGCGCCGATCTGGCGAATCATGCGTAGGTCGTCGGAGACGAAGTCTGCCTCCGTGATGACGCCGCCTGCGACTTGGTACATGGCGACGATGGGGTATCGGACGCGCTGGCCCGTGGGCTGGACTCCGCGGATTGGACCGCGGTGGGTGCCCGTCATCGTGTAGAGAGCCCACACGTCCTCGCCCTCGGTGACAACCTTGTCGATGTGGTGGTGGACGTCGGGGAAGGCGTCGATGAACGTCGTCATGAAAGCCTTGTAGTTGTCCCACGTCGGGTCGATGTCGAACCGTTCGAGGACGGGGAATCGGCAGTCGTAGCTGTAGAACCGCCAGAGGGCGCCCAGGTCGCGCCTCTCGTAGGTGTCGAGGAAGCGACGAAGGAACCGCTCCGCACTCTCCGGTGGTGTCATGATGCCCGTTCTAGGCGACGGCAGTGACATCGTGTCGATCGAGGATCCGCCTGCGGTGCTGCCGCCCAATCAGTCGGTAACCTCGGCCTCCGAGCGCAAGATGCAGAATTCGTTGCCTTCGAGGTCAGCGAGCACTACCCAGCCAGTCCCGGGACCGTACTCTTCGCGCAGGTCAACAACCTGCTTGGCGCCATGCGCCAAGAGCAGCGCAAGCTCCTCGTCGCGCGTACGCTCGCGCGGGCGCAGGTCGAGGTGCAGACGATTCTTACCGCAGCGCTGCTTCACCGCCGCGGCGTCCGGCACCTCGACGAACAGCAACCGATGACTAGTAGGGTGTCGCTTCTAAAGCGCCGGGTATAGGTGTCGGAGTTTGATGCGGGCGTCGTGGGTGGTGAAGTGCCAGTCGACTTGGCGCTGGTCGGTGTTGGTGGCGTGGGTCCAGGCGTCGAGT
>JBPCOE010000125.1:0-60814 GCA_051000605.1 Jatrophihabitans sp.
CCCCAGGGCCGAGGACCGGACCAACCATCCCGCGGCGCGTCGTGCGGAGTCGATTCAGCGCCGGGAGGAAGTCGCCAGGCAGCGGGCGCGCAAGGCCGCCGATGCGCCGGAACTGCTGCTCGGACGCAACCCGGTCCTGGAAGCGCTGCGCGCCAAGATCCCCGCGCTGGCGCTGATCATCACCACCGGCATGGACGTCGACGACCGGGTCAACGAGTCGATCCGGACCGCCGCCGACCGCGGCATCGCGCTGCAGGAGATCGGCCGCCCGGAGCTGGACCGGATGACCCACGGCGCCCTGCACCAGGGGATCGCGCTGCAGGTCCCGCCGTACGCGTACGCGCATCCGGACGACCTGCTCGTGCACGCGCAGCATTCCGGTCGGCCAGCGTTGATCGTAGCCCTCGACGGGGTCACCGACCCACGCAACCTCGGCGCGATCGTACGGTCTGCTGCGGCTTTCGGTGCGCACGGAGTTGTTGTGCCGCAACGTCGTTCGGTCGGGATGACGGCTTCGGCCTGGCGGACCAGTGCCGGCGCTGCGGCGCGCGTACCGGTCGCCCGTGCGGTCAACCTAGGCCGGGCACTCGCGTCGTACCAGAAGGCGGGCCTGACCACCGTCGGGCTGGATGCGTCCGGCGAGCACGACATCGACGACCTCGATCTGGCCGATCAGCCGCTGGTCCTGGTCCTCGGCGGTGAGGGCTCCGGGCTGACCCGGCTGGTCCGCGCCGGCTGTGACTACGTGGCGCGGATCCCGATCACCTCGGACACCGAGTCGCTGAATGTCAGCGTGGCCGCCGGAATCGCACTGGCCGGCATCGCCCGAGCCCGCCGCTAAGCACCTTTGCGAGTGAAGGGCACCTTCTGCCAATAGGTTCGATAGAAGGCGCCCTTCACTCAGTCGGGGTGGGTGTCATTCTCGGGGGCCGGAACGTCGACCCAGGTTCCGTCGTTCTCGGCCGAGGTCAGGACGGCAGCGGTGATCTCCGTCGATCGCAGCCCGTCGGCAAAGGTCGGCAGGCCACTCGGAACCGGAGCGCCGCCGATCACCGCGTACGTGTCGGCGACGAAGTTGTCGAAGCACTCCTGATAACCCTGGGCATGACCGGCCGGCAGGGTGCAGTACCGGGCCGCCTCCGGCGACAGGGCGTCGGGATCACGCATCAGCACTTCGGACCCTGCACGCCTGCCGACCCAGAGCATCTCCGGCTCCTCCTGGTTGAAGGCCAGACTGGTGTCGGTGCCGGACAGTTCGACGTAGACCCGGTTCTTCCGGCCCGCCGCGACCTGACAGATCACCACACTCCCGAGGACTCCGACGTCGGTGACGAAGCTGAGGCTGACCGCGTCCTCGGTGTCCACCGCACTCGGGTCGTCGAGCGAACCGCGCTGCGCCGCAACGGTGCACGTCCGCGCCGACAGTCGAGCGATTTGCTGGCCGGACACGAACTCGGCGAGATCGCACCAGTGCGAGCCGATGTCGGCGAAGGCTCGGGAGCGGCCACCGGCCTGGGCCGAGACCCGCCAGTTCGTCTCGGATGCGCGGGATAGCCAGTCCTGCAGATAGTGCCCGTGGATGAGTGCCAGCCGACCGGGCTCACCGGCGGCGACTCGGGCCCGGACCTCACGGGCCATCGGGTGGAAGCGGTAGACGAACGGAACCGTCCCCACGACTCCGGCGCGCTCCGCCGCGGAGCTGAGCATCCGAGCCGATTCCGGATCGGTGGTCAGTGGTTTCTCACACACCACATGGACTCCGGCCTGTACGGCGGCCAGCGCAAGTTCGGCATGGCTGGCGTTGGGCGTACACACGTGTACGACGTCGACGGCGCGCTCTTCAAGTAGCGCGGCCAGATCCGGATACCCGTCTCGGGCATCGACTTTGACCGCTGCCCGTCCGGCGCGATCCGGAGTGGACCCGACAGCGGCGACGACCTCGGCCCCTGCGCGTCGAGCCGACCGGGCGTGCACGATGCCGATAGAGCCCGCCCCGATGATGCCGACCCTCAGCGGTCGAGCTGGCCGGGAGTCAGCCGGATTGGTCACGTTCAGCGTTGTCGACGGGGTGGGGGAGGACACCGGGCTGGGTGCTGCGGGCATCGAACCGGCGGAGTACGTCATCGGCCACCTTCGGATCGGCCCCGGGCTCGTGGCGGGCGTTGACGACCTCCTGCCGGGCGGCGCTCAGCAGCTCGGCTTCGAGTTCGTCGACTCGCCAGGCCCGATGCACCCGGGACCCGGGTGAATCGCCGTCCGGGCCCTGCGCGTCGTCGCTGTTTTCGAGTGGATCGAGTCCCAGTCTGTGCCACAACGCTTTTGCGTTCTCGTGCGCCTGATCGATGAGGTCGTCGTCGACATCGCCCTGGTCCCGGAGCTCGTCAAGGCGCTGGAACCCGGCGCGCAGCGCTCGCTGGGTCAGCTCCCGCTCGGCAAGCTGTTTCTCCTCGACCGGTGCCTGTACGCGCAGCCGTCGGACGAGCATGGGCAGGGTGAGTCCCTGCAGCAGCAGGGTCACGATGATGACGACGAAGGCGATGAAAATCACCCGGTCGCGCTGGGGGAACCCTTCCTCCTCGGTGGGTAGGGCCAGGGCTGCAGCCAGGGTGACCACGCCGCGCATCCCGGCCCAGGAGGCGATCGTCATCTCGCGCCAGCCGTGGGGCTCGCCGGACTGCTCCTTCCGGGCCCGGAGCCTCTCGTCCAGTGTGGCCACCGGGAAGATCCAGAGGAACCGGACGACGATCACCACCGCAGTGACGATCAGCGCCTGGGTGATCAGGTCGCTCAGATCGCCTGATACGTCCTGCGCGACCGCGCGTACTTCCAGCCCGACGAAGGCGAACGCCGCTCCGGTGACGAGCAGTTCGATGATCTCCCAGGTCGTTCCGGCCATCAGCCTGGTCTGCGCGGACTCCGCATCGGCGTACCGGCTCAGCGCTAGCGCGAGCGTGACGACGGAGAGGACGCCGCTGCCGTGAGCGGCCTCAGCTGCGACGTAAGCGGCGAAGGGCATCACCAGAACCAGGGCTGTCCCGGCCGGATGAGCAGGCAGCTTGTCGAGCAGCCAGCGGGTGAACAGCGCGATGGCCAGGCCGACGACGATCCCCAGGACAACGGCCAGCGCGAATGTTCCGCCGGCTCCCCAGGGGGACAGCGCGCCGGTCAGGGTGCCGGCGACGGCGACCTCGTAGAGGACCAGCGCGGTGGCGTCGTTGGACAGCCCCTCGCCCTCCAGGATCGTCGTGAGCCGGCGCGGCAACCTCAGTTGGCGGGCAACCGCGGTGGCGGCCACCGGATCCGGGGGGGCCACCATCGCGCCCAAGGCGAGCGCTGCGATCAAGGGGAGCTCGGGGACCAGAGCCTGCAGCACGAACCCGACGATCAGCGTGGTGACGACGACCAGGGCGACGGCCAGCAACCCGATCGCCCGCCGATTGTCGAGGAACTCCCGCCACGACGTACGGCGGGCGGCGGCAAACAGCAGCGGTGGGAGAACCAGCGGCAGGATCAGGTCCGGGCTGATGTCAAGACGCGGCAGTCCGGGTACGAAGGCGACGAGCAGCCCGAAGACCAGCAACAGGATCGGGTACGGCAACTTCAGTCGCTCGGCCACCGGACCGAGCACGATGGTGGCCGCGAACAGCGCAAGGAGCAGTGTCAGCTGGGCCACCGCGCCATTCTCCCCATTGCGGTCGGGGTCGGGTCCACCGGTGGGGAGGATCGGACTGCGTAGTAGTCCCGGTCCGAACTTCCCCATCCATGAATCCCCAGAGACACGGGGCCGTCCACAACACACTCCTGGCCATGCCGCCGTTGTGGGCCTGGTCCGACCCTGGGTGGGTGCACCGTCGACAGGAGCTTTCGTCGTCGCTGAGCGCGTTGGCTGTCGAGCAGGCCGGCGTGCTGACTCGATCCCAGGCACAGGAAGGTGGTCTGAGCCGACATGTCATTGAACGACTCCACGACTAGGGCAGCTGGCAGGTCCTGTCCAAGGGCGTCTACTTCACGGTGCGTGGCTATGTGCCGTGGATGGCGCGGGCTTGGGCGGGCGTACTGATCGGCGGCGTAAAGGCTTCGGCCCGCGATACGGCATCGAGACCTGATCGAACAGGTGATCGCGGATGCTCAGACCGGCGTGCACAGCCAGTTGGAGTACCGGTTTGGCCGAGACGTCCTCCAAGCGCACGGGATTCCGCCAGGAAAGCGGCAATTGCGAGTTCCCGGTACGCAGCGGCTAGCAGACGTGGCGTTCGACGAGTTCGCCCTGCTAGTCGAACTCGACGGTCGGATCGGACATGTCGAAGAGAGCATGTGGCGCGATCGACAACGCGACAACTCCCACGCTGTGGTGGGATGGCTTGACGCTGCGCTTTGGGTGGTGGGAGGTCGTCAACGCGCGGTGCGGTGTGGCGGCCCCTCGCGTTCATTCAGCGTTTCCCAAAGCAATGGTGCAGGGGCGCATCCACGTCACCCGGGATCTGGAAAAGTGAGGGTTCTCTCAACCACTACCGGAGGCCATGCATGACCACAGTCGATCGCCGCTCATTCCTGAAGGCAGGGGGGCTGACCGCGGGAGGCGCGATCCTGGGCGGCACTGCCTTGCAGGCCGTCTCGATGCGGATGGCCGAGGCCGCACCCGGCAGTGGCAGAGGCGCGGCCAACGCCGACTACGGACCCCTGGTGCCCAAGACGTCGCTCAATGACGGCCAGCAATGGCTCGCACTGCCAGAGGAATTCGTGTACACGATCTTCTCCAAGACCGGCGCCACGATGTCCGACGGCAGGCTCGCGGCGCGGTCCCACGATGGGATGGGCGCATTCGGCAGCGCCGCATCCGGGGGTGTGCGACTGATTCGCAACCAGGAGGTCCGGTTCAGCCGGGAGGCGCCGTTCACCCAGGGCGTGTTCACCATCAAGCCAGCCGCCAACGCCTACGACAAGACGGCCGAAGGCGGCAACACGACGCTGACCTTCGATGCCAGGAAGTTCCTCTCACCCAGTGGGGGACTTACCCAGGACTACGTCAGCCTGACCGGCACGGTCGTCAACTGCGCCGGCGGCGTCGCGCTGCGCGGATCCGGGTGGCTTACCTGTGAGGAGATCGTCCAGCAGGAGTTGGGTTCCGAGCCACCCGGCTCACTTCCACGGACGGAGCGCAAGCACGGATACGTGTTCCTCAATCCGCTCAACGGCTCGTCACCCGGCTCCCCAGTCGGGCCCCGGCCCTTCGTCGCCATGGGTCGCTTCGCGCACGAGGCGGCCACCGTCGACGATCGAACCGGCATCATCTACCAGACCGAGGACGCCGGTTCGGGGCGAGGCAGCGGCTTCTACCGCTTCCTGCCGAGGAATCCGGCGGACCTGTCCCGCGGTGGCATTCTGCAGATCCTCGGCATCCAGAACATGCCCTCGGTGGACCTGCGCGAGGGTCAGGAGGTGGGCAGGTCACTCGCGGTGCGGTGGTTCACCATCCGACAACCCAACCCGGACGATGACGCTCCGAACGCCGTCTTCGAGGCGGCCTTCGCCCGCGGCGCGGCCAAGTTCAACCGGCTGGAGGGCTGCTGGGACGGGGCCGGCAGCATCTTCTTCGCCTCGACCAGCGGCGGCGATGTCAAGAATGGTGACGTCAACGACGACGGCTTCGCGGAGGGATACGGGCAGATCTGGGAGTACATCCCCGATGGCCTGGCCGGCGGGAAACTGGTGCTGCTGTTCGAGTCACCCGACGGCGACGTGCTCGACTCCCCGGACAACCTCGTCGTCAGCCCGCGCGGTGGGCTGTTGCTCTGCGAGGACGATGCCTCCTCGGCCAACGCCGGCCAGAACGACACCAGCCCGTTCTTCGGTGAGGACAAGAACCGACTCATCGGCCTGACCATGGGCGGCGAGGCCTTTCCGTTCGCCGAGAACATCATGAACGACAGCGAGTTCGCCGGCGCCTGCTGGAGCGATGACGGGGCGTTCCTGTTCGTCAACATCTTCGGCTATGACGAGGCCGGCAGCGGCGGAACGCTGGCCATCACCGGGCCCTGGCAACGCGGGGCGCTGTAGCCGGCCGGGTTCAGGTGAGCAGTTGGCTCACCGTGTAGATGACCAGGCCGGCCAGCGCGCCGACGACGGTGCCGTTGATCCGGATGAACTGCAGGTCTCGGCCCACCTGCAGTTCGATCCGTCGGCTGGTCTCGTCGGTGTCCCAACGGGCGACGGTGCCGCTGATCAGGTCGGCGATGTCCTCGGCGTAGGTACGCACGACGTACGCCGACGCGGTCTGGATCCAACCCTCGAGCTTGGCGCGCAGGTCAGGGTCGTCGCGCAGAGACTGTCCGATGTGGACGATGCTGGCCTCGAGGCGGTGCCGCAGTTCGGAGTCCGGGTCCGTACCGGCCTCGACGAGCCCTGCCTTGATGTTCTGCCAAAGCGAACCCGACCAGTCCCGTACGGCCGGGTGGTCCAGCAACTCCTCCTTGACGGCCTCGACCTTGGCCGCCGTAGCGGGGTCGTTCTTCAGCGCCGAGATGTAGGCGCGCAGGCGTACGTCCAGTGCGGTGCGAAGTTCGTGCTGGTCGTCCTTCGCCACGGTGTCCAGGAAGCTCTGCAGTGCCTTGAACCCGCGCTGGAAGACCCGATCGTCGACCCAGTCGGGCACCCATTCGGGACTCTCGTCGCCGAGCGCGTTGCGCAGCACGATGCGGTTCTCGTCGAGGAAGCGGTTCAGACCGCGCAACCCCGCGGTCAACAGCGTCTGGTGATGGCCGCCCTCCACCGCCAGCGACAGGACCCGCGCCAACGCCGGGGCCGCCGGGGTCTCGCGCAGCCGGCGGTCGACCATCTGACTGATGGCTGGCTGGATATCCTCGTCCCGCAGGACCGTGGTGATGCCGGCCATCGCCGCGCCGACGCTGTTACCGACCTTGCGGGCATGCCCGGGCTGGCCGAGCCACTCCCCGATGCGGGTGGGCACGTCGATGCTGGCGATCTTCTCCTCGAGCACGGACTCGGTGAGGAAGTTCTGTTGGATGAAGGTGCCCAGGCTCGCCCCGATCTGGTCTTTCTTGTTCGGGATGATCGCCGTGTGCGGGATCGGTATCCGTAGCGGATGACGGAACAGGGCAGTGACGGCGAACCAGTCGGCGAGGCCGCCGACCATCGAGGCTTCAGCGGTGGCCTGGACGTATCCCCACGCGTCGCGACCGTCGCCCACGGCCCTGCACACCACGTAGACGGCGGCCGCGACGAGCAGCAGACTGCCCGCGATGCGCTTCATCCGGCGAAGGGCGTCGATGCGGTCCTGCTTGACCTCGGGCATCCGGACGCCGCCGGGCTGGATTGCTGCTGACTCACCGCCGGTTGCTGCGCGCAGTCGGCGCGGACGCGGTGATGGCCGTGCAGGCGCGGGCGTCGGCGTGCTCACGCTCGCTTCGCAATCGCGGCGGCGAAGCGATCGGCGGCTGCGCCGCCGTGCTCGGGGTGGTCGTAGAGGAGGAACAGCGACGGTTCGGTGAGCTCAAGCTCGGTGACGACCGGTCCGTGCGGCCCGGGCAGGAGGTCGACCCGCGCGTAGAGCGGCTCCTGGCCGAATCGCGCCTGGACCGCCGCCAGGGCGGCGTCGCCCACCGCGAGCTGTGCGGTGTCGGGGGTACGCGCTGCGATGATCTCCTCGACGTAGAGTTCCCATCCGTCGACCGGGTGCACCACGCCGTCGGGCAGCATCGGACCTTTGCGGATCGCATGGCTGAACCGCCCGTCGAAGTAGATCAGCGCCGTTTCGCCGGACGTCTCGACGGCGTCGAGATACGGCTGTACCAGCACGGTGCGACCCGCCGTATGCAGTTCAGCGACGTGCGCGCGGGCGGCGACGATGCGGTCCGCGGTGAACCGCCCGGCGCCCCGCGAGCCGGCGCCGACCGACGGCTTCAGCACGAACTCGGCGGCGTCCGGGAACTCGACCGGTTCACCCGGCGCGGCGAAGGCCGACTCGACGGTGGGCACACCGGCCGCGGCCAGGTCGCGCAAGTACGTCTTGTCGGTGTTCCACGCGACGACGGACGCGTCGTTCGCAAGACGCGCAACGTTGCCGACCCAGTCGAGGAAGGACGTGCGGTCGCGGGTGTAGTCCCAGGTGGAACGGAGCACGACCAGCGCCGCGTCCCACTGCGCGTCCTGGTCCGTCCACGCCACCCAGCGCGAGGTCACGCCGAGCCTCGTGAGCGCGGCGGTGAGGACCTCGGCATCCTCGTCGCCGGTGGGCAGATCCGAGCAGGTCGCCAGGAGTACGGAGGGCATCAGGTGATCCTAGGTCGGTGACCGGACACCGGTTGCGTGACTGTCGCGAGTCATTCCACCCGGTACGGCTCAGGCGACGATGCACGCTCCGCGCCGGCGCAAGGCCAGACGTCCGCCTACCCGGCCGAAGGTCCGGGCCGCCTGGCCGACCTCGCCGGGCACGCGTCAGCGAACGAAGGTGTCGAGCGCAACTGCGACGAACACGAACGCCAGGTAGCTGTTCGACAGGTGAAACAGCTGCATCGGCTTGCCGTCGACTCCGCGAGCGGTTCGGGCGAGCAGCCGGTGGGCGGCGACGACGAGCGTGGCCCCGGCAAGCAGCGCGAGGACGCCGTAGACCCAACCGGTGGCCAGCGGCCACAGGGCAAGCGAGGTCAGAGCGGTGAGCCAGGCGTAGAGCACGATCTCGCGCGCGACCCGCAGCGGGGCGGCGACCACGGGCAGCATCGGCACGCCGGCGCGCGAGTAGTCCTCGCGGTAGCGGATGGCGAGGGCCCAGAAATGCGGCGGCGTCCAGAAGAAGACGACGCCGAACAGGACGAGCGGGGCCCAGGCGAGCGAACCGGTCACGGCCGACCAGCCGATGAGGACGGGCATGCAGCCGGCCGCGCCGCCCCACACGATGTTCTGCGCCGTCCGCCGCTTGAGCAGCATGGTGTAGACGATCACGTAGAACGCGATGGCAGCGGCGGTCAGGCCGGCCGCCAGCCAGTTGGTCACCAGACCCATGCCCAGGACCGCGACGACGCCCAGCGTGACGCCGAAGGTCAGCGCTCCCCGCGGGGACACTTCGTGGCGGGCGAGCGGACGGTGACCGGTTCGCCGCATAAGCGCATCGATGTCACGGTCGACGTAGCAGTTGAGCGCGTTCGCGCTTCCGGCGGCGAGGGTGCCGCCGACCATCGTCGCCACGACGACCCACCACTTCGGTAACCCACCGGCCGCCAGGATCATGGCCGGCAAGGTGGTGACGAGCAGCAGCTCGATGATGCGCGGCTTGGTCAGCGCAACGTAGGCCGCGAGGTGACCGCGGCGCGGGGACGTGCGGCGGATACTGGACGGCTTCGGCGAGCCACCGGCGGTTGCGGACGGAGAGGACCCGGAGGCCGAACCGCGGCCCGAACTCACGGGCGCCACCGGGGTCTGCGTCACGAGCTCAGGGTAACCGTCGCGCCGCTCGCGCCCGCACGCAGGCTCAGGGTCTCGCCACCCCCCGGCGACCGACGACGGGCCTGTCGCGAGAGCGCCAGCGCTGCCTTCTCGCCCCGCGCTTCGAGGGCGATGTGGCTAGGCTGCGTGGTGGGTAAGCCGAACGTGAGACACCCGGCGAATACGCCGTACCGAACGCCGATTCGAGAGGACACGATCGTCTGTGACCGATACCGAGGCCGTGATCAACACGACGCACCCAAACTGGTGGACCGACCTCGACTCGAAGGCCGTGAACAGCGCCCGCCTGCTCGCTGCAGACGCCGTCCAAAAGGCGGGGAGCGGGCACCCCGGAACCCCGATGAGCCTCGCCCCCCTCGCCTACCTGCTCTACCAGCACGTCATGCGCCTGGACCCCACCGACCCCACCTGGACCGGTCGGGACCGCTTCGTCATGTCGAACGGGCACGCGTCGCTCACGCAGTACTGCCAACTCTTCCTGGCCGGGTACGGCCTGGAACTCGCCGATCTGGAGTCACTGCGGACCTGGGGTTCGTTGACCCCCGGACACCCCGAGTACGGGCATACCGCGGGCGTCGAGATCACGACCGGCCCGCTCGGGCAGGGCATCGCCAACGCAGTCGGCATGGCCATGGCCGCACGCCGCGAACGTGGCTTGTTCGACCCCGACGCCGCTCCCGGCGAGTCGCCCTTCGATCACTACATCTTCGTCACCGTCGGCGACGGTGACATGGAGGAAGGCATCTCCAGCGAGGCCAGCTCGCTCGCCGGCACCCAGCAGCTCGGCAACCTCATCGTCTTCTACGACGACAACCACATCTCGATCGAGGACGACACCAAGATTGCCTTCAACGAGGACATCCTGGCCCGCTACAAGTCCTACGGCTGGCACACCGACCGAGTCGACTCGGGTGAGGACGTCGTCGCGCTGCAGAAGGCCATCGACCGGGCCAAAGCCGAGACCGACCGGCCCTCCTTCATCTGCGTCCGGACGATCATCGGGTGGCCGGCGCCCAACAAGCAAGGCACCGGCTCCGCGCACGGATCGGCGCTCGGCACCGACGAGATCAAGGCGACGAAGAAGATCCTGGGCTTCGACCCCGACGTCGAGTTCCCGATCTCCGACGAGGTCCTCGCTCATACCCGCAACGTGGTCGAACGTGGCCGCGAGACCCACGCGCAGTGGCAGCAGGCCTTCGACGCCTGGGCGAAGCGCTACCGCAAGCGCGCCGAGCTGTTCGAGCGGCTGCGTAGCCGCACGCTGCCGGACGGCTGGACCAGAGCGTTGCCCGTCGTGCCGACCGAGAAGGGCGGCAAGCCGAACTCGATCTCCACTCGGAAGGCCTCCGGCGCGATCCTCGGTTCCCTCGCCGACGTGCTGCCCGAACTGTGGGGTGGCTCGGCCGACCTCGCCGAGAGCAACAACACGACCATGGAGGGCGAGCCGAGCTTCATCCCGGCCGCCTACCAGACAAAGGACTGGCCCGGCGGCCCATACGGCCGCACCCTGCACTTCGGCATCCGTGAGCACGCGATGGGCGCGGTCCTCAACGGCATCGTCGTGCACGGTGGAACCCGGCCGTACGGCGGCACGTTCCTCGTCTTCAGCGACTACATGCGCGCACCCGTCCGGCTGGCGGCGCTGATGAGGCTCCCCACGATTTTCGTCTGGACGCACGACTCAATCGGTCTCGGCGGCGACGGCCCGACCCATCAGCCCATCGAACAGCTGGCGTCACTGCGCGCGATCCCCGGCTTCGACGTCGTCCGTCCCGCCGACGCGAACGAGACCGCGGTCGCGTGGCGCACGATCCTCGAGAACACGCACGGGCCGGCCGGCATCGTCCTCTCGAGGCAGAATCTGCCCGTCCTGGACGCCGCGAAGGTCACGAATGCGGGTAAGGGCGGCTACGTCCTCGAGGAAGGTTCGAAGGGGCTGCCTGATGTCATCCTCGTTGCCACCGGCTCCGAGGTCTCGCTCGCGCTCAAGGCCCGCGAACTGCTCGAGGCAGACGGCTCGTCGGTCCGCGTGGTGTCGATGCCGTGCATCGAGTGGTTCCAGGCGCAGCCGCAGTCCTACCAGCAGCAGGTCATCCCGCCGAACGTCAAGGCGCGCGTCAGCATCGAGGCCGGCGTGCCGCAGGGGTGGCGCGAGGTCGTCGGCGACTCCGGCGAGATCGTGGCCATCGACCACTTCGGGGCGAGCGCCGACGGCGACGTTCTGTTCGAGCAGTTCGGCTTTACCCCCGACCGTGTCGTCGCTGCGGCCCACGCCGCGCTCGAACGCGCTGGCCGAGTCGTCCAGACCACCACAGGAACCTGATACCGAGAACGGAGACCGACATGAGCGACGCACTAGCGAAGCTGTCCGACCAGGACGTCTCGATCTGGCTGGATGACATCAGCCGCGAACGCCTGCAGAGCGGCAACCTGCAAGACCTCGTGGACGATAAGCATGTCGTGGGCGTGACCAGCAATCCGACGATCTTCCAGAAGGCGATGGAGAAGGGCAACGCCTACGACGACCAGAACCGCGACCTCGCCCTTCGCAAGATCGATGTGGACGAGGCGATCCGCTACCTGATGGCGTTCGACATCCGCTGGGCCTGCGACGTGCTGCGTCCCGTGTTCGACCGGACCGGCGGTAAGAACGGCCGAGTGTCCATCGAGGTCGACCCCCGACTCGCCCACGACACGGAACGCACGACGGCCGAGGCCAAGGCGCTGTGGTGGCTCGTCGACCGACCCAACGTGATGATCAAGATCCCGGCGATGGAAGAGGGATTGCCGGCGATCACCGCCGCCACCGCCGCCGGCATCAACGTCAACGTCACGCTCGTATTCGGTCTGGACCGCTACGACGCCGTCATGGACTCCTACCTGTCCGGCCTCGAGCAGGCACGCGACAACGGCATCAAGCTCGAGACGATCCGTTCGGTCGCGTCGTTCTTCGTGTCCCGGGTCGACACCGAGATCGACAAGCGCCTCGACAAGCTCGGCTCCGATGAGGCCAAGGCGCTGCGGGGCAAGGCGGCGATCGCCAACGCCCGGCTGGCCTACGAGCGGTTCGAAAAGGTGATCGCATCGGATCGGTGGAAAGCACTCGCCGACGCCGGCGCCAATCCGCAGCGCCCACTGTGGGCGTCCACAGGCGTCAAGGATCCCGCCTACGACGACACGATGTACGTCGTCGAGCTCGTCGCTCAGGACACCGTCAACACGATGCCCGAGGTCACGCTCGACGCCGTCGCCGACCACGGTGACATCCGCGGTGACACCATCGCAGGCACTTACGACGACGCTCGCAAGGTCATCGACGACCTGAACGGACTCGGCATCGAGTACGACGACGTCATCCATGTCCTCGAGGACGAGGGCGTGCAGAAGTTCGAGGACTCCTACGCTCAACTCGCCGAGAGCGTGAGAGGGCAGTTGGACGACGCCGCGAAATGAGTTCGACGGTCGCACCGGGAGGGGTGAACTCAGCATGAGCGACGTCACCAAGGCGGAGGAGGAGACACCGCCGAAGGAGTCGGCCCCCCCGCCGGATGCGGGCAAGGACACCGCCTCGATCGAGGACGCCCCGACGACGAAGTCGAAGAGGCACACCCCGCCCGGGGCCGGTCCAGCGGGCAACAAGGACAGCGACGGCAATTCCGCTGTCCCGGCATCGGTGGGGCAGGGCACGGGCGAGGCTCCCGACAGCGGCAATCCGCTGCGCGATCCGGCCGACCGCCGCTTGCCACGCGTCCCGGAGCCATGCGCACTGGTGATCTTCGGCATCGGCGGCGACCTGTCGCGTAAGAAGCTCATCCCCGCGGTCTACGACCTCGCCAACCGCGGACTGCTGCCGACCGACTTCGTGCTGGTCGGCTTCTCCCGTACGGACTGGCCCGGCGGCGGCACGTTCGAGGCATTGGCGCGCAAGAGCGCAAAAAACGGCGCACGCACGTCGTGGAACGAGGAGGTGTGGCGCCGGTTGTCCGGCAACACCCGCTTCATCGAGGGCAGCTTCGATGACGACAAGGCCTTCGACGAACTCGCCACCGTAATGAAGGGGCTGCGCAAGTCACACGGCATACAAGGCAACGCCGCCTTCTACCTTTCGATCCCGCCGACGCTGTTCCCAGACGTCCTCAAGCAGATGGAACGCACCGGTCTGTCGGACGCCAAGGCCGCCAAGGGCTTTCGCCGGGTGGTCGTCGAGAAGCCGTTCGGGCACGACCTGCCGAGCGCGCTCGAGCTCAACCATCTCGTCGATCACGTCTTCCCGGCTCGCGACGTCTATCGCATCGATCACTACCTGGGCAAGGAGACGGTGCAGAACCTGCTGGCACTCCGCTTCGCGAACCAGCTGTTCGAACCGGTGTGGAACGGCAACTTCGTCGACTCCGTTCAGATCACGATGGCCGAGGACGTCGGCATCGGCGGGCGCGCCGCCTTCTACCACGCCACGGGCGCCGCCCGCGATGTCCTGCAGAATCACCTACTGCAGCTGCTTGCGCTGACGGCGATGGAAGAACCGGTCGAGTTCTCCCCCGAGGCAGTTCGGATCGAGAAGATCAAGGCCCTGCGCGCCATCTCGCTGCCGACCGATCTCGAGTCGTACGCGATCCGTGGTCAGTATGACCAGGGCTGGCTCGCGGGCGAGCGGGCCAGCGCCTACCTCGACGAGGACGGCATCCCCGACGACTCGAAGACCGAGACGTACGCGGCGGTGCGGCTCGGCGTGGAAACCCGACGATGGGCGGGCGTGCCGTTCTACCTGCGCACCGGCAAGCGGCTGCCCAAGCGTGTCACCGAGATCAGCGTGCTGTTCAAGAAGGCCCCGCACCTGCCGTTCAGCAAGACCGATACCCAGGAATTGGGGCACAACCAGCTCGTGATCCGGGTGCAGCCCGACGAAGGCGTCACGTTGAAATTCGGCTCGAAGGTGCCGGGCAGCGCGATGGAGGTGCGCGACGTCGCGATGGACTTCCTCTACGGCGAAGCGTTCACCGAGTCCTCGCCCGAGGCGTACGAGCGCCTGATCCTCGACGTGCTGGTGGGCGACGCCACCCTCTTCCCGCGCAGCGAGGAGGTCGAGGCATCCTGGCGAGTCATCGACCCGCTCGAGAACTTCTGGTCCGGGCAGACCCCGTACCTCTATCGCGCCGGCGAGTGGGGGCCGAAGGAGGCTGACCAGATGCTCGCCCTGGACGGCCGGCAGTGGAGGCGACCATGACGCGGGCGGGAGAGACGAAAACTGGGAGAGCTGTGCGATGACGACACTCTGGGACACCACCGGCACGCAGGTCGTCAAGGCGCTGGCCGCCGAGCGACGCACCGGCGGTGCCGTCACCAGCGGGATGGCGCTCACGCTCGTGGTCGTGACCGACCACAAGGACGTCGAGGAGGCCGAGGAGGCCGCCGCGTTGGCGTCGAGCCGGCACCCGATGCGCATGCTCATGGTCATCAGGCGTCAGATCGACGCCCCGGTACCGCGCCTCGACGCAGAGGTCACCATCGGCGGACGGCTCGGGCCGGGCGAGGCTGTCGTGCTGCGCATGTACGGGCGGCTGGCCTTGCACGCCGAATCGGTGACATTGCCCCTGCTCGCGCCGGACGCTCCGGTCGTCACGTGGTGGTACGGCGAACCGCCGGAGAAAATCGCCTACGACCCGCTCGGTGTCTTCGCCGAGCGGCGGATCACCGACGTGTTGCGGTCGTCGGACCCCAATGCGGCGCTCCAGCAGCGCGCCGACGACTTCGCGCCCGGCGACACCGACCTGGCCTGGACGCGCCTCACCCCGTGGCGTGCGGCGCTCGCGTCCGCCTTCGACGGGACGCGCCGGCACAAGCCGGTGACGGCCACGGTGCGCGGCGGGGCGAACGAGCCCTCGGCGCGGCTGCTCGCCGGTTGGCTCTCGGCCCGCCTGGGCCTCGAGGTCGGGGTCGACGGCACCGACGACGAGCCCATCAGCGGCGTCCAGATCGACTTCGCCAACGGCAAGACTGCGATGGCCACGGTCGAAGGGTCGACGCTGGTGCTGCGTCGCGACGGCCAGCAGGACAGCTACATGCCCTTCGCCGAACGCCCGCTGGGTGAGCTGCTCGCTGAGGAGCTCCGGCGCCTGGACCACGATCACGTGTACGCCGAGGCGCTCTCGAAGGTCACCGGCGTCGAGGGGATCGAGGACCGTTCTCCCGACCGCAAGCACGTGTGGTGGGATCCGGCTACGCAGCAGGAGCAGAAGGACCCAA
Source organism: Jatrophihabitans sp. (assembly GCA_051000605.1). GTDB lineage: Bacteria > Actinomycetota > Actinomycetes > Mycobacteriales > Jatrophihabitantaceae > Jatrophihabitans. Next base: position 15,703 of record JBPCOE010000125.1, read on the forward strand.
CGTCGTGAAGGACCCAACGTCGTGAAGGACCCAGTGTCGTGAAGGACCCAGTGTCGTGAAGGACCCAACGTCGTGACGTCCCAGCCCGAGGTCGTCGTCCTGGATACCGCGGAATCGCTCGCGGAGCACACCGCCGACCGCACGGCGGTTGCGCTCGCCGCCGCTGTCGATGCCCGCGGGGTGGCCCACCTCGTCATCACCGGTGGCGGCATCCTCGAACATGTGTTCGCAGTGTTGTCGACCCGTACGCTCGACTGGCGCCAGGTGCACGTGTGGTGGGGCGACGAGCGGTGGGTGCCGGCCGCGTCGGATGACCGCAACGACCTGCCTGCGCTAGCAAAGCTCTTCGACAAGGTCAACGTCGACCCGTCGAAACTGCACCGGATGCCCGCGTCGGATGCCGATCTCGTTGACGCCGAGGCGGCGGCTGCGGCGTACGCCACTGAGCTCGCATCGCTCGCGTCCGACGGCGAGTCGGTGCCTCCTCTGGACGTCGTGCTGCTCGGGGTCGGTCCGGACGGCCACTGCGCATCGCTGTTCCCGGACCAGCCGGGCCCGCGAGTGCTCGACCGGTCCGTCATCGCCGTGCACGACTCCCCTAAACCGCCGCCGGACCGGCTGTCGCTGACCTTTCCGACGCTGGATGCCGCCGCCGAGGTCTGGTTCGTCACCGCGGGCGACGGCAAGGCCGACGCGGTGGCTGCGGCCCTCAGCCAGGACGCCGACCGTACGCACGTGCCGTCCGCCGGACCGCGCGGGCGCAAGCACACGCTCTGGCTTATCGACCGGTCAGCCGCGAGCAAGCTTCGGTAGACGCCAGTCAGGCCTACGTCGCCAGTACGAAAAGGTCAGTCCTTCGCGCTCGCGGAGGCGAGCTTGGACGGCCACCAGATCTTCTTGCCGATGTCGTGGCTGAGCGCGGGCACCAGGATCGAGCGCACCACGATGGTGTCCAGGAGTACCCCGAACGCGACGGTGAAGCCCAGTTCGGCCAGGAACACGATCGGCAGGACACCGAGCACGATGAACGTCGCTGCGAGCACGATGCCGGCCGAGGTGATGACGCCACCGGTCACCGTGAGGCCGCGGACGATGCCCTGTCTGGTCCCGAACTCGAGGGTTTCCTCCCGGACCCTGGTCATCAGGAAGATGTTGTAGTCGATGCCCAGTGCCACCAGGAAGACGAAAGCGAACAGCGGGAACGCCGGATCTGCGTTCGTGAAGCGGAACACGTGGTTGAAGAAGATCGCGCTGACGCCGAGCGAGGCCGCAAACGACAGGACGACGGTGAGGATCAGGATCACCGGCGCGAGCAATGCGCGCAGCACGATGCCCAGGACGATAAGGATCACCAGCAACACGATCGGAATGATCAGGTTCCGGTCGTGGCGCGACGCGTCCTGCACGTCCAGGTTCGCTGCGGACTGGCCGCCGACGATCGCGTTCGCGCCCGGGACGGCACCCACCTTCGAGCGCAGATCCTGGATGGAGCGGTAGGCCGCCGGGGAGTCGAAGCTCGCCGCCAAGGTCGCGTTGAGCAAGACCTGCCCGTTGACCGACTTCACGGCCAGGCCGAGGTCCTGCGCACAGGTCGTCGCGAGCTGCGCAGCCTTGGGATTGCCCTTCACTGCGGTGTAGTCGATGGCGTAGCAGACCCCGTTCGGCGCCGTGGAGATGCCGGTGGCCTTCTTGGCCGCCGCGATGACGGCAGGGGCCTTGACGGCCGTGGTGAGTATCTCGGCCGGCGCGCCGGCACCCTGAGCCTTGGGAAAGGACGAGTCGTAGAGGTTCTGACCCTTGATGGCGTCAGGTTTCGTGGTGAAGCCGTTCTTCGTCGACAGACCGTCGGTCTTGAGCCCGACGATCGCCACGACGCAGATGATCAGCACGATCCCGGCGCCGATCCAGCTGCGGCGGGCGTGGGCGCCCAGGCTCTTCGCGAACCGGCCCCACACGCCGTGCACCTCGAGGATGTCGGTGCGGTGATCGACCCGTGGCCGCTTCGGCCAGAAGACCCAGCGGCCGGAGATCACCAAGAGCGCAGGCAGGACGGTGAGCATGACGAGCACCGTGGCCGCGATCCCGACCGCACAGACCGGGCCGAGGCCGGACGTCGAGTTGAGCTCGGCGAACGTGAGGCACAGCAGCCCCAGGATGACGGTGATCGCCGACGCGCCGATGGCCGGGGCTGCGCCCTTCCACGCGGCGATCATGGCGTCAACACGGCTCTGGTATTCGTGCAGTTCCTCGCGGTATCGGCTGATCAGCAACAGCGCGTAGTCGGTGCCCGCGCCGATCACCAGAACCGACAGGATCCCCTGACTCTGGCCGTTGAGCGTGATCAGGCCGTGCTTGGCCAGGGGGTAGATCACCAGCGCCGACGCCCCCAGCGCCAATCCGGCACTGAAGAGCGGGAAGAACCAGAGCACCGGGCTGCGGTACACGAACAGCAGGATGACGATGACCACGATGCCGGCGTACAGGAGCAGGCTCGAGTCGAGCCCACTGAAGGCGTCGATGAACGCGACGAGCAGACCGCCGGCCCCCGCGCTGTAAACCGTCAGACCCGGCGGAGCCTGTGCTTTCGCGACCTTGATGACGTTCTTCTCTGTCTTGACCAGGTCGTCGCCCTTGACGGACTTGCCATTGTCCTTGCCGATGAGCGGCACGGAGATCGACAGAACCTCGCCGTCTTCGCTGATCCTGGGCGGGGTGATCTCGTCGCCGGCCACGCCCGGGAGTGACGCGAACTTCTGGATGTCGGCGGCGGCGGCGGCCTTGTCGGCAGTGGTGAGGCCGCCCTTGCGCTGGTAGACGACGAAGCCGGGAATCGCCTGGATCTTGCTGAACTTCTCGGATTGGTTGGCGACCTTCGTCGAGTCGGCAGACCCCGGCAGGAAGGACGAGTTGTCATTCTTCTGGACCTGGCTCAACTTGCCTTCGAAGCTGCCGCCGGACAGGCCGATGAGGAAGAAGAGGACCGCAAGAGCCGTAAAGACCCACACGATGCGTGGGCGGCGTGGCTTGGCATCCGGGGTCTGGCCGGGCGCCTCGTCAATCATCGTCATGTCGTCTCCTCGTGAATGGTCCCCAGACCGTACCGACATCCACCGACAGCGTTCGACGGGTTATTGCCGAACCCCTGCCGTTCAACTCCCATTCGGATTCGATTGGTCAACCGGCGGCGCGTGGCCGCGGGTTGCGCCGCAAGATCATGACGCCGGTCGACGTGGCCAGCACGAAGGCGCGGTCGTCAGGAGAGAAGCCCCATGCGCGGAGCTCGTCCGCGTCGGTGACAGCCACGGGAAGGTGTCCGTCTGCTTCGAGTAGGGCACCGTCGGCCGTGCGGGCGGCACGCCAGCCGTCACGGGTCGCGGTCTGCAGCGAGCCACCCCCGACGCCGGCCACAGGAATCCAGGCCCGGTCGAACGACCCGATCCCGAGCGCGTGCCGCGAGGGCGGATCGAACCAGTCGAAGCGGTCGTCGTGATCACGCGCGCTGCGGACCCCGGTGCCGGTGTCGATCAGTCCCCGACCATCGCGGCCGAGGACGAGCAGATTGCGCGAGTCCGCGGTGAAGCCCACGTCGGTCAGCCCTCGGACCGCATGGATCGTGACCAGCGTCCACTGGGCTCGCGCGCCTGCGTCGATCACGCCCTACTCCGTTCGTGCCGCAGGTGCCCAGCGGTCAGCTCTCGCCGCGGCGGGCGCGCAGGCGGGCGAGTGCTTCGTCGAGGATGGCCTGGCCGTCCTCGTCGGTGCGGCGCTCCTTCACATAGGCGAGGTGCGTCTTGTACGGCTCGTTGCGCGGCGCGTTCGGTGGCGCCTCGGATTGACGCCCGGCCGGGTACCCGCAGCGGGGGCAGTCCCAGGTGTCCGGCAGCGCGGCGTCCATCGAGAACGCCGGACGTATCTCGTGTCCGTTCGCGCAGAAGAACGACACGATCTGGCGCGGGGCGGACTCGCCACGCTCGTTCTCGCCCATCGGCCCTGCGCCGACACGGCTGCCACGGATGGCACTGCCACCAGCCACGAACGTCCCCTATCAAGTGAAGTACGCGCCGGCGGCGCCTGTGATCAGTGCTGGTTCTTGTACAACAGGCACAGACCGATGATCGAGATCGACCACACGGAGCCAGCGACGACGGTGAGGCGGTCGAGGTTGCGCTCGACGACGGACGAGCCGGACAGGCTCGAGTTGAACGAGCCGCCGAGCATGGAGGACAAGCCGCCGCCCTTGCCGCGGTGCAGCAGCACCAGGACGATCAGCAGCAGGCTCGTCACGACGAGCACGATGGAGAGCGTCAGAATCACAGCGGTTGACCTCGACTTGCGTAAGCGGATGCCGAACGGCAGTACCTGCAAAGGTTACCTAACGTGTTCGGCGGCTCCGTGCACCGGCTCAATTCGCCGCCTCAGCCGAGGCGACCCGTTCCCCTGCTGCGATGCAGATCTTGCTGAACTCCTCCGGGTCGAGGCTGGCCCCCCCGACGAGTGCGCCGTCGACGTCGGGTTGCGCGATGATCTCAGCGGCGTTGCTCGACTTGACCGAACCGCCGTAGAGAATCCGTACGTCATCGGCTAGGCCGGGCGCGTAGAGCTCGCCGAGCTTCGCGCGCAACGCGACGCAGACCTCTTGTGCGTCCTCGGGCGTGGCGACCTCGCCGGTGCCGATGGCCCAGACCGGCTCGTAGGCGATGACGAGGCTCTCGGCCTGCTCGGCGGTCACGCCGGCCAGGGCGGCGCCCAGCTGCCCGGTGGTATGCGCGATCTGCCGACCGGCCTCGCGCACGTCGAGCGGCTCGCCGACGCACAGGATCGGTGTGACGCCGTTGCGGTACGCGGCCGTGACCTTCGAGTTGACGATCTCGTCGGATTCGCCGTGGGCCTCGCGGCGCTCGGAGTGCCCGACCAAGACGTACGCGCAGCCCAACTTCGCGAGCATCGGGCCGCTGACGTCACCGGTGTAGGCGCCCGCGTCGTGCGGGGACAGGTCTTGCGCGCCGAACTTGAACGGCGCCTGGTCGCCGTCGATCACGGTCTGCACGCTGCGCAGGTCGACGAACGGGGGCAGGACGGCGACCTCGACCCGGTGCGTCTGTTCCTCGTCGAGGCTGAAGATCAGCTTCTGAACGAGTCCGATCGCCTCGAGGTGGTTGTAGTTCATCTTCCAGTTCCCGGCGATCAGCGGGCGGCGCCCGCTAGTCGCCGGGAACTGCGCGCGGGGTTTGCGCGCCACGTCAGACCTCGTCCAGAATCGAGACACCGGGCAGATCCTTGCCTTCGAGGAATTCCAGCGATGCGCCACCGCCGGTGGAGATGTGGCCGAAGGAACCCTCGTCGATCTCGAGTGCGCGCACGGCCGCAGCCGAGTCGCCGCCGCCGACCACCGAGAGGCCGGGTGTACCCGCGACGGCTTGCGCGACGCCCTTCGTCCCGGCCGCGAACGGCGCGAGTTCGAAGACCCCCATCGGCCCGTTCCAGAACACCGTCTGCGCCCCCTCGAGCGCCGCGGCGAACGCGTTCACGGACTCGGGACCGATGTCGAGGCCCTTCTGCCCGGCCGGGATCGCGTCGGCAGGCACCGTCTGGGTGTCTGCGTCCGCCGAGAACTGCGCCGACACGACGACATCCGACGGAAGAACGATCTTGTCGCCGGCGTCGTCGAGAAACTTGCGGCAATTCTCGATCTGGTCCGGCTCGAGCAGCGAGTCGCCGACGCCGTGACCCCGGGCGGCAAGGAATGTGAAGCACATGCCGCCGCCGACGAGCAGCGTGTCGACCTTCGGCAGCAAGGACTCGATGACGGCCAGCTTGTCGCTGACCTTCGAGCCGCCGAGCACGACGACGTACGGACGCGCCGGTTCGTCGGTGAGCCGACGCAGCACGCTCAGCTCGTCGCGCACCAGGTCGCCGACGTAGTGCGGGAGCAATCTGGCGACGTCGTACACCGAGGCGTGCTTGCGGTGCACAGCGCCGAACGCATCCTCGACGAACGCACCGCCGTCGTCCTCGCCACCGGTCAGGACGGCAAGGGCCCGGGCGAACTCGCCGCGCTCCGCGTCGTCCGTACTTGTCTCGCCCGCGTTGAAGCGGACGTTCTCCAGCAGCAGGACTTCGCCGTCGCCCAGCCCGTCCGCCAGCAGCCGCGCGCTCTCGCCGACCGTGTCGGTGGCGAAGACGACCGGACGCCCGAGCAGCTGGGCCAGCCGATCGGCCACGGGTGCGAGCGAATACCGCGGGTCCGGCGTGCCCTTGGGACGGTCGAGGTGCGCGGTGACGATCACCCGCGCGCCGTGGTCCAGCAGCCTGGTGATCGTCGGGAGCGACGCGCGGATGCGACCGTCGTCGGCCACCGCAGCGCCGGTGAGCGGGACGTTGAGGTCGGAGCGGACCAGCACGCGGCGGCCGGAAACACCGACATCGATGAGGTCGTCGAGCGTGCGACTCATGCCCTCACTCCGTTCGGGCCTGCAGGGACGTGATGCCGCCAAATCGCTCCGCAAGCGTCGCTCATGTCTTTCAGAGGCTCGCGCCGACGAGCCTGCAGAGGTCGACCAGCCGATTGGAGTAACCCCACTCGTTGTCGTACCAGCCGACGACCTTGACCATGCTGCCGGTGTCGCCGACGATCACTTTCGTCAGCCCGGCGTCGAAGATGCACGAGGCCGGATCTGTGACGATGTCGCTGCTGACGATGGGTGCTTCGGTGTAGGTGAGGTAACCCTTGAGCGGCCCCTCGGCCGCTGCCTTGAACGCGGCGTTGACCTGCTCGGCGCTCGCCTCGCGGCCGAGCGTGACGGTCAGATCTGTCGCCGAACCGGTGGGGATCGGAACCCGCAGCGCGAAGCCGTCCAGCTTGCCCTTGAGCGCGGGCAACACGAGCCCGATCGCCTTCGCCGCACCGGTACTGGTGGGGACGATGTTCAGCGCGGCAGCGCGGGCCCGGCGCAGGTCCTTGTGCGGGGCGTCCTGCAGGTTCTGATCCTGGGTGTAGGCGTGAATGGTGGTCATCAGGCCGCGTTCGATGCCCCACTCGTCGTTGAGCACCTTGGCCAGCGGGCCGAGACAGTTCGTGGTGCAGGACGCGTTGGAGACGATGGTGTGCCGGGCGGGGTCGTATGCGTCGTCGTTGACGCCCATGACGACGGTGACGTCCTCGTCCGTCGCGGGCGCTGAGATGATGACCTTCTTGGCGCCGGCGTCTATGTGCTTGCGGGCGTCGGCGGCATTGGTGAAGAACCCGGTGGATTCGATGACCACGTCCACCCCGAGCTCCGCCCAGGGCAGCGCCGCCGGGTCGCGCTCGGCCAGGATCTTGATGGTCTTGCCACCGACGTCGATGCCGTCGCCGGTGACGGTGACGTCGGCCGGGAAGCGCCCGAGGATCGTGTCGTACTTCAGTAGGTGCGCCATCGTCTTGACGTCGCCGAGGTCGTTCGCAGCGACGAGTTCGAGATCGGCGCCCGAGGCTGCGACCGCACGGAAGAAGTTGCGGCCGATCCGACCGAACCCGTTGATTCCCACACGTACGGTCACAGCGGTCAACTCCTAGGACTCGTCGGGTTGCGTGCCGGAGCGTCGCGACTGGAGCGCCGCTCGAGGCTTCTGAGACGTCGAGCCTATCGGGTACGCCCGCGCGATCAGCGTGGCCGGGGACGACGCTGTGTGCTGCCCTGCTGCTCGGTTGCGGCAGGCGACGCAGGGGCGCCCTGGCTGTCGGACGCAGCATCATCCTGCTCGCTGGACTTCTCGTTGGCGCCGTAGCCGTCGGTGAAGCCCCGCGCGGTCTCCTTGGCGCGGTCGCGCAGAGTGCCCAGCAGAGTGCCGGCCTTCGCGGCGGCTTCTTCGACCTTGGGGCCGGCCTTCGCCTGGGCGCGGGCGACGGCCGGGCCGGCCGCGGCCTGTGCGCGCGCAAGAGCCTCGCGCGGTGTGGGTCGGCCCTTGCCTGACGGTGGGCCGGCGGGTGAGTTCGGTGCGCTGGGCATAGTGGGCTCCGCTTCGTCGGGGATGTTTTCAGCCTAGCCGCAGTCCTCTGTGTGTAGCGCGCAGCGACCTGCGAACTCGGGTCATGCGAGTGGAGCACGACCGGGAGCACAGCTGGCGAGCCGAGACCGTCAGCTACCCGTTCTCCCTCAGGGCGCGAGCATCTCCGACGTAACGGCGGACTCAGTGTCCGGGATGCCCAGATCGGTTGCGCGTTTGTCCGCCATCGCCAGCAGCCGACGGATGCGGCCGGCCACGGCGTCCTTCGTCATGATCGGGTCGGACAACGCGCCGAGTTCCTCGAGCGAGGACTGCCGGTGCTCGAGGCGCAGCCGGCCGGCCTCGAGCAGGTGGTGGGGGGCGTTGTCGCCCAGAATTTCCATCGCCCGTTGGACGCGGGCCCCGGCGGCGACGGCAGCCCGCGCCGACCGGCGCAGGTTCGCGTCGTCGAAGTTCGCCAGCCGATTGGCGGTGGCTCGCACCTCGCGGCGCATGCGGCGTTCCTCCCACGCCATGACCGACTCGTGCGCGCCGATGCGGGTGAGCAGCGCCACGATCGCGTCGCCATCGCGGACGAGAACGCGGTCGCCGCCGCGCACCTCACGTGCCTTCGCCGACACGCCGAGCCGTCGGCCTACGCCGACCAGAGCCAGTGCGGCTTCGGCGGACGGGCAGGTGATCTCGAGCGAGGACGCGCGACCCGGTTCGGTGAGCGAGCCGTGGGCCAGGAACGCGCCGCGCCACGCGGCCTCGGCGTCGGCGATCCCGCCGGCCACCACATGGTGTGGCAACCCCTTGACCGGGCGGCCGCGCAGGTCGACGAGACCGGCCTGGCGGGCGAGTCGCTCGCCGTCCTTCGTCACTCGTACGAGGTAGCGGCTGGTCTTGCGCAGGCCACCCGCCGCGACAATGTGGACCTCGGAGCCGTGCCCGAAAATTTCCGCGATCTCCTTGCGCAGGCGGCGTGCCACCGAGCCGGTGTCGAGTTCGGCCTCGATGACGATGTGGCCACCCACCAGGTGCAGCGCACCGGCAAAACGTAGGGTCGTCGCCAGCTCGCTCTTGCGGGCGGACAGCCGGCTCACCGGCACCCGGCTGAGCTCGTCCTTGACCGCCGCCGTCATCGCCATGCGCCTACTCCTTCCCCGGGCTGATCGCCGAGCACACTTCGGATCGCATCGCTCAGGCGCACCGGGTCGTGCCGCTCGGCACTGTCGTCGGCAGCGAGTGTAGACACTACGAGCCGCGCGCCGATCCGGTGGACGTAGCGGGAAAGTTCCTCGACGTCGAGGACGGAATCGGTGTCGGCGAGAACGGCGTCGATCGGCAGGCCGCCGAACGGCTCGGCATGCGTCTGCAGGAGGTGCAACAACTCGTGCGGTTCGTAGTCGTCGGTCTCGCCGAGTTGTGGCACGAGGTTGAGCACGACGACAACCGTCGCCTGGGTTGCGGCGAGGGTCTTGCCGAGCTCGCGAAGCAGCAGATGCGGGATCACGCTCGTGAACCACGAACCAGGCCCCAGCACCACGAGGTCGGCTTCGCGGATGGCGTCGACGGCATCGGCGCAGGCAGGGGCGCCGTTGGGCAGCAGGGACACCGACAGCACTCGTCCAGGCGTGGCCGCGATCGACACCTGGCCGCGGATCTTTCGGGTCCGCGACGGATCGTCAGGGTCGAAACGGTCGGCCTCGGCGACGAGGTCGAGCGGCACGGGGCTCATCGGCAACACGCGTCCCACGGCACCGACCAGCTCGCCCAGCATCGCGATGGCGGCGACCGGGTCGGCGTTGCGCTCGAGCAGACCGGTCAGCATCAGGTTGCCGACGGGATGGCCGGACAGCACCCCGCTGCCTCCGATGCGGTGTTGCAGCAGTTCGGCCCAGCCGGTGTGCGCAGGATCGGGCGCAGCGAGCGCAGCCAGCGCCATGCGCAGATCGCCGGGTGGCAGCAGCTTCAGCTCGCGCCGGATGCGCCCGGACGATCCGCCGTCGTCGGCCACCGTGACTACCGCAGTGATGTCCTCGGTCAGCAGCCGCAGTGCCGACAGCGCGGCGTGTAGGCCGTGCCCGCCACCGAGCGCCACCGCGCGCAGAGATCCCTCGCTCACGCCCAGATCACTCCCGACCGCCCTCGCTTCGCTCGGCCGGCAAAGCCCATACCCCCGAGTCGTCCGTTCGCACGCTCACTCCCGACCGAGATCCCGGTGGACGACGGTGGCCTGGACGCCCATCGCGGTGAGGCGATCGGCGAGCTGCTGGCTCATGACGACCGAGCGGTGCTTGCCGCCGGTGCAGCCCACTGCAAGCGTGAGGAATGGCTTGTTCTCACGCCGGTAACCAGCGCCCACGATGCGCAGGATGTCGGTGTAGCGCTCCAGGAAGTCCTCGGCTCCCTCCTGGCTCAGGACGTAGTCGCGAACCTCGTCGTCGCGGCCGGTCAGCTCGCGCAGCTCCGGAATCCAGTACGGATTTGGCAGGAACCGTACGTCGACGACGAGGTCGGCGTCGACGGGCAACCCGTATTTGTACCCGAACGACAGGACGGTCGCGCGCAGCGCCGGCACGTCACCGGCGCTCGTGCCCGTGAACGCCGACGAGATCGCTCGCCGCAGGTCGTGCACCGACCGGTTGCTCGTGTCGATCACGAGATCGGCCTCGTCGCGCAGGTCGGACAACAGCGCCTGCTCGGCCAAGATGCCGTCGACGAGCCGTCCGTCGCCCTGCAGCGGGTGAGCCCGTCGGACGTTCTCGAACCGGCGGACCAGGACGTCCGAACTCGCCTCGAGGAACAGCACGCGCGGGCGGATCCGCCGGTCGGCGAGGTCGCGGATCACGCCGCGCAGATCCTTCGAGAATGCCCGACCGCGGACGTCCATCACCACCGCGAGCTTCGTGACCGCACCCTGGCTACGGCTGCCCAGATCGACGAGGGTGTGAAGGAGTTCCGGCGGCAGATTGTCGACGACGAAGAATCCGAGATCCTCGAAACATTTGGCGGCCGCGCTGCGCCCGGCACCGGAGAGCCCGGTGATAATCACGGTCTCGAGCGCGCCCGACGTCTCGGCCTCGCCACCTGTCTCGCGCGCCGGGCCCGTCACAGAACCTCTCCCGTTGTCATGTTGACCGCCGGCACGGCCTCGGAGTCGGCCGAGAGCGCGGCGACGATCGCCTCAGCGGTCTGCGGACCGATGCCCGGTACCTCGACGATGTCTGCGACGGCGGCCGCGCGCAATTTCTTCAAGGAGCCGAAGCGTTTCATGAGGGCCTTGCGTCGGGTCTCGCCGAGGCCCGCGATTCGGTCGAGCGCCGAGGTTGTCATCGCCTTGGATCGCTTCTGCCGGTGATAGGTGATGGCGAAGCGGTGCGCCTCGTCGCGCACCCGCTGCAGTAGGTAGAGCCCCTCCGAGGTGCGCGGCAGGATCGCGGGGTACGCCTGATCGGGCAGCCACACCTCCTCCAGCCGCTTGGCCAGGCCGACGAGCGAGACCCCCTCGATGCCGAGATCCTGGAGCACCGCCTGTGCCGCGGCGACCTGCGGCGCGCCGCCGTCGACGACGAGCAGGTTCGGCGGGTAGGCGAACCTGCGCGGACGACCGGTCATCGGGTCGATACCGGGTCGCCGATCTTCCGCGAGGAGCGTGTCAGCCTCGGCCAGCTCGGCCCCCGGATCGCTGTCGGCGTCGGCACCTTCGTCCACCTGCTCGTCGAGATACCGGGCGAACCGTCGACGAGCGACCTCGGCGATCCAATCGGTGTCGCCGGTGCCGCTGGAGGTATCGCGCATCGCGAACCTGCGGTACTCGCTCTTGCGGGCCAGGCCGTCCTCGAACACGACCATGCTCGCGACGACGTTGGTGCCCTGCACGTGGCTGATGTCGAAACACTCGATCCGCAGTGGCGCGGACGGCAGCTCGAGTGACGCCTGCAATTCGTCGAGCGCGCGCGAGCGGGCTGTCAGATCGGACGCCCGCTTGAGCTTGTGCTGGTTGAGCGACTGCGACGCATTGCGGGCGACGGTCTCGGCGAGGGCACGCTTGTCCCCGCGCTGCGGCACTCGGATCGACACCCGGCGACCCCGGCGTTCGGCCAGCCACTCCTCCAGAACGTCGGAGTCGTCGGGCAGCACCGGCACGAGGACCTCGCGGGGGATGTCCTCGCCGTCTTCGGTGAACAGGCCGTAGAACTGCGTGACGAACTGCTCGACGAGATCGCCGGTCGACATCTCGTCGAGACGGTCGACCACCCAGCCCCGCTGGCCACGCACTCGGCCGCCACGCACGTGGAACACCTGGACGGCAGCTTCCAGATCGTCCTCGGCGAACGCGACAACATCGGCGTCGGTGCCGTCGCCGAACACGACGGCCTGCTTTTCCAGCGCGCGGTTCAGCGCCCCGAGATCGTCGCGCAATCGCGCGGCCCGCTCGAACTCGAGCGCGGCGCTGGCCTGCGCCATCTGACGCTCGAGCCGCCTGACCATCGTGTCGGTCTTACCGGCCATGAAGTCACAGAAGTCATTGACTATCTGTCGATGGTCGTCCGCAGAGACCCTGCCGACGCACGGGGCGCTGCACTTGCCGATGTAGCCGAGTAGGCACGGGCGCCCAACCTGACCGGCTCGCTTGAACACCCCGGCCGAACACGTCCGCGCCGGAAACACCCGCATCAGCAGGTCGAGGGTCTCGCGGATCGCCCAGGCGTGCGAGTACGGGCCGAAGTAGCGCACACCTTTGCGCCGCGGCCCGCGCATGACCTGCAGACGGGGATACTCCTCGTACAGCGTCACGGCCAGCGACGGGTAGGACTTGTCGTCGCGGTACCGCACGTTGAAGCGCGGGTCGAACTCTTTGATCCAGTTGTACTCGAGCTGCAGGGCCTCGACCTCGGTACGCACGACCGTCCATTCGACGCTCGCGGCCGTCGTGACCATCTGCCGGGTGCGCTGGTGCAGGCTCGAGATGTCGGCGAAGTAGGAATTGAGCCGTTGCCGCAGGCTCTTCGCCTTGCCCACGTAGATGACGCGGCGATGCTCGTCACGGAACTTGTAGACACCCGGTTCCAGCGGGATCGTCCCCGGCGCGGGGCGATACGTGGACGGGTCGGGCATGCTGTCGAGGTTAGTCGGAGGCACCGACGCAGGCCCTCGACGTCTCGTCGAAGTCGCCGTTCAGAACGTTTCGGCCGCGGCTTCGTAGTCGTCGATCTCGGCCAGGAGCAGCTTCGTGCCGGCGTCGTCCAGGAACGACGCACGGACGGCCGAGCGCGCCAGATCGGTGATTCCGGCCGGACCCAATTGCAGCAGCTCGGCCGCGACCTCGTACTCGTGGGTCAGCGTGGTCGCGAACATCGGCGGGTCGTCCGAGTTGATGCTCACGGGCACCCCCGCCGCCACGAGTGCGGGCAGCGGATGCTCGGCCAGCGAGGGCACCGACTTGGTACACACGTTGGACGTCGGGCAGATCTCCAGCGGGATGCCCCGGTCAGCGAGATACCGCATGAGGCGGGGGTCGGCGACCGCCGAGATGCCGTGCCCAATGCGCTCGGCGCCAAGATGCTCGAGGGCATCCCAAATCGTGTCGGGGCCCGTCGACTCCCCCGCGTGCGGCACGCTGTGCAGGCCCTCGGCGATGGCCGCCCGGAAGTGCGGGGCGAACTGCGCGCGCGGCACGCCGATCTCCGGGCCGCCCAGCCCGAAGCTCACCAGGCCGTCCGGTCGCAAGGTGGTGGCGATGTCGAGGGTGGCGTCGGCGGCCGGCAACCCCGCCTCGCCGGGAATGTCGAAGCACCACGCCAAACCGAGACCGAAATCGGTGCCGGCGCGTCGCCGCGCGTCCTCGACGGCCTCGCAGAACGCTTCAGCGGCGATGCCGCGACGTGCGGACGAGTACGGAGTGAGCGTGAGCTCGGCGTAGCGAACATGCTGCGCGGCGAGGTCCCGTGCCACCTCGTACGTCAGAGTCCACACGTCTTCGGCGTCACGGATGAGGTCGACGATTGACAGGTAGACAGTGATGAAGTGCGCGAAGTCGGTGAACGAGAAGTAGTCGCCCAGTAGCTCGGCGTCGGCGGGTACCGGGGTGTCGCCCGCGTGCCGAGCTGCGAGCTCGGCCACGATCCGCGGGGACGCGGACCCGACGTGGTGCACGTGCAGTTCGGCCTTGGGCAGCCCGGCGATATAGGCCGCGAGCTCGGGGACTCGCGCACGGGTCGTCATGTCTGGAGAGTGTGGCACAGAAGCTGACATGCTCATGTCAGGTTTGGTGGGCCACGCTTCGCCGGACGATGCCTGTGCGTTGAATCAGGCAGACCTGGTCGATGCGCTCCTGGCCGGTGATCGCTTTGCCGCCGCTGCCGTCCGCTTCGGCGGTGGCGCAGCGTCTGTGGCTGTCAATACGGCCCGCCGGTTGGCGGAGACGGGCGCCGGGGTCTGCACGGAGCCCGGGGCGGCGATGGGCGGCAGGTCGAGCAGCGGAGCCAGAAAGGCGCCGGTATGCGATCCGGCCGCGCGGGCGACATCCTCGGGCGTGCCTTCGGCGACGACCAGTCCACCCCCAGAACCGCCTTCCGGACCCATGTCGATGATCCAGTCGGCGGTCTTGATCACGTCGAGGTTGTGCTCGATGACGATCACCGTGTTGCCCTTGTCCACGAGCGAGTGGAGGACGCCAAGCAGCTTGGCCACGTCCTCGAAGTGCAGTCCGGTGGTCGGCTCGTCCAGGACGTAGACGGTGCGCCCGGTGGAGCGCTTCTGCAGCTCGGCAGCCAGCTTGACGCGCTGAGCCTCTCCGCCGGACAGGGTCGGCGCCGGCTGTCCGAGCCGGACGTACCCCAGCCCGACGTCGGCCAGGGTGTCGAGATGGCGCGCGATACGGCTGATCGGTTTGAAGAACTCGGCGGCCTCCTCGATGGACATCTCGAGGACCTCGCTGATGGTCTTGCCCTTGTAGTGGACCTCGAGAGTCTCGCGGTTGTAACGCGCACCCTTACAGACCTCGCACGGCACGTACACGTCGGGCAGGAAGTTCATCTCGATCTTGATCGTGCCGTCGCCGGCGCAGTTTTCGCAGCGACCGCCCTTCACGTTGAAGGAGAAGCGGCCCTGTTGGTAGCCGCGGACCTTCGCCTCGGTGGTCTCGCTGAACAGCTTGCGGATGTGGTCGAAGACGCCGGTGTAGGTGGCGGGGTTCGAGCGCGGCGTGCGCCCGATCGCCGACTGGTCGACGCCGACCACCTTGTCGAGCTCATCGACCCCGCGCACCCGCTTGTGTCGTCCGGGCGGCAACTTCGCGCCGTTGATCTTGTTCGCCAGCGAGGTGTACAGGATGTCGTTGACCAGGCTGGACTTGCCCGAGCCGCTCACGCCGGTGACCGCCACGAACGTGCCCAGCGGAAAGGCGACGTCGACGTTGCGCAGGTTGTGCTCGCGAGCACCCTCGACGACAAGTTGGCGGCTCTTCTGGCGCGGCCGCCGCAGCGGTGGCACGGGGATCGATCGGCGACCGGACAAGTACGCGCCGGTGATCGAGTCCACGGAGTTGCGCAGGTCGTCGACGGTGCCGCTGACGACGATGCGCCCCCCGTGCTCGCCGGCCAGCGGGCCGATGTCGACGACCCAGTCGGCCGCGCGGATGGTGTCCTCGTCGTGCTCGACCACAATCAGCGTATTGCCGAGGTTTCTCAGCCGAAGCAAGGTCTCGATGAGACGGTGGTTGTCGCGTTGGTGCAGCCCGATCGACGGCTCGTCCAGGACGTACAGGACACCCACGAGACCCGAGCCGATCTGGGTGGCGAGCCTGATGCGCTGCGCTTCCCCGCCCGCGAGCGTGGCCGCCGCGCGGTCGAGCGAAAGGTAGTGCAACCCGACGTCGACGAGGAAGCCGAGCCGGGCGTTGATCTCCTTGAGAACGCGCTCGCCGATCATGGTGTCGCGGGTGTTGAGCGCGAGGCTGTTCAGGAAGCCCGCGGCAGCACCGATCGACAACCCGGCGACCTCCGCGATGGAGCGGCCCTCGACTGTGACGGCCAGGATCTCGGGTTTGAGCCGGGTGCCGGCGCAGGCGGGGCACGGGACCTCACGCATGAAGCCCTCGTACTTCTCCCGTGACCAGTCGCTCTCGGTCTCGGCGTAGCGCCGCTCGATCCACGGCAGAACGCCCTCGTAGGCGGCGTAGTAGGAACGGTCCCGGCCGTACCGGTTGCGGTAGCTGACGTGCACCTGGTCGTCGGTGCCGTGCAGCACCGCCTTCTGCGCCCGCGCGGGCAATTTCTCCCAGGCGGTGTCGAGGCCGAAACCGAGCGAGTCGGCAACGCCTTGGAGGAGTCGCAGGAAGTATTCGCTGGTCTGACCGCCGGCCCACGGTGCGACCGCGCCGTCTCTGAGCGTGCTCTCGGGGTCGGGCACGACGAGCTCGGGGTCGACTTCCTTGCGGGTACCGAGGCCGGTGCAGACGGGGCAGGCGCCGAAGGGCGAGTTGAACGAGAACGACCGGGGCTCGAGCTCGTCGATCGCGAGCGGATGGTCGTTGGGGCAGGCGAGCCGCTCGGAGTACCGACGCTCACGGTGCGGGTCGTCGTCGGGCAGGTCGACGAAGTCGAGGACGACGACGCCGCCCGCCAGGCCGAGGGCGGTCTCGACGGAATCGGTGCTGCGCTGCTTGCTCGACGGCTTGGCCGAGAGCCGGTCCACCACCGCCTCGATCGTGTGTTTCTCCTGCTTCTTGAGCTTGGGCGGGTCGGTGAGAGAGTGGACCACGCCGTCGACGCGGACCCGGGCGAAACCCTTGGCCTGCAGGTCGTCCATGAGATCGACGTATTCACCCTTGCGCTCACGGATGACCGGCGCGAGCACCTGGAACCGGGTGCCCTCAGGCATCTCGAGGATGCGGTCGACGATCTGCTGGGGCGTCTGCTTAGAGATGGGCTCGCCGCAGACCGGGCAGTGCGGCTTGCCGATTCGGGCCCAGAGCAGGCGCAGGTAGTCATAGACCTCGGTGATGGTGCCGACCGTGGACCGCGGGTTCTTCGACGTCGACTTCTGGTCGATGGACACCGCGGGCGACAGGCCCTCGATGAAGTCGACGTCGGGCTTGTCCATCTGACCAAGGAACTGGCGGGCGTAGGCGGACAACGACTCGACGTAGCGGCGTTGTCCTTCGGCGAAGATGGTGTCGAACGCGAGGCTCGACTTGCCCGAGCCGGACAAACCGGTGAACACGATCATGGCGTCGCGGGGCAGTTCGAGGCTGACGTCCTTGAGGTTGTGCTCACGGGCGCCACGGATGATCAAACGGTCATTCACGCGGGATCTCTCGGTCGAGTTCGCAGGTCTGCATCGAGAGTAGTAACGCCCTCCGACAACGGATACAGCCGTCCCGAGCGGGCCAAGGTCGCGAACCTGCGTCGTCGCGCCAATATCCGGATCAACCCGACTCGCTGGGGCCTGATCGCCACCGGGGGCTTCCCGGCCCGCCTCGCGGCGGGGTCATAGCTTCAGGGCCATCGGCACAGCCCGGCCCGGCTGGCCGGATTCAGCCCGGGCCCATCGAAGCAAGGTCGCCGCGATGTCGGCCAGTTCGAGCTGCCCCTGCGCCACCGATCGGACGAACTCGTCACCGGTCCCCGGATCTGGCACCTGAACGTCGTCGCCGTTGAGCACCAGGAACAGCCTGGTGGCCACCCAGGCCACGCGCTTGTTGCCGTCGATCAAGGCATGGTTTCGGGCCAGTGACTCCATCAACGCAGCGGCCTTCCGGTACAGGTCCGGGTATGCGTCCTCGCCGAAGGCGCTCGCCTGCGGGCGCGCCAGCGCGGACTCCACGAGCCCGACGTCTCGAACCAGCACTTCTCCAGGCGCCACAGCCGCCGCGGCGATCGCCACCAGGTCCTCGATGTCGAGATAGACCGTCACTTCGCCAGCAGTTCGAGCAGTGCGGCGTCCTCGTCGACGATGCGGCGCAGAATCGCGTCCCTGGCCCGAGCGCGCTCGCCGACGTAGTCGCGGACGGCTTGACGTGCGACGTCCTGCATCGATCTGCCCGTCGCCTGCGCATAGGCACGCAGGGCTTCGGTTTCACCTTCGTCCAAACGCAAGGTCATGGCCATACCCCAATGATACCGCAGTGATACTACCGCGGATCAGGACAGCGACCAGTCCACCGAGTCCGCGCCCTGCGCCATCAGGGCAGCATTCGCCCGGCTGAACGGCCGGGATCCGAAGAAGCCGTTCGCGGCCGAGAGCGGGCTGGGATGCGCCGACTCGACCGCCGGCACACTGCCGAGAATCGGTCTCAGCGAGCGCGCATCGCGTCCCCATAGGATCGCGACGAGTGGGGTGTCGCGGGCGACAAGGGCGCGGATCGCCTGCTCGGTGACTGCCTCCCAGCCCTTCTCGCGGTGCGACGCCGACACCCCGGGCGCCACCGTCAGGCAGCGGTTGAGCAACAGCACCCCGTGCGTCGTCCAGGCCGTGAGATCGCCGTGCTCGGGTGCGTCGACGCCGACGTCCGTCCTGAGTTCCTTGTAGATGTTGCGCAGCGACGGCGGCAGGGGACGCACGTCGCGCTCGACCGCGAAGGACAGCCCGATCGGGTGCCCGGGCGTCGGGTAGGGGTCCTGCCCGACTACCAGGACGCGCACGTCGGCGAACGGCTGCCGGAAGGCCCGCAGGATGTTCTCGCCGGCGGGTAGGTAGCGCCGTCCGGCCGCGACCTCGGCGCGCAGGAACTTCCCCATCGCCGACACCTGGTCGGCGACCGGCGCCAGCGCCGTGGCCCAGCCGGCCTCGACGACCTCGTCGAGCGGCCGCGCCGGCACCCCTTAGCCCCGCACCGCGGCCAGCACAACGGACGCGGCCTCGGCGACCGGTACGTTCTGCCTCTCGTCGCTGCGCCGGTCCTTCAGCTCGACGGTGCCATCGGCCAGGCCCTTGCCGACGATGACGATGGTCGGCACCCCGATGAGTTCGGAATCCTTGAACTTCACGCCGGGTGAGACACCGCGGCGGTCGTCGTAGAGCACCGACACCCCCGCGACGTCGAGTTCGGCGGCGAGCGCGCCGGCGGCGGCGAACACGGCGTCGTCCTTGCCGGTGGCCACGATGTGGACGTCCGCCGGGGCGACCGAGCGCGGCCAGCACAGCCCCTTCGAGTCGTTCGTCTGCTCGGCGATCGCGGCGACGGCGCGCGTGACGCCGACTCCGTAGGAACCCATCGTGATGGTGACGGGCTTGCCGTTCTGGTCGAGCGCCTGCAGACCGAAGGTCTCGGCGTACTTTCGGCCGAGCGCGAAGACATGCCCCATCTCGATGCCGCGCGCGATCTCGAGCGGCGAGCCGCAGCGCGCGCACCGGTCTCCGTCGCGGATCTCGACCGCGCCGATCTCGCCGTCGGGGACGAAGTCCCGGCCGCGGACGACGTGAGCGGCGTGTTGGTCCTGGGCGTTTGCGCCGGTGATCCACTCGCTGCCCTCGACCACGAGCGGGTCGACGAGATACCGAACCTCGAGCGCGGCGAGCGTCTGCGGGCCGATGTACCCCTTCACCAGGCCGGGCACCGTCGCGATGTTCTCGGGTGTCGCCTGCTCGACCAGCACCGGTTCGAGCTGCCCGGCCACGCGCTTGAGGTCGACGTCACGGTCGCCAGGCACACCGACGACCAGCAGCTCCCACTCATCCGTTCCGGGGGTCAGCGTCTTCAGCACGACGTTCTTCAGCGTGTCCGCGGCCGTGGCGCCCAGGCCGAGTTCCCGTACTCGGACGACCAGCGTCTCGATCGTCGGCGTGTTCGGGGTGTCGAGCACCTCGGCCGGCGGGTGGTCGGCGGGATCGCGCGGCTCCGGCGCCGCGATCACGACGGCCTCGGTGTTGGCCGCATAGTCGCAGTTCGTGCACTGCACGAAGGTGTCCTCGCCCGACGGCGCGGGCGCCAGAAACTCCTCAGACGCGGAGCCGCCCATCGCGCCGGACACCGCGAACACGATCTTGTACGTCATCCCCATCCGAGTGAAGATCCGCTCATAGGCGTCCCGGTGCGCCTGGTAGGACGCGTCCAGGCCCACGTCGGTGAGGTCGAAGGAGTACGAGTCCTTCATGATGAACTCGCGACCGCGCAGGATGCCGGCGCGCGGACGCGCCTCGTCGCGGTACTTGGTCTGGATCTGGTACAGCGCGAGCGGATAGTCCTTGTAGGACGAGTACTCGCCCTTGACCAGCAGTGTGAACAGCTCCTCGTGGGTGGGGCCGAGCAGGTAGTTCGCGTTCTTGCGGTCGGTGAGCTGGAACAGCATGTCGCCGTAGTCGGCCCAGCGGCCGCTCGCCTCGAAGATCTCGCGCGGGATCAGCGCCGGGAAGTGCACCTCCTGCGAGCCGATGCCGTTCATCTCCTCGCGGATGATCGCCTCGATCCTGCCCAGGACGGCCAGGCCCAGCGGCAGCCAGGAGTAGATGCCCGGCGCGACCCGTCGGACGTAGCCGGCGCGCACCAGCAGCCGGTGGCTGGGAACCTCGGCGTCGGCGGGATCGTCGCGCAACGTGCGCAGGAAAAGGGTCGACATACGGAGCACCGCGTCAGGCTATCGGCCCGGCGGGCGGGGCGACCTACCGCCAGTGGACCGGTAGCGTCCGGGCGTGGCGCACTACGACTTGATCATCATCGGCTCGGGCTCCGGCAATTCGCTGATCACCCCGGATCTCGCCGGCTGGCGCATCGCCGTCGTCGAGCAGGGCGTCTTCGGTGGGACGTGCCTCAACGTCGGCTGCATCCCGACCAAGATGTACGTCTACCCGGCCGACGTCGCGGCGAAGGCGGCGCACTCGGCGCGGCTCGGCATCGAAGCGGCACAGCTGACGGCTGATTGGCCGGCCATCCGGGACCGAGTCTTCGGCCGCATCGACCCAATCTCAGCAGGTGGACGCGCCTACCGGGAAAGCGGATCGCCGAACGTCACGCTCTACGAGGCGCACGCAGAGTTCAGCGGGCCCAAGTCGCTCACGCTCTCTACGGGCGACACGATCACCGGCGAACGCATCGTCGTGGCCACCGGATCACGCGCGCTCGTCCCGCCGTCGGTCACCGATTCCGGTGTCGCGTTCCACACGTCCGACACGATCATGCGGATCGACGCTCTACCCGAACGGCTTGTCGTCCTCGGCGGCGGTTACATCGCGGCCGAGTTCGCGCACGTCTTTACCGCGTTCGGCACCGCGGTCACCGTCGTGTCCCGCTCACAGCTGCTACGCAACCTCGATCACGACATCAGCGCCCGGTTCACCGATGTCGTCCGCGAGAAGTGGAACCTGCGGACCGGCACCGGCGTCACCTCGGTGCACGGTGACCCCGGCGACATCCGGATCGAATTGTCCGACGGGTCCACGATTGCGGGCGACGCGCTGCTGGTGGCGGTCGGGCGCCGGCCCAACAGCGACAACCTCAACCTCGGCGTCACCGGCATCGACCTGCATCGCGACGGGCGCATCGTCGTCGACGATTACCAGCGCACGACGGCCGAAGGCATCTCGGCTCTCGGCGACGTCAGCAGCGATTTCCAGCTCAAGCACGTCGCGAATCACGAGGAGCGCGTGGTGGCGCACAACCTGGCCCACCCCGACGCCATGGTGAAGTCGGATCACCGGTTCGTGCCGGCCGCCGTGTTCACCTATCCGCAATTGGCGTCGGTCGGTCTCACCGAGCGCGCCGCGCAGGAATCCGGGCGCCGGTACGTGACCGCGATCCAGCAGTACGGCTCGACGGCGTACGGCTGGGCCATGGAGGACACCACCAGCTTCTGCAAGCTCCTTGCCGACCCGGTCACGGGCGATCTGCTCGGCGCGCACGTCATGGGCGAGCAGGCGTCCACGCTCATCCAGCCGCTGGTCCAGGCGATGAGCTTCGGTCTCGGCGTGCGCGAGATGGCCCGAGGCCAGTACTGGATCCACCCCGCGCTCACCGAAGTCATCGAGAACGCGCTGCTGGCCCTCGATCTGGACTGATCACAGCACCGTCATGTTCTCCCCTGTCGCGCTGGGCACCGCGGACAACGGCACGTCCGGTCGAGGGTGACGAGCCGGCCGCCTCGTGCGGTGGCCGGCGCGAGGCGGCCGGCGTCGGTAACCTGGCTCGCCCCGTGCAGCCGGGTCCGGTCGATCGCCGTCGGGTCGAGGATGCTGACGTCGCAAGGCCAGAACTCGTGGGGTTCTGTCGCGCAGGCGCGGTTGAGCCGTTCGATGGCGTCGACGAAGGACGTCGGGCTGGGGTGCCGAGGCTGGCTGATGATGCGGACGAACCCGTTCTCGGTGATCGGGCAGGATGCCCAGCCACAGTGCTACTGCATCACTCAGTGCTGACCGAGGTAAAAGCGCGAGCCCTGATCGTCGGTGCACTCGCTCATCCGCCCGTACGGCTGCGGCTGCGGATCCGTCGCCGTCCCGCCACGCAGCCGAACTCCGGCCACCGCACGGTCGATGTCGTCGACGCGCCACATCGGTACAGCGGTGGCCCGCCGGTGGCCGCCGCTGATGCCGGTCATGGGGACGGTGTCCTCGATCTGCCAGCCGTCGGCGATGGTGCCCGGGGTGAACGTCCAGCCGAGGACGGCGCCGTAGAAGTCACGGGCCCGCTGCGAGTCGACGACCTCGAGGGTCAGGTAGGACAGATCGCCGGCGCGGCGGCCGTTCGCGGGCGGCCGCTCGGTGCCGCTCTCGACCTCATGGATCGCGAACGCGGTGCCCTGGTCGTCGGTGCAGTCGGCACGCAAGCCGTACGACTCCTGGCGCGGCTCCCCCGCCGTCCCGGCGGCGGCGACGATCCGGGTGCAGGCCGCTTCGAGGTCGTCCACCGCGTACACGCACAACAGCGTCGGCTCGGCGCTCGTCCACAGGCCGATGGACGGCGTCGCTGCCGGCACCCGATCGCCGGCGACCTCCCAGCCGAGCACCGCGCGATAGAACTCGGCCGCGCGCGCCGCGTCCGGCGTCCGGACCGATGCGTGGGTGACGTCGCCGTGCCGGAACTGCGGCACGGCCGGCACGCCCAGCGGCGAGTGCAGACCCCACCGGTGCCCGAACGGGTCGACGATCCACGCGTTGCGCTCGCCGTACCCGTTATAGGGTTCGCGATCGCCGGTTGCGCCGGCGCCGATCGCCCGGGCCCGCACCCGGTCCGCATCGTTGACCGGCAGCATCAGGCTGACTGATGACTCGTTCGGCCGCGGCGCGGTCACGCCGATCTCCGGATGAGCGTCGGCGAGGTACATCGACCCGCCGCCGAGCGCCAGTTCGGCATGGCCGATCCGGCTGTCCGGCATGACGATCGGCTCGCCGACCAACCGGGCACCGAACACATCGACGTACCAGTCCAGCGCTCGCCGGGCGTCGGCGACGCCGAGGTACGGGACGGCGGCGCCGAGCGGCGGGGCGGTGTTCTGGGGCTCGGTCACGGTGGTCAAGGGAACCACTCCTCTCGGTAGGGCGAGCGCACGCTCGAGGCGCGTGCGCAGGCGAGCGGCGAAGTCGGGATCGGGGTCGATCGGGTGAGCCGTAGCTCGCAGGTCTTCGAAAGGATCACGCACGGTCGTCCTCCTCTCCCTCGGCTCCGGTATAGGCGATACGGAACGCGATCCTGGCCCGGACGAGCAGGGCCTCGGCCGCATGCAGGGTGCGGTCAAGCAGGTCGGCGACCTCGGCGACCGGCAGGTCGTCCAGATAGCGCAGGGTGAGCGCGAGGCGGTGCTGCGGCGCGAGGCCGGCAAGCGTCTGGGCTGCCCGCACGGCGTCCAACCGTGCGTCCCACGGATCGTCGACGGCAGATGCGGTCGGCTCTGTGGCGAGCGCGCGCAGGTTGCGTCGCTCGCGGGCCTGCCGGCGCCAGTGGTCGGCCAGCTTGTGCCGGGCGACGCCGATCAGCCAGGGGATGTCGACGCGCTGCGGCCGGTCCCGGACGACGGCCGCGGCGGCGGCGAGGAACGTCTCGGAGCATAGATCCTCGGCCAGGTCGCGTCGACCGCAGCGGGCGAGCAGGTAGCCGTACACCTGCGGCAGGGCGGGTTCGTAGAGCCGCAGCAGCGTGCCGCGCGCATCATCGGCCGCGAAGGCCGATATCCCGTCCACACCCTCATCGTCGTCGTCGCCGGAGGTTTTCCGACACCATGCGGGCGAAATCCTTCTGCGCTCTTGGACTAGCTTTCGCTCATGAGCGACGCCAGCGGACCGAATCGAGGAATGTCGATGAGTGACTCGTACACAGGTTCGGTCGAGGTCGGCGGCGACAAGGACGTCCGGCGACTGCCCGGCCTGACGATTGCCAAGCTCGCGGTTGGTCCGATGAACAACAATGCCTACCTGCTGCGGTGCACGCAGACCGACGAAGGTCTGCTCATCGACGCGGCGAACGAAGCCGACCGGCTGCGCGAGCTCGTCGAGTTCGATGGCCCCCCCGTGTCGGCGATCCTGACCACGCACCGCCACGGCGACCACTGGCAGGCGCTGGCCGAGACTGTGGAGTTCGCCGGGGCCGCGGTCTACGCCGGCGATGCCGACGCCGACGAACTACCCGTGGCGGTCGACGAGCGACTCGCGCACGGCGAGACGATCACCGTCGGCGATCTATCGCTGCAGATCATCGCGCTGCGCGGACACACCGCGGGCTCGGTAGCCGTGCTGTACCCCGATCCCGAGGGCGTACCGCACCTGTTCACCGGCGACTCGCTCTTCCCTGGCGGACCGGGGCGGACTACGTCGCCCCAAGACTTCACATCGCTGATGGACGACCTCGAAGTGCGCGTCTTCGCCGAACTCCCGGACGAGACCTGGTTCTATCCGGGCCACGGGGACGACTCCACTCTCGGCGCCGAGCGCCCGCACCTCGCCGAGTGGCGCGCCCGCGGGTGGTAAGCGATTCTCGCGGTTGATCAAGCGGCGATCAGGCCAACGCACCCGGATCGGACGGCACATCGACGGCGTGGGCGCTGAGCACCTCGAGATCGACGACGGCGAGCGCGCGTTCATGCGTCGCGGCGAGGACGACCGGCGGAGCCATCCCGTCGTCGTGGGCCTGCAACCAGCGCATCGCGACGACGCACCAGCGGTCGCCCGGCTGCAGGCCTGGGAAGCGGAACTCGGGGCGCGGGGTCGACAGGTCGTTGCCGACCGACTTCTGGTGCTCGAGGAACTCGGTCGTGGCGACCGAGCAGATGGTGTGGTTCCCGAAGTCCTGCGCATCGCTCGTGCAGCAACCGTCTCGATAGAACCCGGTGAGTGGATCGGTCCCGCACTCCTCGAGGGCGCCCCCCAGGACGTTACGGCTCATCATCTGACGAGTGCGGTCCTCGGGCATGGGCCCAGTCTGGCGCACGGTGCGACAACTGTCACCGGTGCGACGGCGACCCGGCGCTACCGCAAACGGCGCCGAACGGCCACCATGGGCGCATGGTCAACGGCGAGGGCGGAGGTGCCCGGGGCGGCACCCTTGAGTTGCAACTCCGCGAGCCGCTGCACCTGGTCAGCCGCAAAGCCCGAGCGTTCTGGACGCTCCGCGCTCTGCCGGGCTGGATCGTGATCGCCGCGCTCGAAGCCCTGATCCTGATCGGAGCGGGCGGCCCGGCCCCGGTCGTGACCGTGATCGCCGGTGCCACGACTGTGCTGGCCGTCGCCCACCTGATCGTGATGCCGCAGTGGCGTTACCGCGTGCACCGCTGGGAGATCACCGAGACCGCGGTCTACACCCAGTCCGGTTGGTTGCGGCAGGAACGGCGCATCGCCCCGATCGCTCGAGTGCAGACCGTCGACACCCAGCGCGGGCCGATCGAGCAGTTGTTCGGGCTGTCGAACGTCACGGTCACCACCGCCTCTGCACGGGGCCCGCTCAAGATCCATGCCTTGGACCGTGCTGTCGCCGATCACACCGTCGCGTGGCTGACCGAGCGCGCCCAACTGGCCGGCGGCGACGGCACATGACCGAATTGGCGAGCTTCTGATGAGCGCGGATCTGACCGCCGCTCCCCCGCTGCCGGTCGAGGACGCGACGTGGCACCGGTTGAGCCCGCGCATGCTGCTCGTCCATCCGGTGATCGAGGTGGGCAGGGCGCTCCCGGCGCTCGTCGGGCTCGTCTTCGCAGGCGGTGCCCACCACAACGGCAGCTACTGGGGTTTGGTCGGCGCGGGCGTGGTCGCCGTGCTGTCGCTGTCGCGCTGGTTCACCACCCGGCTGCGCATCACGCCCGAGAACGTCCAGCTCCGGCGCGGGCTGATCGTCCGCAAGACCCTCACGACGTCACGTGAGCGCATCCGCACCGTCGACGTCACGTCCCATCTGCTGCACCGGGTTCTCGGTCTGGCCCGAGTCGTGGTCGGCACCGGAACCAACGACCGAAAGGGCGAGGGACGCATCCTGCTCGACGGCCTGCCGACGTCGGACGCCCACCAGCTGCGCGACGACCTGCTGCACCGCGAACCGCAGAGCCCGCCGACCGGCGTCGCCCGGACCGTCGAGCACGTCACCGCGGCCGGGGCGGAGCGTGAGTTGGTGCGCCTCGACCGCCGGTGGATCCGCTACGCGCCGTTCACCTTGTCCGGGGTACTGACCGGGCTGGTTCTCTGGGGTTTCTACTGGCGCATTCAGAGCGAGTCCGGCGTCGATTTGACCAAGCGCGGGCCCCTGCACGCCGTCGCCCGTTGGTTCGATGGCATGCCGACCACCGCCGGGGTGCTGATCGTCATCGCCGCTGTGCTCATGTTCGTCGGCATCACATCGACCGTGGGGTACGTGCTGGCGTTCTGGAACTTCCGGCTCGTTCGCCACGACGGCGGCACCCTGCAGGTGACCCGTGGCCTGATCACCACCAGGGCGACGAGCATCGAGCACCGTCGCCTCGTCGGTGTGCAGGTCTCCGAACCGCTCGGGCTACGTCTCGTCGGCGCGGCGCGCACCCTCGTCATCGCGACCGGGCTGCGGACCGGCCGCGGCGCCGAACGAGGCGGCGAAACCCTGCTCCCCCCGGCACCGCTCACCGATGCCGTGGCAGTCTGCGCCCTGGTCCTAGACGGGACGTCGGCACTGCGCACCGAATTGATCCGGCACCCACCGGCGGCCCGGCGACGTCACCTCACGCGGGCGGTGATCGGTGGCGTCGTCGTGTTGGCCGCCCTCCTGCTCGGCTGGGCGACCGGCGCCCCGGTATGGACGGTGGGCGTTGGTATCGGGGTTCTGCTCGGGTCGGTAGCGCTCGGTCTCGACCGCTACGCGAGCCTCGGTCACGCCCTTGCCGACGGTTTTCTCGTTGCGCGTCTCGGCTCCCTCATCCGGCGGCGCAGTGTCCTGCACTGCGACGCCGTGATCGGCTGGAATCTGGAGAGCACGTTCTTCCAGCGTCGGCTCCGGCTCACGACGCTGACGGCGACCACGGCGGCGGGTAGGCAGGGTTACGGCGTCATCGACGTCGACCCGGGCGAGGCGCTGCGGCTGGCCGACGCTGTCACCCCGGGGCTGCTCACCCAGTTCTGCCGGACCCCGCAGTGAGCGCGCCGAGCCACATCGCCGTCAGTTGGTCCACGACCCGGGCTCGCGAGATTCGCAGCCGCCCGGACAGCACCGCCTCGATGACGTCCGCCGAGCCGCCCATCAGGAACAGCGCGGTCGCGCGCGCCGTCCGCCGCTCGGCCAGGCCGTGCGCGTTCAGCACGCTCAGGCCGTCGATCACCAGGTCGGCATAGTCGGTCACCATCTTGTTGCGTCGATCGCGCAGCCGGCCGTCCCCCGCCGCCGCAACCAGCAACAGATTCGCCTTGCGGCGATCGTCGGCGACGATCCCGTACCCCGTCTCGATGGCGGCGCGAACCTGTGCCGCGGTGTCGTCACCGGCCGCCGCAACCGCGGCCAGCGAGCGCTCGGCCACTTCATCGATGACGGCGTCGACCGCGGCGAGCAGCAGCTCGTCCAGGTCGGCGAAGTTCTCGTAGAAGTACCTCGGCGTGAGCCGCGCTCGCGCGCAGACAGCTCGGACGCTCACGCCAGACAGTCCGTCGTCGAGCAGGCAGTCGGAGACCGTGTCCATCAGCACGGCCCGGCGCTGATCCCGCCGGTCGTCGGCGGAGACGCCCCGATAGGCACGCGTGGCGGCCACCCGGCCTCCGTCTCCTGATGTTGACAACAACTGTTGTCAGACTAGGGTCGGGCTCACCGTGATGCAAACGTCCGACGGGCAAGGTGTGCGATGACGATCGAGCAGGAACGTCCCACCCTCAAGGCAATGCCGGGATCGGCCGGGCTGCCGCTGATCGGCTACACCTACTCGTTCGCCACCGGACGGTTCACCGCCTCGCATCATCGCTACGACCGCTGGGGGCCGGTGTCGTGGTCGAAGGCGATCGGCCAGACGTGGGTCACGGTGGAGACTCCGGAGCTCTGCGGAGCGGTGCTCCAGGACCGCGACAAGGCCTTCGCCGCCAGCGGCTGGAACTTCCTCATCGGCCCGTTCTTCCGGCGGGGCCTCATGCTGCTCGACGGGCAGGAGCACCATAACCACCGCCGGATCATGCAGGG
This sequence comes from Jatrophihabitans sp., assembly GCA_051000605.1. Classification (GTDB taxonomy): domain Bacteria; phylum Actinomycetota; class Actinomycetes; order Mycobacteriales; family Jatrophihabitantaceae; genus Jatrophihabitans. Next base: position 44,213 of record JBPCOE010000125.1, read on the forward strand.
CGCATTCACCGCCCAGCGACTGGCTGGCTACTTGGGCCCGATGAACGACACGATCAGCGCGGGGCTCGACCGTTGGCAACCGGGCGAGCGCGCGTTCTACCCCTCGATCAAGCAGATCACGCTCGATGTCGCCACCCACACCTTCATGGACGCCGACGCCGGCGCCGAGGCCGACCGCCTCAACACCGCGTTCATCGACGCGGTCCGCGCGGGCACGGCGCTCGTCCGCCGTGCCGTGCCTGGCCTTCGCTGGGCGAAGGGCCTGGCCGGGCGACGTCGGCTCGAGGACTACCTGCGCCCGCGCATCGCGGCCAAGCGGGCCGGCGAGGGCACCGACCTGTTCAGCGCCTTGTGCCATGCCCGCGACGACGACGGTGCGGGGTTCAGCGACGACGACATCGTCAATCACATGATCTTCCTATTGATGGCCGCGCACGACACGTCCACCATCACGATGACCTCGATGGCCTTCTACCTCGCTACGCACCCCGAATGGCAGGACCGCTGTCGCGCGGAATCCCGGGCAATCGGTGACCAGGTCGCCTACGGCCAACTCGACGGGCTGGTGTCGCTCGAGCTGGTCATGAAGGAGTCGTTGCGCCTCATCACCCCCGTGCCGGGACTGGTGCGGCGGGCCAACCGGGATACCGAACTGGGCGGCTACCGCGTCCGCAAAGGCAGTTACGTGGCCGTGCACATGTGGGGGTTGCATCACCTGCCGGACGTTTGGCCGGATCCGGAACGCTTCGACCCGGAACGGTTCGCCGAGCACCGCCGCGAGGACAAGGTGCACCGCTACGCCTACATGCCGTTCGGCAACGGCATCCACAAGTGCATCGGCATGTATTTCGGCGGCATGGAGGTCAAGGCGACCATGCACCAGCTGCTGCGCCGGTACCGCCTGAGCGTGCCGGACGGCTACACGATGCCGCTCGACTGGTCCTCGCTTCCTCGCCCCCGGGATGGCCTACCGATGCAACTGGACCGTCTGTGAGAATCGGATCCGTGCTCGACTGAGCCTGACCGCACCGCAGCAACTCGACCTCGGCGCCGCGATTCGTCCCGGCGTGCCGTTCGCGTGGCTTCGAGGGGGCCGCTCCTCGCCACGGCGGCTTGACGCACGTCGACGTCCTGCGAACCATGAGACGACAATCGACGAGGAGCCGACGGTGAGCGATCAGGGATATGGGGGTCCGGGCAATCCCGGCCAAGGCCCGGGCGGCCAGGGTGGTGGCGAGTGGAACCAACCACCCCAGTACGGGCAGCAGCCCAACTACGGCGACCCGTACGGGCAGGCCGGCTACCAGCCACAACAGCCGCAGTACCCCACGGCGCCCTACGGCTCCGATCAGTTCGGTGGCCCGCCGCAATACGGCCAACACCCGTACGGCCAGGAGCAGTACGGCCCCTACTCGGGCGGTGCGCCGCCGAACCACGGCAACAGCCAGAAGAGCTTATTCGTCGGACTCGGCGTCGTGGTCGTCGCCGGCCTCGTCGTTCTCGTGCTGGCCCTGACCGGCGTGTTCTCCAGCGCCAGCACCAAGACCTCGGCGGGACCGAAGGACGCCGTCAACAACGTCCTGCTCGCGAGCAAGAACCAGAACCTCGGCGACCTGAAGTCGAACGTCTGTAGCAAGGACCTCGCCAGCTCCTCTGAGCTCGCGGCCGTCGTCGGCGACAATCACGCGACGTCCTACGTGATCGGTCCCGTCAAGGACCAGACCGACAGCAGCGCGAAGGTCGAGACGACGGTCACCGCGAAGGGCCGGACCTCCACCAGCGACCTGCCCGTGGTGAAGGAGAACGGGAAATGGAAGGTGTGCTTCAGCAACGAGCTGAACCCGACCGTGGGCCCGCTGCCCACCGACACGTACCCGTCGCCGACCGACAGCAGCCCCACCGACACCTACCCCGGCCCGAGCAGCGCCTCGTCGTATTCGCCGAGCAGCAACCTGTGTAACACCACAAGCGATGCCAACGGTACGGCCCGGCTCTTCGTGAGCGCCGTGACGCTCGCCGACGCCAGCCTTGCGCAGGGCTGCGTCTACAAGGGCACGGTGTCCGCGTCGCACGTCCAGGCGCTGTTCGGCGCGACGAAGAAGTACAACCCGTACGACCTCGCGGGCCAGCAGGGGCCGACGTACACGGTGAAGTCCGTCAGCGGCAGCGGCCCGTCGCTGGTGTTCACGGTCACCCGCGAGAGCGACGGCCACTACTACGTGACGTCCGCGCACGAATGAGCGACGCGTGCGAAGCAATCCGAAAGATGCGTGACGCTTGCGGAGCGAATCAGAAGCTACCTGTGGGCCGAGGCCCGCTTGGGGTGAGGACTGGACCGAGCCCAGCGAGCAGTCGGGACGAGAAATAATGCGCCGAGCCCGCCCACGTGTCTGACTTCCTCGCGGCTCCCGGCCCGATCGCGTTCGCCCACCGTGGCTACGCACCGGACGGTGGCGAGAATACGATGGCCGCGTTCGAGCGGGCGGTGCGGCTCGGTTACCGCTATCTCGAAACCGACGTACGGGTCACGGCCGACGGCGTAGCGCTCGCGTTCCACGACGCGACACTCAACCGCATGACCGATCGGCGTGGCCGCCTCTCGACGTTGCCGTGGTCCGCAGTGCGCCGTGCCCGGATCGGTGTGGACGAGCCGATACCGCTGCTCACCGAGCTGCTCGACGCCTGGCCGGACCTCCGCATCAACCTCGACATCAAGTCCGCCGTCGGCGTGGGCCCGACCGTGGACGCGATCCGGTGCACCGGATCGCTGACGCGGGTGTGCGTCGGCTCGTTCTCGGCCCGGCGGATCACCGCGGTGCGCCGCGCACTCGGCCCGGGCCTGTGCACCTCCCTTGGACCACGCGCTGCGCTGTCCGTGCGCGCCACCCGCGGCCGCGACGGCTACGTGGGACGGTGCGCGCAGGTGCCCGTCCGGATCGGCCTGGGCACGCTCGTCGATGCCCGCTATCTTGCGGCAGCGCGACGTCTCGGGCTCAAGGTGCACATCTGGACGATCAACGGACGGGACGAGATGATTCGGCTGCTCGACCTCGGAGTCGACGGCATCATGACCGATCGCGCGGAGGTCTTGCGCGACGTGCTCATCGAGCGCGGCCAATGGCCCTCGGTCCCCCGCGAGACCTGAGGCTCGGCGACCGGGGTTCAGGAACAACTGAACAGCCACGAGCGGTGAGAATGATCTTGCTGGGCCACCCTTCTTGCCGCTCGAGAGCGTCGGTCTGAATCGCCGTTCCCGCCTCGGTGACGACAGCACGGTCCTTGGGATTATTGGAAACGTCCATCGGCGTCGCCGTAGGTGGTCGAGTCGCCGTGGAGGCCGGACGCCAGGCTCCTGACCTCAGCGGTTGCCTGCTGTTACCTGTCAGGTGAGACCTTGCGTCCCACGAGATGAAAGACGCGACTGAGTTGGCGGTAGGGGTCTCGTCGGCTGGCTTCGAGCTCGACTGCGGCCGTCTCAGCTACCTGCTTCGAATCGCTGGGATCCAACTCCGCTCCACTGAACTCGAGCCAGTCGACAAACAGCCACACCCCGTACCAGCGCAGTGGCTCCACGCCCCGGCTCCGCACAAGCTCGCTGAGTTCCTCCACCGTGTCGGCTCGGCCCGGCACTCGCAGCACCCCGATCTCGGCTCTCGTGTCGAACGACGCCAGAGCGTCTTCCCACCGCCGTTCCAAGGCCGGGCGCACCGCCATCGCCTTGGCGTTGCCGGTCATGATCGAGACCACGCCACCGACAGCAGCGCGTTGGCACAGCTGGTTGACCAACGGCTCCGGATTCTCTAGGTACCCGAGCACGCCATGGCACAACACGGCTGCGAAGCGTCGACCATTCACCGCCTCGTCGGCGTTCTCGCCGGCGGCCTGCACGAGCGTCACCCGTCGCTGGGCCTCAGCAGGCAGCCGGTGGAGTCGCTGTTGGGCCTTTTCCAGCATCGCCTGCGACGGGTCGAGCAACGTCACCTCGTAACCGGCTTGGGCCAGCGGAAACGATTGGTTACCCGCACCGCCACCAACGTCGAGCACCGGCGCCGGAGGTGGCGGCAGATGTTCCAGCAGTTGCTGGTGCATCACATAGGTGCGCACGTATCCCTTCACTGACGCGTACGCCTCATCGACGAACTGGTCAGCCAAGCTGGCCCAGGTGTCATCGCCCATCACATCAGAGTACAAGTTAGTAGTTAGTAACTAGTAATCTGCTTTCATGGCTGGACGGATGAGCGGATCGGAACGGCGATCCCAGGTGTTGGCGGTCGCCGCTGGCGAGTTCGCGAATCACGGACTCTACGGTGCGTCGGTCGACGCGATCGCGCGCGAGGCGGGCATCACGCAGGCCTACGTCTTCCGGATGTTCGGGACCAAGAAGGCGCTGTTCGTCGAACTGGTCGGCGCAGCCTTCGATCGTTTCAGCGACGGGATGTCGCAGGCCGCCCAAGGCGCCCGAGGCCTGAGCGCGCTGACGCTGATGGGGACGCAGTACTACGAGTTGCTGGCCGACCGCACCACACTCCTGTTGCAGCTGCAAGGCTTTGCCGCCTGCGGCGATAGCGAGGTCCGTGATCTTGTGCGGGGGCGACTCGCCCGCATATGGGACACGGTTGCCGATACGTCAGGGCTGGATCCGGTGACGGTGAAGTCATTTCTTGCCTTCGGCATGTTGCTCAACAACGTGGCCGCCCTCGACGTCGACGAGGTGGATCAGCCGTGGGCCAAGGGGGTGCGAACTCGTATTGATGCGGCTCTGTTCGAGCACATCACCACGGACACCAACCGATGAAATTTGCAGACCCCGGTCAACTATCGGCGTCCGATCAGCCCCAGGTCGGAGTTGTCAGTCTCGCTGGTAGATCTCCCGGCGATCCCCAACGCTCAAGACGAGCACGGGTAGCGGGTGCGCGCATCAGAAATGCTGAGAGTTGTGCTTTCGGCCATGTCCTAACAGTACGTAAATCACACTACAAGTACACGTAAGTTACTTTTGGTACAGCACGGTCTCGCCGCAGGATCGTCGGCTTGCGGCCACGACTTGGGCGCCTCCAGTGAACGCTCAGCTGGTGTAGTACTCGCGCGTGTCGGCGTGTACCGAGCCCTCGACTGGGTGAAGTCGTGGATGAATGCGAGGTGGATGACCGCGTCGGAGCTGGTGGCACCGGCGCACGCCCGATGACTGCGAGTCGACGCTGCCGCTGCAGATCGACCGCGTGAGCGTCAGTCATCCAAAGAGCGTCACCGTCGGCGCAGCCGGAACGCGGTAACCGCGTGCACCGCCGCCGACGCGCCCGCACCCAGTACGACGGCTGCCGGCACCACTCCCCGCGCCCGGCCCTGCTTGAGCGCCGCCCCTATGACGAGGGCGTCTACCGCGTCGGCCACCCCGGCACCCAGCAGCCACTGCGTAGCGCCGACCTCACGCCGGACCGAGTCCAGGCCACCGACCCCGAGGATGCCGTCGCGGACGCCCATCATGCGGGTGAGCCAGGTGATGCGCCGAGCTGTGGCGGTATCGGCCCCGAGCAGCCGAGCCGCGGGCACGGGCGCGGCCACGATCGCGGCGGCGATCAGCGCCCGGCCCGCCCCGAGCTGGACGGCGAGCGAACGCGGGCCAGGCCCGGACCGCGGGATCTGCCCGTTCACTGACCGGGAACCTCGTCGCCCCATCACCTGTTCTCCTGTCCGAGCCGGGACTTGCGGATCGCGCCGGCAGCACCTGACGCACTGCCGTGGCCCGAGCCTCGGTAGGCGTGCCCGGGGTTACCACCCTGACCATAGGGGAATCATCCGTGCGAATGGCTCGTTAGTTCTAGGTACGACGTGAAGTGTCTGGACACCAGGGCTGGGCATTCATCTACCACGTCCGAGGAGGTGCCCGACATGGCAGATCGCACACTACGGGGCAGTCGGCTCGGCGCGATCAGTTACGAGACGGAGTACGGCGCAGAACCCGCGCCGCGCAACGTCGCCGCCTACCGGTGTGCAAGCGGGCACGAATTCAGTGTTCCGTTCTCCGAAGAGGCCGAGATCCCGGGTACCTGGGATTGCCGGCTCGACGGAAGCGTCGCCAAGCTCATCGACGGCCCGGAGCCGGAGGCCAAGAAGACCAAGGCTCCGCGCACCCACTGGGACATGCTCATGGAGCGCCGCACGGTCGCCGACCTCGAAGAGGTCCTGGCCGAGCGGCTGGATGTGCTGCGTGCCCGGCGAGGGCAGAAGACCGCCTGACCGTACCGCCGCGCCGCGCCGCGACAAGCACATCGATAGCAGCCGATGGCCACCCGGGCACCCGGGTGGCCATCGGCTTTCCTAGCCGCCTCTCGCGGCGCCGGTCAGAACAGCGCGAGCTGCTCGGTCGGAGAACGTCGCGCGACCAGACGCGGTGGCCGCCGCTGATCACGCGCTGCAGCCCAGTCCTCGGCAGGGGCAGCCCATCCGTTCGCTGATGACGCGTACTGGGGCTCCACGTCATCCGGCTCGATTTCGGCGAGTACCCGCAGGGCCTGCCCGACCGACCAGGTCAAGCGCCGGGCACGGAACGCCTGCTCGACCGCCGCCGGTGACAACGGGAGAACACCGACGCCGCGGGCGAGGTCGAGACGTAGGTCCAGGTCGTCGCGCATCCTCATGACCTGGCAGTTCAGTTCCCAGGCCACCCGCGCCGCGGGGTCGCTCATGCGTCTGGCCACGCCCGGGCCTAGCCGGGCGCGGACCGCGGCCGGATCGTCGAACGCGGCGCTTGCCGACCCGAACGCCGTGAGCAGACGGGCACCGATGCGCGGGCCGATGCCCCGGACCCCAGGCAGGTTGTCCGACGGGTCGCCGCGCAGCGCAGCGAAGTCGCGGTACTGCTCGGGGCGCACCCCGAGCAGCAGCACCAGCCGCTCGGACGTCATGACCGGCGATGCCTCGACGCCGCCGTTGATGATGCGCAGGACGTGTGTGTTGTCGTCGATCAGTGTGAATGCGTCGCGGTCGGAGGTCACCACGACCGTGCGCGCGCCCGACCGACGGGCGAAGGCGGCAGTCGACGCGAGGACGTCGTCGGCCTCGAGGCCGGGCGGTACCACCACCGCGACCCCGAGTTCGCGCATGGCCTGCACCGCGTCGTCGAGTTGCTCGACCAGTGTGTCGAGTTTCTCTGTGCGGTTGGCCTTGTAACCGGGCCAGCGCTCGCGCCGCAGCGATCGGTCGGGGTCGTCGAAGCCGACGACGACGGCCACCGGACGCACCCGTTCGACGGCCGCCACCAGCTGGGTGAGCAAACCGCGCACCGCCCAGGAGGGCTCACCGGAGTGCGCCTGGGCGTGGAAACTGCGGTGCACGAGCGAGTTGCCGTCGACCGCCAACACCACTGAGCCCGTCACGCCGACCACTCTGCCACGCGGCACCGACGACGCCGGTGACTGCTGAGGCGTTTCCGGGCGGCGACCTCCGGGAATGCATGAAGTGTCAACTTGGCGAGGAACGGAGCCTGACGATGACCCGGGCGAGCAGCGGGACCAGCACCGACGCGGACGCGAGCGGCCCGTCGGGCGGGCAGCACCGAAACGTGACGCGGGCGGCCGTCCTGACGGCCGTGGGCGGCGTCCTGTTCGGTTACGACACCGGCGTCGTGGGCGGCGTGCTGCCGAACATCAGCAAGGACTTCGCGTTGAACAGCCCGTTCGACAAGGGCCTCGTAGTGGCGATCCTGCTCGCCGGGGCGGCCGTCGGGGCCCTGATCGCCGGCCGGCTCGCCGACCAAATCGGTCGCCGTCGCGCAATCTTCCTGACCAGTGTCGTCTTCGTGGTCGGGCTGCTGCTGTCGTCGTTCGCGCCGACGTTGTGGGTGTTCTGGATCAGTCGCTTCATCATCGGCCTCGGTGTGGGCTCCACGTCGTTCGTGGTGCCGGTATACATCGGCGAGATCGCGCCGCCCGAACGTCGGGGTGGGCTCGTCTCGCTCAACCAGCTGTCCATCACCGCCGGCATCCTGGTGAGCCAGCTCGTGGCGTATTTCCTGGCCGGGCACGGCGACTGGCGGGTCAGCGTCGGCCTGGCCCTCATCCCGGCGGTGGTGCTCGGCGCCGGCATCGTCCGCGAACCGGAGAGCCCCGCGTGGCTCGTCCGTCAGGGACGCGAGGACGAGGCTCGCACCGTGCTGCGAAGTCTGCGCGAGACCGACAAGGAGATCGACGACGAGATCGAGAACGTCCGCGACGTCGCGCGCGAGGAACGCCGGGGTTCGATCGGGGATCTGGTCGATCGCAAACTGCGCCCTGCGCTGATCCTGGGGGTCGTGCTCGCGATCATCCAGCAGATCACCGGGATCAACACCGTCATCTACTTCGCGCCCACTGTGCTGCGGCAGGCGGGACTGGGTTCATCGGCGGCGCTGCTCGCGTTGGTCGTCGTCGGCGCCGTGAACGTGCTGATGACGATCGTGGCGGTGCGCTACCTTGACCGGCTCGGACGCCGGCCGCTGCTCATCTGGGGCATGTCGATCATGGTCGTCGGGCTGGTGGCCTTGACGATCGCATTCGGCATCGGGATCGGTGGCAGTGGCGCGGTCTTCGCCACTATCGCCCTCGCCGTGTACGTGGGTGCCTTCGCGGTCAGCCTGGGCCCGATCGTCTGGTTGCTGATCGCCGAGATCTTTCCGCTGCGCGTCCGCGGTCAGGCCGCCTCGATCGCCACGATGGCCAACTGGGCGGCCAACCTCGTCGTGGCGGTGTCCTACCTGTCGATCATTTCCGCTATCGGGCAGGCGGGCACGTTCGGCCTCTACGCCGGGGTCACCGTGTTGTCGCTCGTCTACGTGATCGTCAAGGTGCCCGAGACGAAGGGGCTCAAGCTCAGCGAGATCGAGGCCGCGATTTCGCCGGCAGCCGAGCCGGACGCGATGGCGGCATAGGACCATCGCTGTTTCAGCGGATGCTGCCCGGTCTCATCGGGCCCGACGGCGCCGGATTGCGGCGGTGCGGAGTGCTGTGCGCAGCTGCGCGGACCGGTACCGCGCGCCCCACTGGGTGACCCGGACGAGTGCCTCCCGCACGATATCGTTGCTCATCTTCGACTCGCCGCGCTCGCGCTCCACGAAGGTGATCGGCACCTCGACCACCCGGTAGCCGTGCCGGATGGCTCGAGTCGCGAGGTCGATCTGGAAGCAATAGCCCTGCGACGCCACGGCCGAGTAGTCGATGCCTTCGAGCACCTCGCGCCGGAAGGCCCGGTACCCCCCGGTGACGTCGCGGACCTTGATGCCGAGAGCGAGGCGCGAGTAGAGGCTGCCACCCTTGGAGATCGTCTTGCGCGACGCCGGCCAGTTCACCACCGAGCCGCCCGGCACCCATCGCGAGCCCAGCACCAAGTCGGCCTGCTCGAGCGCGGACAGCAATCGGGGCAGTTGCTCCGGGGCGTGTGAACCGTCGGCGTCCATCTCGACGAGGGTGTCGAAGCCCGCGTCCAGCCCCCAATCGAAGCCGGCGATGTAGGCCCGGCCGAGACCGTTCTTGTCGGTTCGGTGCAGCACGTGGACCCGTGCGTCATCCTCGGCCATCACGTCAGCGATCTTGCCCGTGCCGTCGGGGCTGCCGTCGTCGACGATCAGCACATGCGCATCGGGGACTGACGTGCGGACGCGCTGGACGATCCCCTCGATATTCTCGCGCTCGTCGTAGGTCGGGATGATGACGAGGACACCGCCCTCGCTCATCGGTCCGCGCGCCGACCGCTCGCACCGCTAGCGTCGCTCGGGTGGGTCATCTCGTCACCATCTCCTCGTGCTCGCCCTGCGGCTCGTCGCGCGGGCCGGTCGGCTGCGGCGGGCTCGTGCGTTCGGGCGTGGAGTCGGCCGTCATGGTGCGCGCGCGACGGGCACGCCAAGCGACCCCGAGCACGCCGGCGGCCGCAACGAATGCGAGGACGTACTCGGGCCAGCCCGCCAGCCGAGTGGCTGGCGTAGCGGTCGAGATCACCGGCACCTTCTCTACGAGGAGCGCCGGATCGAACAGCCGCCCCGAGCGCGTGCGTACGACACCGTCCGGCCCGATGATCGCCGACTCGCCGGTGGTGGCGACCTGCACGACTGTGCGACCGCTCTCCACCGCCCGCAGCTGGCTCATGGCAAGCTGCTGGTAGGTCTCGGGCGTGTGCCCGAACGTCGCGTTGTTCGTCTGGACGACGAGCAGCTCGGCTCCAGCCGCGACCGAGGACCGGACCAGATCGTCGTAGGCCACCTCGAAGCAGATGACGTCGCCGATCGGGACCGGCCCGCCGCGCAGCAGTCCGTTGCCCGTACCCGCGACCATGTCGCGGGTCACCGTCTTGGCGTCCGAACTCACGGCTTCGGCCAGGCCCCGCAGCGGGATGTACTCGGCGAAGGGCACCGGGTGCCGCTTGACGTACTGGGCACCGGGGCCGGACGTCGGTGACCAGAGGATCCCGACGTTGCGGCGGTGGTTAGCCCCTGGACCGTCCAGGATCGCACCGACCAGCACCGGGGCGCCGACGGCCTTGACCACCTTGTCGATCTTCGCGTACGCGCCGGCGTCCTCGAACGGGTCGACGTCCGAGGAGTTCTCCGGCCACAGCACCAGACTCGGTCGCGCGACCTGGCCCGCGGCGATGCGCCGGGCGAGCGTCATCGTCTGCTGGACGTGATTGTCGAGAACCTGTTCCGCCCGGCTCTCGAAGTCGAGGCTGCCGAGGTCGGGCAGACCGCCCTGGACGACGGCGATGGTCTCGGTCCGGCTCGCCCGATCGGGCGCGGGGCGCAGCGGCCAGGCGAGCAGCAGCCCGAGCAGCGGGACCACAGCGAGGGTGACGACGCCTATCACAGCGGCACGTGCTCGCAGCTGGATCGGCTCGCCCGAGTGCCGATCGATCGGCGCGCCTGCGAGCAGCGGCATGAGGTTGCGGACGGCCAGGGCCAGGCCGCCACCCCCGACGGCGACGACGAACGTAACCAGCGGCGCGCCCCCGAGCGCTGCGAACCAGCGCGTCGGAGCTTCGGCCTGGCTGAAGGCGAGCCGGCCCCAGGGAAACCCACCGAACGGCACGCGGTCACGGATCGCCTCCTGCAGCACCCATGCCGCCCCGACCCAGAACGGGCTGACCGGCAGGCGGGCGAGCACCGGCAGCACGGCGCCGAGTACCGCGAACGGGATGCCGAACCCCAGGCAGAGCAGGATCCACGGGGCCGGCCCGACGTACACGCCGGTCCAGTGGACGAGCGGCAGCAGGAAGGCACAGCCGTAGAGGTAGCCCAGCCACCCGCCCGTTCGGCTGCGGCGCCCGTCGACGGCCACCGACAGCATCGCCACGGACAGGAAAGCTGCGGGCCAGATGCCGAAGCGGGGAAAGGCGAGGACGCCGATCACGCCTGCGCCGAACGCCACGAACGCCGCCCACCGCTTGGGGAATCCGGGCTGACGTGCGGGCTGCATCGGACCAGTATCGCTGTCGCGACCTGAACGGTCAGTGATCGTCCGCAGCGGCATGGATCGTCCGCCCTCGCAGCACCGTTCGCACGCAGCTCGGCAGCTCGATTCCGGGCGCGACATCGGGCAACCCCCGCACCCCGGCCGGCGCGTCAGTGCTCCAGACGGCCCCGTGCTCGTCCGGAGCGTGGACGGCCGGTTCGCCCGTCCGCCAGACCGCGAACGTCGCCGGGGCGCCGACGGTCAGCACGCCTTCCCCGTCGCGCCCGGCCGCGCGCCACCCTGCCCGCGTATGCGCGACGAACGCCGCACGGGGGCTGATCGACGCCGCGGGGTCGTGGTGGTGCGACGCGGCCCGAATCGCCGCCCACGGCCCGAGTTCGGTCACCGGCGAGTCCGAGCCGAACGCCAGCGGCACGCCGGCCGCGGCGAGCTCGGCGAACCGGTTTGACGCGAGCGCCCGGTCGGCGCCGAGGCGGTCGGCATACAGACCGTCGACGCCGCCCCACAGTGCATCGAAGCAGGGCTGCATTGACGCAACGAGGCCGCTGGCGGCGAGCCGGGCCGGATCCCGGACGTACTCGGCATGCTCGATGCGGTGGCCGATCCCGGCCGGACGGCCGAGCCGGGCGGTGACGACTTCGTACGCGTCGAGGACCTGGTCGACGGCCGCGTCGCCGATGGCGTGGAAGCCGGCCGGCAGGTCGGCGTCGACACATCGCAGGATGTGCTCGACGAGCGCGCCGGTCTCGAACCTCGTCCAGCCAGTGCCCGGGCGGTCCGCGTACGGCTCGCTCAACGCGGCCGTGCCCGAGCCGAGCGATCCGTCACAGAACAGATCGCCCCCGGCGCCTACCGCGCCCAGTTCGCGGGCGGTCTCGACCCCCATCATTTCGCCCCAGTAGCCGATCACCTCGGGCACGTCCTCGTCCGCGCTAAGCGCAAGCAGATCGGCGAGGTCGTCGGCACTAGAGATAACGGGTCCGGCCATTTCGTGAACGCTCGCGATCCCGAGGGCCGCCGCGGCTCGTAACGCTGCCCGTTGCGCATCGCGGCGCTGGCCTCTCGTCACGGCGTCGTGTGCGGCCGCGCGTACCGCGTCATGGGCCGCGGGCTCGCTCATCCGCCCGTTCGCCCGATAACCGGACAGACCCGCGAGACCTGGGACAGCGGTCATCAACGACGACGACACCACGGCCGAGTGGAGGTCCACCCGAGCGAGATACACCGACCCGCCGTAGGAAGCTCGGTCGAGCTCCGCGGCAGTGGGCGGACGACCTTCCGGCCAACCTGTGTCGTCCCACCCACCGCCGAGGATTGGCCGTCCGCGCGTCGAGCGGGCGGCCCGCTCGACCGCATCCAGCGCCTCGGCCAGCGTGCGGACGCCACGTAGATCGAGCCCGGTCTGCGTCAGGCCCGTATCGGTCGTGTGCACGTGCGCGTCGACGAACGCCGGGGCGACGAACGCACCGTCCAGATCGACGACCTCGCTCTCGGCGTACAGCGCCGTACCGTCCTCGTCGCCGATCCAGGCAAGAGTCGCGCCGTCGACCACGAAAGCGGAGGCGCCGGGACGGCCAGGGACGTCCACCCGGCCGTTGCGGTAGAGGGTGGACATGCGCTCGAGTCTGCCAGCGCCGTCGTCCGACGATCATGACCGTCCGAATCGCGCTCAACCTGCCGCTCGCGCGAGCCGCAACTGTAGCGTCTGCGGTGAGTGCCGGAGAGGGAGCCGCAGATGGTGGCCAGCATCGAGGATGTCGCGCGCAGAGCGGGCGTCTCGATCGCCACTGTGTCGCGTGCGCTGCGGGGACTGCCCGACGTCGCGACGTCTACCCGTGATCGGGTCCTCGTGGCCGCAGCGGACCTCAATTACGTCGCCTCCCCGTTCGCCGCGCGTCTCGCGAGCGGGCGCACGACGACCGTCGGGCTCGTGGTCCCGTTCGTCAATCGCTGGTTCTTCGCCGAGGTGATCGCCACCGTCGAGACCGCGCTGCGCCGCGCCGGGTTCGACCTGCTGCTCTACAACCTCGGCGATCTCGACGGCCGCGCCCGCTTCTTCGACGTCATGCCGATGCGCAAGCGGGTCGACGGGGTCCTCGTGGCCAGCCTGGTGCTCGAGGAGGACGAGTTCGATGCGTTGGCACGGCTCAATCGTCCGGTCGGGTTGCTCGGCATCGAACGCACCGGTGTGCTCTCGGCGGCCATTGACGACGTCGCAGCAGCCCGGCAGGCGGTCGATCACCTCACCGCCCTCGGCCACCGCCGCGTGGGGTTGATCGGCGGCGACACCGACGATCCGATGCGCTTCACCCCGCCCCTGCATCGTCGCACCGGCTATCACAACGCGCTGGCTGCGGTGGGCGAATCACCCGACCCGACACTCGAGCAGCTCGGCTTCTTCACCGTCGACGGCGGCTGCGAGGCGGCCCGCCGACTGCTGGCGCTGCCCCAGCCGCCGACCGCGATCTTCGCCGAGAGCGACGAGATGGCCTACGGCGCCATCCGCGAGATCCGGCGGGCCGGGCTGCGGATGCCCGAGGATATCTCGATCATCGGGTTCGACGATCAGCCGTTCTCGGATCTGATGGGGCTCACCACCATCCGGCAACCCGTGGCCGAACAGGCGCTGGACGTGACCACGCGCCTACTTGCCGTCATCGTCGGTGTGAACGGGGCGTCCGGCCACGTCCACACCGCTCACGAAGGGGCCGCCCACGATCCGGCGGTGGTCCTGCCGACCGAGCTGGTCCTGCGGCAGAGTACGACGCCGCCGGCGTCCTGAGCCGGCCGGGCGCTCGGCGCGGGGCAATTAGGGTGTCGGCCATGACGCTCATGCTCGTCGACGCGGCCGGCCTCTACTTCCGAGCGTTCTACGCCGTCCCCGATTCGGTGACGACCCCCGACGGGCGACCGATCAACGCCGTGCGCGGTTTCCTGGACATGTCGGCATCCCTTATCGACAAGCGGCGTCCGAATCGGTGGGTGGCCTGTCTGGATCTCGACTGGCGCCCGGCGTTCCGAGTCGCGCTGGTCCCGACCTACAAGGCCCACCGGGTGGCCAAGGACGGTGGCGAAGACGTCCCGGCCGCACTCGGTCCGCAGGTGCCGCTGCTGCTCGACGTGCTGACCGCCTTCGGCCTGGCGTGCTCAGGTGCGGACGGGTTCGAGGCCGACGACGTGATCGCCACGCTAGCCGAACGTGACTCGGAGCCTGTCGAGGTCGTCACCGGCGACCGTGACCTCATCGCTCTTGCCACCGAACGGGTGAGCGTCCTGTACACCGGCAGAGGACTGGCCAAGATGGAGGTCTTAGGACCGGACGAAGTGCTGACGAAGTACGGCGTCCCGCCAGCGCACTACCCCGACTTCGCCGTCCTGCGCGGCGACCCGAGCGACGGGCTACCCGGCGTACCCGGTATCGGCGAGAAGACCGCTGCCGCCGTCGTCAGCCGCTTCGGCGCGATCGAGGACATCGTCGCGGCAGCGAACGCCGGCGACCACGGCTTCCCCGCCGGTGCGGCCGCGAAGGTCCGAGCGGCGCTCGACTACCTCGCCGTCGCGCCGGACGCCGTTCGCGGGCGCGTCGACGTGCCACTCGACGAAGTCGACGACGACCTCCCCGCAGTGGCGCGGCACCCTGACCAGCTGGCCGAACTGGCCGTGGAGCTCGGCATCGAGGCTCCGGTCGGACGGATGAAGAAGGCGATCGCCACAGCGCTGGGCTAGGAGGTTCCGACCTGCGGGCTCACTGGTTCGCGACCACGTACCGGCCGTCGTCCTTGTTCTTGATCGTGACCGTGAACGTGCCGCCGCCACTCGACGTGCACGTGAAGCTGTCGCCGTTCTTCTTCATCTCGAAGTCGTTACCGCCGTTGCACTTGACGTTGGTGGCCTTGAGATTGCTGGTGATGTACTTCTCGACCGCGGTATGGCTGAGTTTCTTGTTACCGAACGGTTGGAACACCACGAACACGAGCACCGCCGCGACGGCCAGGACGACGACGAGCCCGACGAGGGCGATCCACAGGCCCTTCCTGCTCTTGCGTGCAGGCTGTGGCTGGTAACCCTGGTCGTAGCCCGGTTGCTGGGTGTAGCCCTGGCTGCCGTAGCCGGACTGGCCGTAACTCCCCGCGCCGCCCGGGTAGCTCGGCTGGCCCCCATACGGCTGTTCGCCGGCGCCGTAGGAGGGGGCATTGCCGTAACCGGGCTGGCCGTAGGTCTGGGTCGCCTGGTCGGCACGGGCTCCGTGTCGGCCGTAGCCCTGCTGGCCGTAGCCCTGCTGGCCGTAACCCTGCTGCTCGTATCCGCCCTGGCCGCCGTCACCCTGCTGCGGCGTTCCGTAGGGGTTGTCGCTCATGGGGTCCCGTCCCTCTCGTGTCGCATCGCGCACCACCGGCACCAGACGGCACCGCGTGCGAGATCGTAGCCGGGGCCGAGCCGGCTACGGACCCCCTCAGAAGCCGAGCTTGCCCAGCTGCTTGGGGTCGCGCTGCCAGTCCTTGGCCACCTTCACGTGCAGGTCGAGGTAGATCCGCACCCCGAGCAGCTCCTCGATCCCGGCGCGCGCCCGGGTCCCCACGTCCTTCAGCCGCGCACCGCCGGTGCCGATGACGATCGACTTCTGGCTCGGCCGTTCCACGTAGACGAAGGCGTGCACGTCCAGGAAGTCCTCCCGCCCCTCCCGCGGAACCACCTCCTCGACGACCACGGCCAGGCTGTGCGGCAGCTCGTCGCGCACGCCTTCCAGCGCTGCCTCGCGAACCAGCTCGGCCATCATTTGGTTCTGGTCCTCGTCGGTGTGCTGGGTGGCCGGGTAGAGCATCGGGCCCGCGGGCACGGCGGCGGACAGCAGCTCGACGAGCACCTCCACCTGGTCACCGCGCACGGCCGAGACGGGCACCACCTCCGAGTCGGGTCCCCGCAGCTCCGACACGGCCACGAGCTGCGCCAGCACCCGCGCACGGGGAAGCTTATCGATCTTGGTGACCACCCCGATCACCGTGGTGCTGGGCGCCACCGTCCTGAGCTGGTCGAGGATCCACCGGTCGCCGGGCCCGATCTTCTCGTCCGCGGGGATGCACAGCCCGATGACGTCGACCTCGGAGTAGGTGTCGCGGACCAGGTCGTTGAGGCGCTGCCCGAGCAGCGTGCGGGGGCGGTGCAGGCC
>JBPCOE010000048.1:0-69711 GCA_051000605.1 Jatrophihabitans sp.
GTGCGTAGACAGCGCCGATGATCGGTGCCGCGACGCTCGTACCACCGAATACGTACCAATTGGCTCCGCCGGTGCTGCCGTAACTGTCATAGACGGCGACTCCAGTCGCGGGGTCGGCCACCGCAGCGACGTCGGCAATGGTGCGTTTCGTGCACGCGGCGTCGTGCTGCCACGCCGGCTTGGATACGTAGGCCGAGCAACCGCTCCCGGCGCCACTCCACACAGTCTCGCTCCGGCGGGTGTTGTCGCTGTTGAGAGCCAGAGTGGTGCCGCCGACCGCGGTGACGGTGTTGAATGCCGCCGGACTCTGGGCGCCGTAGCCGCTGTCGCCGGAGCTGACAGTGATGGCCACGCCGGGGTGGTTGTAGTAGTGGGCGTAGACGCTGACCTCGTTGGCGGACTCGCTGCCGCCGTAGGAATTGGACACGACCTTCGCGCCCTTGGCCACTGCAGTGTCGACCGCCGTGCCGAGGTCGACGAAGGAGGCCGAATTGGCTCCGACATAGAGGATGTTGCAGCCCGGGCAGATCGCCGAAACCATCTCCAGGTCGAGCATCTCCTCCTGGCCCCAGCCGGTGTCACCGGCGGGCAATGCCGTGCCACCGGTCTGGTTGACCTGGGTGAGATTGGCCGGTCCGAGGCCGAACTGGCTGCGGTAGGCCGCGAGGTCGGCGGCGGCATTCGGGCTGGCGTAGGCGTCGACGATCGCCACTGTCGCGGTACCGGTCGCACCGGCGAGCGAGTACGCAGTCTTCAGTTGAGCAGGGCTGTAGCCGCTCTGGTAGGAGGTAGTGGCCAGCGGTCGCAACGAAGAGTCCGTGACGACATGCGCGTCACAGGCGGCGTGACCCGCCGTAGCGACAGCGCACACGCGCTTGTTGCCGTGGGCACTGCCCGGCGCCGCAGACGCGGTCGCAGCCTGCACCGCCACGACGCCAAGGGACGTGAGGGCAAAGGTCGCCACCATGTTGACCAAGAAACGATGCCTCATCCGAGACTCCTTCGAACGTCAGCGCGCAAGAGATATCGCTGAAACAATTGGTAACAACAGTCCGCTAACGGCCCGATACGGGCATCGTGCCAATACACCGTTCGGTTGGGAAGTGGCCCAGACGAGACGCGCGCCGCCGTCATTCACCGATCCTCAACCGGCACGCGGCTCGGACGTTGCACGTTTCGCTAGCTTGACTGGTGCAGAGAAGACCTGAGCGGCATCAACCCACCGCGCGGTATTTAAAGCGCCTTGATCGCGGCCTGCCACGTCGCGGCATCCCGGCCCTGTCCGGGGCCGTTCACCTCGGTGAAGCGGACGACGCCGGTCTTGTCGACCAGGAACGTCCCCCGATTGGCGATCCCGGCCGGTTCGAAGAAGGCGCCGTAGGACTTGGCGACACCGCCGTGCGGCCAGAAGTCCGAGAGCAGAGGGAACTCATAACCCTCCCGCTCGCTGAAGACTTTGTGCGCGTAGGCGGAGTCGACACTGATCGTCAGCACCTGCACGTCGTCGTTTTGAAACGTGTCGATCTCGTCGCGCACCCTGGTGAGCTCGCCGGTGCAGATGCCGGTGAACGCGAGCGGATAGAAGATGATCAGCACGGCCTTGTCGCCGCGAAATCGCGCCAGTTCGACGTCCTCGTTGTTCTGGTCCTTGAGCGTGAAGTTCGGGGCTTCGTCACCAACAGAAGTCATGACTCGCACCGCGTGCGTCGCTCGGAGATCACTTTTTCCCCCCGGGAGATTTGCGCCCGATCAATCGGGCCGCCGACCAGTCGTCGCCGACGGTCGTGATGGATGTCTGGGAAAGCCCGGCAATCGAGGCTGCCTCAGCGATGTCGGACGGCTCGACGTAGCTGCCCCGGCCGCGCTTGGGCGTCAGCAGCCAGATGTAACCGTCTTCGGCTAACGGCGAGATCGAGTCGACAAGCACGTCGGCGAGGTCGTCGTCGCCCTCGCGATACCAGAGCAGGACGATGTCGACCACCTCGTCGGAGTCCTCGTCGACCATCTCCTCGCCGGTGAACTCAACGATGTCGTCGCGCAGATCCTCGTCCGCGTCGTCGTCGACACCGACCTCCATGACGATCATGCCGGGCTTCAGGCCCAGCCGCTCGGCGGTTCCCCCGCCCTTGGTGGGCTGGGCGCTCGGGCTCACGACCTGTGCCTCCTCGACTAGCTGCTCGTTGGGATCATCCGGCGATACCCGCCGGTAAGCCTTCACCAGACCTTAGTGGCTTGCGAAGGTGTTGACTGAACGGTGTTGACGCCACGAGCACACCAACAAGCAGAGCACTGAGGGAGTACGCGTGACCCGCGACCGATACAGCATCATCACCGATGGCCTACCCAATCAGCTGCCGGACATAGACCGCGAAGAGACACGAGAATGGCTCGAGTCCCTCGATGCGGCGATCGACGCCGACGGCCGGCAGCGTGCCCGCTTCCTGATGCTCAAGCTCCTCGAGCGCGCGCGCGAGCGCCAAGTCGGTGTCCCCGGACTGCGCAGCACCGACTACATCAACTCGATCCCGCCCGAGCGTGAACCCTGGTTCCCCGGCGACGAACACATCGAGCGGCGCATCCGCGCCTATATCCGCTGGAACGCCGCAATCGCGGTCTCGCGGGCCAACATGACCGTCGGTGTGGGCGGGCACATCGCCACCTACGCTTCGGCTGCGTCGCTGTACGAGGTCGGCTTCAACCACTTCTTCCGCGGCAAGGATCTTTCCACGGGTATGGGCGACCAGGTGTACTTCCAGGGCCATGCCGCGCCGGGCATCTACGCCCGGGCCTACCTCGAAGGGCGGCTCACCGAGAAGCACCTCGACGGGTTCCGCCAGGAGGTGTCGCACGCTCCGTACGGCCTGTCGTCCTACCCGCATCCCCGGCTCATGCCGGAGTTCTGGGAGTTCCCGACCGTGTCGATGGGCCTCGGGCCGATCAACGCGATCTACCAGGCGCGGTTCAACCGTTACCTGCAGGCCCGGGGACTGGCCGACACGTCCAATTCGCACGTCTGGGCCTTCCTCGGCGACGGCGAGATGGACGAGGTCGAATCGCTCGGCGCGATCGGCGTCGCGTCCCGTGAGGAGCTCGACAACCTCACCTTCGTCATCAACTGCAACCTGCAGCGCCTGGACGGTCCGGTGCGCGGCAACGGCAAGATCATCCAAGAGCTGGAGGCGTACTTCCGCGGTGCCGGCTGGAACGTCATCAAGGTCGTGTGGGGACGTGACTGGGACCCGCTGCTGGCCCGCGACAGCGACGGCGTGCTCGTCAACCAGATGAACGCGACGCCGGACGGGCAGTTCCAGACGTACACCGTCGAGAGCGGCGAGTACATCCGCGATCACTTTTTCGGCGGCGACCCACGGCTGCGCAAGATGGTCGAGGACCTGTCCGACGATGACCTGCGCAAGCTCTCGCGCGGCGGGCACGACTACCGTAAGGTCTACGCCGCGTTCGAGGCTGCGCGCGCCCACACCGGTCAGCCGACGGTCATTTTGGCCAAGACGGTCAAGGGCTGGACGCTCGAATCGTTCGAGGGACGCAACGCGACGCACCAGATGAAGAAACTGACCAAGCCCGACCTCAAGGCGTTCCGCGATCGGCTCTACCTCGACATCCCGGACTCAGCCCTCGACGCGGACCTGCCGCCCTACTACCACCCCGGCGAGAAGTCCGACGAGATCCAGTACATGAAGGAGCGGCGCGCCGCACTCGGTGGCGCACTGCCCAAGCGGGTGGTGCGGCCAAAGCCGCTGCCGCAGCCCGGCTCAGGCGTGTACTCGGATTTCCGCGGCGGCTCGGGCAAGCAGCTCGTCGCGACGACCATGGCCACCGTCCGGCTGTTCAAGGACCTGATGAAGGACAAGGAGATCGGGTCGCGTTTCGTGCCGATCATCCCCGACGAGGCGCGGACGTTCGGGCTGGACGCGATCTTCCCGACCGCCAAGATCTACTCGCCGCACGGGCAGGAATATGACGCCGTCGACCGTGATCTGCTGCTGTCCTACAAGGAATCCACGACCGGTCAGATCCTGCACGAGGGCATCTCCGAGGCCGGCTCGATGGCCTCGCTGATCGCGGCCGGGTCGGCCTACGCCACGCACGCCACGCCGATGATTCCGTTCTACATCTTCTACTCGATGTTCGGTTTCCAGCGGACCGGCGACCAGTTCTGGGCGCTCGCCGACCAGCTGGCGCGCGGCTTCGTCCTGGGCGCGACGGCGGGTCGCACGACCCTGACCGGTGAGGGGCTGCAGCACGCCGACGGCCAGTCGCCGCTGCTCGCGTCAGCCAACCCGGCCTGTGTCGCCTATGACCCGGCTTGGGCCTACGAGATCGCGCACATCGTGCGCGCCGGGCTCGCGCGCATGTACGGCATCGGCGCGTACGACACCCCGGGCGTCAGCGACAGGGACGTCTTCTACTACCTGACGATCTACAACGAGCCGGTGGTGCAGCCGGCCGAACCGGCTGATCTCGACGTCGACGCACTGCTGCGTGGCCTATACCGCTTCTCACCGGGGCTGCAGGACAGCGGCCGGCCCCGCGCCCAGCTGCTCGCATCGGGGGTGGCGATGCCGTGGGCCGTCGAAGCACAGCGCAAGCTCGGTGAGGAATGGGGCGTCGACGCCGACGTGTGGTCGGTGACGTCGTGGAACGAGTTGCGCCGCGACGCCGTCGAATGCGAGCAGCGCGCGTTCCTGAACCCGGGCGACGACGCACCGGTGCCGTTCGTGACGTCCTCGCTCGCCGGCACGTCCGGGCCCGTCGTCGCCGTGTCGGACTACATGCGGGCGGTGCCGGACCAGATCTCGCGCTGGGTGCCGAACGACTACGTCTCGCTCGGCACGGACGGTTTCGGTTTCGCCGACACGCGTGGCGCAGCGCGGCGCTTCTTCCACGTCGACGCCGAGTCGATCGTGGTGGCGGCACTGGAGCGGCTCGCCCGGGCCGGCGAGATCAAGCCCGAAGCGCCGCGCGAGGCGTTCGAGCGGTACCGGCTGTCCGACGTCACCGCGGCCGGCGCGGGCAACACGGAAGGGTCGGCATGACCATCATCAAAATCAACGCGATCACCGCCGACGCCGGCAGCGGCGACGAGCTGGCCCACCGCTTCGCTGCCCGTGCGGGTGCCGCCGACGACGCCGCCGGCTTCGAAGGCTTCGAGTTGCTCAAGCCCACGGACGATCGCACCACGTGGCTCGTGATCACCCGGTGGCGCGACGAGGAGTCGTTCGCGGCCTGGACCAGCTCCCCCGCCTTCGCGCACGGGCACCGTTCCGCCGCCGAGCGCGCGGGCCAGGACGCACCGAAGCCGGTCGGCGTGCACAGCGAACTCTGGAGCTACACGGTCGCCGTCACGAACTGAGCGCGAAGTCGCCAGTCGACGTGCGGCTCAGTAGCGCCCGCCGACGACCTGGTCGCCGAGCGGTTCGAGTTCGGCCAGGTCGGCGTCGTCGAGCACGACGTCGAGCGCCGCGACGTTCTGCTCCAGCCACTTGATGCGCTTCGTGCCCGGGATCGGAACGACGTCCACGCCGAGTTGCGCCGCGCGCCCGTGCACCCAGGCGAGCGCGATCTGCGCCGCGGCGACGCCCCTGCGTTCGGCTACTGCGGCGACGGCGTCGGCGATCTTGCGGTTGGCGGCCGCAGCATCGCCGACGAATCGGGGGCTGGTCGCGCGGAAGTCGCCACTTCCCAGCGCGCCCGGGTCGACAGTGCCGGTGAGAAAACCTCGGCCGAGCGGCGAGAAGGGCACCAGCCCGACGCCGAGTTCGCGCATCGCGCCCAGGACGGTCGTCTCGGGGTCCCGCGTCCACAGCGAGTACTCGCTCTGGACTGCGACGATCGGGTGCACGTCGTAGGCCCGGCGCAGGAGCGCGTCGTCGACCTCGGACAATCCGAGGTGCAGCACCTTGCCCTCCTGCACCAGATCGGCCATTGCGGTGACGGTCTCCTCGATCTCGGCGTCCTGCGGCGGACGATGCAGGTAGTACAGATCGATGTGATCGACACCGAGACGCAGCAGCGAGTCGTTGCAGGCCTGCTTCACGTACGCAGCCGTGCCCCGCAGCCGTCGATTGTTCGGGCCCTCGGTGAGGTCGATGCCCATCTTCGTCGCGAGCTGTACCTGGTCGCGGCGGTCGACGATCGCCCGCCCGACCAGAACCTCGTTGTGCCCGGCGCCGTAGACGTTCGCGGTGTCCAGCAGCGTCACGCCCAGCTCGAGCGCGCGGTGGATCGTGGCGATCGACTCGTCCCAGTCGCCTGCGCCGTAGCTCTGGCTCATGCCCATGCAGCCGAGCCCCTGGGCGGAGACGGTCAGGCCACCGAGCTTTGCTTGTTTCGTCGTGGAGGTCATGCCTTCGACAGTAGGACGTCGGGAGTGATGACGAGCAACTCGCCGGCGCCGTCCAGGACCGCGCGATCGTCGCCGACCCGGACCGTGTCGCCCGGACGCA
Source organism: Jatrophihabitans sp. (assembly GCA_051000605.1). GTDB lineage: Bacteria > Actinomycetota > Actinomycetes > Mycobacteriales > Jatrophihabitantaceae > Jatrophihabitans. The sequence goes on from JBPCOE010000048.1 coordinate 6,468, forward strand.
CCAGGTCGCCGCCGTCCAAGCTGAATTCGCCACGCGTGACGAACACGTGCGATCGTGCGGCCACTGCGCCGGCGCCTCCGGCGTCGACCCGGGTTCCCCCGACGAGGAGCGGCGGCTGCGCAGACACGACCGACGGCGGCGCCTCGGACAGCACCGTCGTCTGGACGAAGTGCAGCGGATCGCGGCCTGACGCGTTCGTCTCGGCGTGCCGGATGCCGTCACCGGTCGACTGCACCAGCGCGACGCCGGGCGGTACGAGGCGCACCTTGCCGGTCGAGTCCTCGTGCCGCAGCGTGCCGGCCAGTACCCAACTGACGATGACCACCCCTCGGTGCCCGTGCCAGTCGAAGCCGGCGCTCGGTTCGAGCAGGTGCTCGTCGCAGCCGACGATCGGGCCGAACGCGATGTTGCCCGGGTCGTAGTGCGGGCCGGCCGAGAACGCGTGCCACGTCGTGATGCCTGGCTGGTCGGTCCGTAGCCGAGCGGTCGCGGGACGGATTTCGGTCATGGTCGGACGTCGTGATCGGCCGTCCACGCGAGCAGCTCGTTGCGCGACCAGGTGTTGACGATCGCGGTCGCGTCGACGCCGCAGCGCGCGGCCCGTTCGCACCCGTTCGCCTGCCAGTCGAGCTGGCCGGGCGCGTGCGCGTCGGTGTCGATCGAGGTCAGGCAACCCGCCTCGACGGCCACCCGCAGCAACCGCTTCGGCGGGTCGAGCCGCTCGGGTCGTGAGTTGATCTCGACCGCCACCCCGAACGCCTCGCATGCGGCGAAGACGATCTCGGCGTCGAACGCCGATTCCGGTCGGTTGCCGCGGCCACCCGTGATCAGACGTCCGGTGCAGTGCCCGAGGATGTCGGTGTGCGGGTTGGCGACCGCGGCGACCATCCGCGGCGTCATCTCGTCCGCGGGCATCCGCAGCTTCGAGTGCAGGCTGGCCACCACGATGTCGAGGCGCGCGAGCAGCGAGGGTTTCTGGTCCAGCGTCCCGTCGTCGAGGATGTCGACCTCGATCCCGGTCAGGATGCGAAACGTCTCCCCCGCCGCGGCATAGCCTTCGTTGAGTTCGGCCACGACGTCGAGCTGCTCTTCAAGCCGGTCGGCCGACAACCCGTTCGCGACCTTGAGCCGCGGCGAGTGATCGGTCAGGACGACGTACTCGTGCCCGATCCGGCGGGCTGCCTGCGCCATCTCGGCGATCGGTGATCCTCCGTCGGACCAGTCCGAATGTGTGTGGCAATCGCCGCGCAACGCTCCCCGGATCGCGGCCGTCGCCTCGTCCAGCGGGGCGTCCTCCGTCGCTTCGAGACGACGCAGGTACACCGGCGTCTCACCCTGCAGCGACTCGGTGATGCACAGCGCCGTCACCTTGCCGACGCCGGTGAGCTGCTGCAGCGTGCCCGCTTCGATCCGCCCGGTCAGCTCGCCGGACGGAAGATCGTCGACGACGCCTGCCGCAGTGCGAAACGCCTTGACCCGGTAGGTCGGCTCGCGAGCACGCTCGAGCAGGAACGCGATCTCGCGCAGATCGGCGGCGGGGTCGCGGGCGTCGGCCACGCGCTCAACCGTAACCGGACGTGGCAGGCTGAGGCCGTGCATGTGTCGATCACGTCCTCCCCCCGCGGGGATGTGCGAAACGTTCGGCAACGTCCCGCAGACCGGAAAACCTGATCATGACGACGGCAGGGACAAGCCGTCCCGGCATCCGCGACGAGACCGTCCGCCGCATCGAGCAGGCGACCGGCCGGCTCGCCACCCAGAGCGTCGCGCGCATGGACGAGCAGCTGGTGTGGTTTCGCGAGCTGCCGTCGGACCAGCGGTCCTGGGTGACGCTGGTGGCGCAGGCCGGTCTGCAGTCCTACGTGGATTGGCTACGCACGCCCGACGACGTCCTCCGGCTCACCGGCGAGGTGTTCGCCACCGCCCCGCAGGCGATGGCGCACTCGGTCACGCTGCAGCAGACCGTCGAGCTCGTCCGTACGGCCATCGAGGTCGCCGAGCAGAACCTCCCGTTGCTGGCCGGCGACGACGTCGACGAGGTGCGCGAGGAGCTGCTGCGATTCAGCCGCGAGATCGCCTTCGCCGCCGCCCGCGTCTACGCGACGGCCGCCGAGAACCGCGGATCCTGGGATCGGCGTCTCGAGGCACTCGTCATCGACAACCTCGTCAGCGGCTCGGTCGTCGGCGACCCGCTGCCCAGCCAGCTGGCCGCGCTCGGCTGGCACGAGGTCGGCCCGATCGTGGCGATGGTCGGCAGCGCTCCGGCCGGTCCGCCGGAACTCGTCCTGACTGCCGCTCACTCCCGCATCAAACGGATGGGCAACGATCTTATGGCCGGCGTGCACGCCGACCGGCTCGTCATCGTCGTCGGTGGGGTCGTCGACCTCGACGCGGTTGCCCGCCATCTGCTGCCCGCGTTCGCACAGGGGCCGGTGGTTATCGGACCCCTGGCCGGCGACGTCGCCGAGGCCGTTGCCGTGACGCAGGCTGCACTGAGCGGTTTGCGGGCGGTACCCGCGTGGCCGGGGGCCCCGCGTCCCGTGCACGCCGACGCGCTGCTGCCCGAGCGGGCTCTGGCCGGCGACGCGGTCGCGCGCGCGCAACTCGTCGCCGACGTCTACGACCCGTTGCTTGCGGCCGGCGGTTCACTCATCGAGACGGTGGCGTCGTTCCTGGACGCCGGCGGTGCTCTCGAGGCGACGGCACGCGCGCTGTTCGTCCACGCCAACACGGTGCGCTACCGGCTCAGGAAGGTGGCCGAGGTATGCGGTGAATCGCCGACCGACGCCCGGGGCGCGCTCACCCTGCGGATCGCCCTGGTCCTGGGCCGCTTGAGCGGAAGCACTGAAACAGTGCGTTAATCCACAACCAACGACCGGTAGGTCATGACAATAAACCGCCGGGGTTTGTGAAAGTCCTACAAGTTGCGGTCGACAACCCTGTGGGTGTCGTGATCGCGCCGAACGCCCCCGGCGAGTCAAGCTAGAGGAGTGATCGCCGTCTTCGCTCCCGGCCAGGGTGCCCAGTCGCCCGGCATGCTCTCGCCCTGGCTCGAGCTTGCGGGGGTCGCCGAGCAGCTGGCCGAGTTCTCCGAGGTCACCGGGCTCGATCTGGTGCGGCTCGGCACGACCGCCGGCGCCGACGAGATCAAGGACACCGCGGTCACCCAGCCGCTGCTCGTCGCTCTCGGGGTCATTGCTGCGCAGCAGCTTCGGCTCGAGGACGCCGGCGAAAGGGTCGTGGCCGGGCACAGCGTCGGCGAGCTGACCGCCGCGGCGGTGTCAGGAGCGATGACGCCCGTCGACGCGGTCGCCCTGGCCGGTCGTCGCGGCGCCGAGATGGCCGGCGCGTGCGCACGCACTCCGACTGGCATGTCCGCCGTGCTGGGGGGCGACGAAGCCGTCGTCCTGGCCGGCATCGAGGCCGCGGGGCTGACGGCCGCGAACCGCAACGGTGCCGGTCAGATCGTCGCCGCGGGCGCACTCGATGCACTGGAGAAGCTGGCCGCCGACCCGCCGGGCGGTGCCCGGGTACGTCCGCTGGCGGTCGCCGGTGCGTTCCACACCCGCTTCATGAACTCCGCCGCTGAGGCGCTGGACGAGTTCGCAGCGGGGCTGACGATCGCCGACCCCCGCCCGATCCTGCTCTCGAACGCCGACGGCTCAGCCGTCACCACCGGCAGTGACCTGATCGCGCGCCTCGTCCGCCAGGTCACTGTGCCCGTCCGATGGGATCTCTGCCTCGGCTCGTGCCGCGATCTCGGCGTCAGCGCGGTCATCGAACTCGCCCCGGCCGGCGTGCTGACCGGCATCGCCAAGCGCGAGCTGAAGGGCGCCGAACTGCTCGCGGTCACGACACCCGCCGATCTCGAGCGGGGCCGAGTCATGGTGGCCAGCCGCCCCCAGCACGGCCAGGGCGAGCACACCCCCGACTTCCACATCGTGGTCACCCCCACCAAGGGCGTCTTCACCCGCGCCGAGACGATCACAGAGGGCGGCGAGGTCGCGCGCGGGACCCGGCTCGGGACGGTCCGCACCAACCGTGACGAGCACGCGATCATCGCCCCCGGCGCAGGAGTGCTGACCGAGTGGCTGCGTCACGACGGTGACATCGTGAACGCGGGGCTGCCGATCGCGCGCATCTCCAACGGTTCGGAGGCCTGAGTGACGCTCACCGTGACGCCCGGCGCGCCGGCCACCCGGATCCTCGGCCTCGGGCACTACCGCCCCGGCAATGTCATCACCAACGACGATCTCGTCGCCCGCGGGGTCGACACGAACGACGACTGGGTGCGCACCCGCGTCGGCATCGCAGAGCGCCGCTGGGCCGACCCGGACGAAACCGTCGTCGACATGGCCGAGCAGGCGGCAAGCAAGGCTCTCGCGGCCAGCGGTGTCGGCACCGGGGACGTCGACCTCGTCCTGGTGGCCACCTGCACGATGCCCACCCCCGTCCCCGCCGCCGCACCGCAGGTCGCCTACCGCCTCGGCATCGACGCGCCCGGTGCGTACGACGTGAACTCCGGTTGCTCGGGGTTCGTCTATGCGCTCAACACGGCGTCCGCCGCCGTCCTGACCGGCCAGGCGCGCAACGTACTGGTGGTTGCGGCCGAGCGCTTCTCGGGCTGGCTGGATCTGACCGATCGGAGCACCTGCATCATCCTCGGCGACGGCGCCGGCGCCGCGGTGATCGGGCCGTCGGAGGCCCCAGGGTTCGGGCCGGTCGTCTGGGGTAGCGACGGCGAGCAGTTCGACACTGTGGCCATCGACGAGGACAGCCGCTACTTCCGGCAGGAAGGCCAAGCGGTCTACCGGTGGGCCACCGGTCAGATGGCGCCGATCGCGCTCGAGGCCTGCCACCGGGCCGGCGTCGCGATCGAGGACGTCGTCGCGTTCGTGCCGCACCAGGCCAACCTGCGCATCATCGACGCCCTCGCAAAGCGCATCGGCCTGCCCAATGCGATCGTCGCGCGCGACATCGTGACGTCCGGCAACACCTCGGCCGCCACGATCCCGCTCGCGCTGTCGCGCATGGTCGAGCGCGGCGAGATCCCGTCCGGGGCACCGGTGCTGCTGCTCGGCTTCGGTTCCGGCCTGGCCTATGCCGCGCAGATCGTGCTCGCCCCCTAACGGCGCCCCCTAACCTCGTCAACGTGCCCGTCCGGGCACCGACCAGTCCGAACCAACCAGAAGGGACCCGCCCCGTGCCCAGTGCCGACGAGATCCGCGCAGGACTCGCCTCGATCCTCAACGAGGTCGCCGACGTCAAGCCCGAGGACGTCACCGACGACAAGAGCTTCGTGGACGACCTGGACGTCGACTCGCTGTCGATGGTCGAGGTCGCCATGGAAGCCGAGACCCAGTTCGGCGTCAAGATCCCCGACGAGAAGCTCTCCGAGCTCAAGACGGTCAAGGACGCAGTGGACTACATCACCGAGAACGCGAAGTAATTCGACATGAGCGAGAGCGCACGCACCGAAGACGTCGTCGTCACCGGTCTGGGCGCCACGACCCCACTCGGCGGTGACGTGGCGACGTACTGGGCCGGCCTGCTCGAAGGCCGCTCCGGCGTCGTCGCGCTCACCGACGAGTGGGCCGCTCCGCTGAAGGTCCGCCTCGCCGCCCGGATGGCCGTCGAGCCGACTGAGCACCTGACCCGCGTGCAGGCCCGGCGCCTCGACCGCTCCCAGCAGGCTGCGATCGTCGCGGCCCGCGAGGCGTGGGCGGACGCGGGGTTCACCGGCCGCTCGGAATGCAACGACCTCGACCCGGCCCGCGTCGCCGTTGTCATCGGAACCGGCATCGGGGGCGTGGTAAGTCTGATCAATCAGCACGACGTCATGCTCGAGAAGGGTCCGGACCGCGTTTCGCCGCTGCTCATCCCGATGGACATGCCGAACGGCCCGGCCGCGCACATCGGTCTCGCCGTCGGCGCCCGCGCCGGCGTCTTCACGCCGGTCAGCGCGTGTGCGTCCGGGTCCGAGGCGATCGCGTACGGGCTCGACCTCATCCACCTCGACCGCGCCGACGTCGTCGTCGTGGGGGGCACGGAGGCCTGCATTCATCCGCTCACCCTCACCGGTTTCGCGCAGATGCAAGCGATGAGCACCCGCAACGACGAACCCGAACGCGCGTCGCGTCCGTTCGACAAGGGCCGCGACGGCTTCGTCCTCGGCGAGGGCGCGGGTGTCCTGGTGATCGAGCGGGCCTCGACGGCCGCGGCCCGCGGCCGGACGCCCTATGCCGTCCTGGGCGGGGCCTGCGTGAACGCCGACTCCCACGACATCGTCAAGCCGGACCCCGAGGGCCACGGGCAGCGGCGGGCGGCGGCCACTGCGATCGAGCGCTCGGGCGTATCCGCGTCAGACGTCGTGCACGTCAACGCCCACGCCACGTCGACGCCGACCGGCGACATGGCTGAGGCGCGCTGGATCGCCGACCTGCTAGGTGAGCAGACCGTCGTCACCGCCACCAAGTCCATGACCGGACACCTGCTCGGCGCGGCCGGGGCCATCGAGGCGATCGCCACCGTCCTCGCGGTCAAGAACGACATCGTGCCGCCGACGATCAACCTCGAGGACCCCGACGACGGCCTTCGAATCGACGTCCCCGCCAAGGCCCGCGAGATGTCGGTGCCGGCCGCGCTGAACGACTCGTTCGGCTTCGGCGGTCACAACGCGTCGCTGCTGTTCCGGAAGGCGTAGGGGCCATGACGGCTCTTGCCGTATCCGAGATCGATCACCGCGACCCGGTCCTTCGGCTGGAGAAGCTGTTCGACGCCGGCACGCTCGAACTGCTGCGTCCGCGCGACGACAGCGGGGTGGTCGCGGCGCGGGGTCGCGTCAACGGCACGGCCGCCGCCGCATTCTGCACCGATGCCACCGTCATGGGTGGGGCGATGGGGGAGGCCGGTTGCCGGCACATCGTCGACACCATCGACACCGCGGTGCGCGAGCGCATGCCCGTCGTCGGCCTGTGGCACTCCGGCGGCGCGCGCCTGGCCGAGGGCGTCCTCGCCCTGCACGCCGTCGGACTGGTCTTCCAGGCGATGATCCGAGCCTCCGGCCGCGTCCCGCAGATCTCGATCGTGCTCGGCCCTGCCGCCGGTGGTGCGGCCTACGGTCCCGCGCTCACCGACATCGTGATCATGTCCACCGGGGGACGCGTCTTCGTCACCGGTCCGGACGTCGTGCGCTCGGTCACCGGCGAGAACGTCGACATGGAGTCTCTTGGCGGCCCGGACACGCATGGCCGGCGTAGCGGCGTCGTGCACGTGATCACCGACGACGAGGACGCCGCGATCGCCGCCGCGCAATCGGTCACCTCGCTGCTCGCGCGCCAAGGCTCGTTCGACGTCGCCCAGATCGGCCCTCCTCACGACCTGCGCGCGTTGCTGCCGGCGAACCCGAAGCGGGCCTACGACGTGCACCCGCTTGTGTCGTCGATCGTCGACGAGGGCGGGTTCATCGAACTGCACGCCAAGTGGGCGCCCAACATCGTCACCGGGTTCGGCCGGTTGACCGGGCGCACCATCGGCGTCATCGCCAACAACCCGCTACGTCTGGGCGGCTGCCTGGACTCGCCATCGGCCGAGAAGGCCGCCCGGTTCGTGCGCATGTGCGACGCATTCGGCGTGCCGCTGGTCGTGCTCGTCGACGTGCCCGGTTACCTGCCCGGCGTCGGTCAGGAGTGGGACGGCATCGTGCGCCGCGGCGCCAAGCTGCTGCACGCGTTCGGCGAATCGGTGGTCCCGCGGGTGACGCTCGTGACCCGCAAGACCTACGGCGGCGCCTACATCGCGATGAACTCCCGCGCGCTTGGCGCGACTCGGGTGTACGCGTGGCCGGGCGCGGAGGTCGCCGTCATGGGCGCGTCGGCCGCGGTCGGGATCCTGCACCGCAAGAAGCTGGCGGCGGCCCAGCCCGGCGAACGCGAGGCGCTGCACGCCACGCTGGCCCAGGAGCACGAGCGGATCGCCGGTGGTGTCGGACGGGCTCTTGAGATCGGTGTGGTCGACGAGATCATCGAGCCGGCCGCCACGCGCTCGGCGCTGGCCCACGCGCTCGCCGCAGCACCGCCCGGCCGTGGCGCGCACGGCAACATCCCGCTGTAGTTGGATCCGCCGGGATTACTTGTCCCGCCCAGTCGCTTTGCTCGGGCCGGCCCCGCGCTCCGCTGGTCGCGCCTTCGTCGCTTCCCCGCAAGCTCGCTGCGTTCGCGCGGCGAGCTTGCTCTTCGCGCGAGCGCATCGCCGGTGCGTTGCCGACGTCCGGCACCGTGGTTGCCCGAAATCATTCCGGGCCTACGCGATCATGTGCAATCCCACGCGCCCCAGTGCTTCCCGCTACACATGATCGATCTGCGGACCCTGCCCGCATCGCGACGCCCCGGACCTCCAAACGATCATGTGCTGGTGCACGCGCGCGATCATGTGCTGGTGCACGCGACGATCATGTGCTGGTCCACGCGCGCGAGCGCTGCTCCGCGCACAAGATCGTCCCGCCCCGCCCCGGGCGCGCCTCACGTCAGACGACCTCAGACGACCTGGTGGAGAAGCGTCACCGGCGCGCCGTCGCCGCCCTCGCGGTACGGCTCGAGTTCGGCGTCCCAGGCGGTGCCAAGCAATTCGGACAGGCCGTGCCGGTACTCCTCGGCCGTCTTGGCGCGCGAGAGCAATCCACGCAGGCGTTCCTCGCCGATGAGCAAGTCGCCGTTCGTCGAGACCATGCTGCGATGAAAGCCTCGGCCGGGGACGTAGGCCAGCCGCTCGCCATCGCTGATCGACGTACCGTCCTCGGTCACCTCGAAGACGAGCATCGGCCAGGCCCGGAGCGCGGCGGACAGCCGGGCCGCGGTACCGACCGGCCCGATCCACGCGGCCTCGGCGCGTAGGTGCGCCGGAGCGGCCGGTTGCCCGGTCCATTGCAGCCGGGCGGGGCGCTCCAGCACGCCGGCGAGTGCCCATTCGACGTGCGGCGCGAGCGCAGACGGGCAGCAGTGCATGAAGATCACGCCGCGGGTTCTGGGCGTGGCAGAGCCACTCGCAGTGGACCCGGTGCGGGCACTGGACATCGCACACCTCCCTGGCTCGACGGCGACGCCTTCCCCAGCGGTCCGTCCCTCGCGAGAGGTATGTGAAGCCATTGTGGCCTATGTGGCGCCTGTTACGCCAGTGGCGCCCTCCGAGCGGACTCGGACGGAGTTTCGCGTCAGGACTCGGTAGCGAGGCGAAGGCCGAACGCGACGAGCCTGCGGCGTTCGGCGATCTCTGCGCTTCCCCGACGCACCGTGCGCAGCAACTGGATGCCGAGTACTGGATCGCTTATATAGGTGGAATCCAACCCTGACTTGACTTACTCTAGGTGTGATCTGCAAGTTGTATTACGTCGGTCCTACAACTTGCGGCACTGCTGCCCGGCGTTGGTGACGGGCTTCGGCACGGTCGGCGGACGCTGACCCGCTCGGCTCCGAACCGGCGCCGATCCCCACGTGTACCTAGCGGGTCATGTCGGCGCGCGCCACCGCCTGAGCGAGTGGGCCGGCCAAATTAGCGGCCCCTCTACGCGCCCCGGCTGCCGTCAAACCTTGCACGCGCAAAGCTGCCGCGACGTGCCCGTGAGTCAATACGACGGTGCAGTCAGTGGTTGGACCGCCGAAGTTCTCGCAATAGTCAAACTGCGCGCCAGCGCCCGCGACGGGCGGAATGGACGGCGGCGCGACGATGGTGTAGGTCAGCCCGTTGGCATCGTAAGTGTGGCAGGTGGCGACGCGCTTCAACTCTGCTATCGCGGTTGCGGCTGACCCGCGGTAGTGCATGGCCAACTCGCTGGCCGAGTAGACGCGCGGTGCGTCGGATGCGTATGCACCCCAGGTCGCTTGCCAACCGCTGTCGATCTGCTCGTCTGACGGAAGCTGACGTCCACACACGTGGACCAGTGCGAATTTCAGGTTTTCGGCCCTGGGGTATTCGGCCGCTGGACCTTGCTCCGCCAGACCTTCTTCTTGCACAGCTGCGTCGGACAGGATCGCCAGTTGCACACCCTTCACCGCGCCCACCGACGTGCTCGGGCTCGATGAACTGTGCGACGCAGACGATGCCGGTGCGGCGTGGCTCGTACCGGGACGTTGCGGTGACGATGCGGTCCCATTCCCCGCGCTGTGCGAGCACGCGGCGACGAGCGTTGTCACGCTCAACATCATCAGAGCGAGCCAGCCACCACGCATTGAAGCTCCTCCGGACGCTCAGCCAGCGAGATCGAGGCAACCCTAACCGCTGCGGGGTCACGGGGGCGTTGCCCGTCTGAAGCAATCAGCCGGCGAGTGCCGGGAGCACCCGCCCGAGCGGCGCGTCGAGCTTGAGGTCGGCGAGCGGGTCGCCGCGGGTCGCGCCCTGGTTGACGATCGCCACCGGCACACCGATCTTCGCTGCGCGTCGCACGAACCTCAGGCCGGACATGACGGTGAGCGACGAGCCGAGCACGATCAGCGATCGGGCGCCCTCGACCAGGGCGTAGCAGGCCTCGACGCGCGGTTTGGGGACGTTCTCGCCGAAGAAGACGACGTCGGGCTTGACCAGATCGGACGAGCAGTAGCCGCAAGGCGCGACGACGAAGGCATCGAGTTTGTCATCGGCGAGGTCAGCGTCGCCGTCGGGGTTGACCCGGGTGACTGCGGCGCCGAAGTCGGGGTTCGCGGCCCGCAACCGTGCGTCCAGGGCGGAACGGGTATCCCGCAGCCCGCAGGCGAGACAGACGACCAGGTCGAGCCCGCCGTGCAATTCGATGACCGCACGGGCGCCGGCGGCTTGATGCAGGCCGTCGACGTTCTGGGTGATGATCCCGTCCAGCAGCCCGCGCTCCTGCCAGCGGGCGACGGCGCGGTGCCCGTCGTTCGGCCGCGCGGCAGCGATCTGGCGCCAGCCGAGGTAGCTACGGGCCCAGTAACGACGCCGTGCATCGGGTGACGCGACGAACTCCTGGTAGGTCATCGGCTTGCTCGTGCGCAGCGCGCCGGTGGGGCCGCGGTAATCGGGAATCCCGGACTCCGTCGAGAGTCCGGCGCCCGACAGGACCACCCCTCCTCCGGCGCCAACGAGCGTCCGCAGCGTCATGATGTCGTCGGAGACAGAGACAGAGACAGAGCCGGGGACAGAGACCGAGGTGGTGCTGATCACGCATCCATGATGCCTCGAACTACTCCTCGGCGAGCGCCCGACCGTAACGGTCCTCGACCCGCTGCCGGACCTTCCGGTCCTTGCGCGAGGCCGGCTGGATGAAGATCTCGTCGAGCACGGCCCACTTCGCGCGCAACTCGTTGTCCAGCCGGACGCATGCCTGCTCGAGTTCGCCGCCGGTGGTGGAGTCTACGAAGTCGACGCGCGCGCACAGCAGGATGCTGTCGCTGCCGGTGAGCATCGTCAGCAGGTCCACGACGTCGTCCACCTCAGGTTGCTCCTCGAGCCAGTCCTCGATAGCGCGCACGAAGCGCACGTCCGCCTGCTTGCCGATCAGCAATCCCTCACACGCGTGCGCCAGGGTGATCGTCACGGCCAGCAGCAGGGCACCGATCACCATCGACGCAGCGCCGTCCCACATCCGATTGCCGGTAATCTGGTGCATCGCGACACCGGCTCCGGCCACGGCGAGCCCGACGAGTGCGGCGCTGTCCTCGAGCAGGACACTGTTGACGGTCGGATCGCGTGGCGTCCGCACGTAGTCGACCAGCGACAGCCGAAGGCGCTGTGTCTCGCCCTTCATCTGTTTGGCGGCCTGCCGCAACGACGCGCCCTCGAGCACGGCCGCGAGAGCGAGCACCGGGTAGTTGATCCACAGCGTCCCGGCCTCCTTTTCGGGGCCGAAGATCGTCTCATAGCCCTGGTAGAAGGAGAAGATCGCGCCGGCCACGAAGATGGCGACGGCCGCGATGAGGGACCAGAAATATCGCTCTTTGCCGTACCCGAACGGGTGCGAGCGGTCCGCCGGACGCCCTGAACGCTTCTGGGCCACGAGCAGCAGGATCTCGGTGATCGAGTCGCCGACCGAGTGCGCGGCTTCGGAAAGCAGTGCCGACGAGCCGCTGATCAGACCCGCAAAGAGCTTGAGGATCCCGACGCCGACATTCGCGCCGAGGGCCAGCAGCACCGTCATGCTGCTCTCACCCTGCTTCTCGGAACCTCCACCGCTCTTCGCGGCGTCGCCCGGCTGAGCCGGCTGAGCCGGCTGAGCCGTGTTCCTCTCGTCGCTCACGCCCTCACTCCGTTCGGGCCGCCGAAGGCGCCATGCCCTTGGTTCGCTCCGCAAGCGTCGCTCACGCCCTCACTCCGTTCGGGCCGCCGAAGGCGCCATGCCCTTGGTTCGCTCCGCAAGCGTCGCTCACGGGTCGAGCCTGCCCAACCCCGTCCCCCGATTACCGCGACGCAGTGTGGCGTACCTCTACGTTGCCCGCGCGCCGGTATCACGACTGAGGCGGCGTGCATACGCTGTTTCAATGACCGCCGTCGCGTACGAGCTCTCCCACCTGGACCGGCTAGAGGCAGAGGCCGTCCACATCTTCCGCGAGGTCGCTGCCACCATCGAGCGTCCGGCGATGCTGTTCTCCGGAGGCAAGGACTCCGTGGTGATGCTGCATCTGGCCGTCAAGGCGTTCTGGCCGGCGCCCGTCCCGTTTCCGGTCATGCACATCGACACCGGCCAGAACTTCGACGAAGTTCTCGCCTTTCGTGACCGCACCGTCGCCAAGCACGGCTTGCGCCTGATCGTCGCGAGCGTCCAGGACGACATCGACGCCGGGCGTTCGCTAGAGCAAGGCGGCCCGAGCGGCCCACGCAACAAGCTGCAGACCGTCACCCTGCTGCGCGGGATCAACGAGAACAGGTTCGGCGCCGTGTTCGGCGGCGCCCGGCGCGACGAGGAGAAGGCCCGCGCCAAGGAACGCGTCTTCAGCTTCCGCGACGAGTTCGGTCAGTGGGACCCTCGAAACCAGCGCCCGGAGCTGTGGAGCCTCTACAACGGACGCACCCGCGAGGGCGAAAACATGCGAGTCTTCCCGCTGTCGAACTGGACCGAACTCGACATCTGGTCCTACGTGGCAACCGAGGGCATCGAGCTGACCGAGCTCTACTACGCGCATCGTCGCGAGGTCGTCGAACGCGACGGCATGCTGCTGTCCGTCAACCGGTTCATCACCCCGGCACCGGGCGAGGCCCCTTACGAGGCGTCCGTGCGGTTCCGAACGATCGGTGACGCCACATGCACCGGCTGCGTCCAGTCGAACGCCGCCACCGCGGCGGACGTCGTCCTCGAAGTCGCGGCCGCCCGCCTGACCGAACGCGGCGCCACCCGCGCCGACGACCGGATCAGCGAAGCCGGCATGGAAGACCGCAAGAAAGAGGGGTACTTCTGATGGCCGCTCTCCTCCGGCTGGCCACGGCCGGCAGCGTCGACGACGGCAAGTCGACGCTCATCGGACGGCTCCTGTACGACTCCAAGGCGATCTTCGAGGACCAGCTGTCCGCGGTCGAGAAGACGAGTCACGCCCGCGGTCAGGAGGCTCCGGACCTGGCGCTGCTCACCGACGGCCTGCGCGCCGAACGCGAGCAGGGAATCACCATCGATGTCGCGTACCGCTACTTCGCGACCCCGAAGCGCAAGTTCATCATCGCGGACACCCCCGGGCACATTCAGTACACCCGCAACATGGTCACCGGCGCCTCGACCGCGGACGTCGCGCTGATCCTCATTGACGCCCGCAACGGCGTCCTGGAGCAGTCCCGGCGGCACGCGTTCCTGGCCAGCCTGCTCGGCATCCCGCACATCGTCGTGTGCATCAACAAGATGGACCTCGTCGACTACTCGCGGGAGCGTTTCGAGGAGATCCGTGCCGAGTTCCGGGGCTTCGCCACCAAGCTCGAGATCTCCGACCTCAGCTTCATCCCGCTCTCCGCGCTCAGTGGCGACAACGTCGTCCAGCGCAGCCAGGCAATGCCCTGGTACGAAGGCACGTCGCTGCTGCACCACCTCGAAGAGCTGCACATCGAATCCGACCGCAACCTGATCGACGTGCGGTTCCCGGTGCAGTACGTGATCCGCCCGCAGCAGTCGGCCGGTAGCGAGCTGCACGACTTCCGCGGCTACGCCGGCACGCTCGCCGGCGGGGTCATCCGTACCGACGACGAGGTCACGGTGCTCCCGTCCGGCTTCACCACCTCGGTGTCGGCGGTGTGGGCGCCGGGCGGCGCAAAGCTGCAGCAGGCCTCGGCGGGGCAGGCAGTGACCATCGAGCTCGGTGACGACATCGACATCGCCCGCGGCGATCTGATCTGCCGCCCGCACAACCGCCCGCACGTGGGCCAGGACATCGACGCGATGATCACGTGGATGACCGCGGAGTCCGAACTCACGCCCGGCGCGCGGTACACGATCCAGCACACGACCCGGGCCACCCGCGCGGTCGTCCGCGATCTCGACTACCGCCTCGACATCAACAGCCTGCACCGCGACGAGGCGGCGACGAGCCTGAAGCTCAACGAGATCGGCCGCGTGCGGCTGCGCACGCACACCCCCCTGCTGTTCGACGCCTACCGCCGTAGCCGCGACACCGGCAGCTTCATCCTCGTCGACGAAGCCAGCAACAACACCGTCGCGGCGGGCATGATCACCGGCCCGAGCCAGCAGGACTCCCATGTCGTCTGGCACAGCGGGTCGGTCCAGCGCGCCGAGCGCGCGACGCGGGGCATGACGGTGTGGCTGACCGGGCTCTCCGGTTCGGGCAAGTCGTCGGTCGCAGCCGAGCTGGAACGCCGCCTGGTCGCCTCGGGACGCCCGGCCTACCTGCTCGACGGCGACAACCTGCGCCTGGGCCTGAACGCCGGGCTCGGCTTTTCCGCGCCGGATCGCGCGGAAAATGTGCGGCGTACCGGTGAGGTCGCCAAGCTGCTCGCCGACGCCGGCGTCGTGGCGATCGTGTCGCTCGTCAGTCCCTACACGGCCGATCGCCAGCGAGTCCGCGCTGCGCACGCCGATGGCGCGCTGCCGTTCGTCGAGATCTTTGTCGACACCCCGCTCGCCGTGTGCGAGCAACGCGACCCCAAGGGCATGTACGCGAAGGCCCGAGCGGGCGAGATCGCCAACTTCACCGGCGTCGACGACCCGTACGAGGCGCCGGAATCCCCGCATCTGCGCCTGCGGCTGGAAGACGGCGACGCGGCCGCGCAGGCGGCGCTCGTGCTCGAGCTGATCGAGCGGATTTCTTCTTGACGTCGAACGCGCGGCTGGCCGCGCAGCTGGCCGAGCAGGCCGGGGCATTGCTGCTCCACCTGCAGCGCGAGAGGGGGCTGAGCGGAACGGACCTCGGTAGGCGCGGCGACGCCGAATCGAATGCGTTGCTGTTGCGAGAACTGGCGGCAGCCCGCCCGGACGACGCCGTGCTGTCCGAAGAGTCAGCCGATTCACCCGCGCGGCTTACCGCCGACCAGGTGTGGATCATCGACCCACTCGACGGCACCCGCGAATACGCCATGCCCGGACGCGCGGACTGGGCCGTGCACGTCGCACTCTGGCAACGTGGCGCCCCGAACAGGGGCATTACCGACGCCGCGATCGCGCAACCCGCGCTGGATGTCGTGTACGCGAGCGACGCCGTCGCGGCGATTGACTCGGCACCCGCCCGCCCGCGGTTTCTGGTCAGCGACAGCCGACCGCCCGTCTGGGCCGCGACAGTGGCCGATGCGCTCGGTGCCGATCTCGTGCCGATGGGCTCGGCCGGCGCCAAGGCGATGGCTGTGCTGCGCGGCGACGCCGAGGCCTACCTGCACTCCGGCGGGCAGTGGGAGTGGGACTCCGCCGCGCCGGTCGGGGTCGCGCTCGCCGCGGGGCTTCATGCTTCGCGCATCGACGGAAGCGCGTTGGAATACAACCTGCCCCATCCGTATCTGCCGGATCTGTTGATCTGCCGAGCCGATCTGGCCGAACCCATCCTGCGCGCTGTCGCCGCGGCGACAGCCGCCTGACGGGCTCCGCGGCGACAGCCGCTTGAACCGCTCCGCGGCGACAGCGGCCTGGCGGGACCGTCGCCTGTCGTTACGCTGGAGGAATGATCGAACCGGATACCGATCCTGAGGCCGTGACCGAAATTCGTCCGGCCGATCTACGCGAGGTCGAGGTGGACGAAGCTGCCGAGGCCGGACGCAACCGGGCCCTACGAAGCGGATCCGGCCGACCTCGACGAGCAGCGCAGCGGTGTTCCGGCGGACCTGGACGAGGACCTGCCCGACTGAGGCTTACGCCGAACCAGCGGACGGCCCACTAGGCTGATCGCAGCCTCGCCTGGAGTCGAAACGACCGACTGAGCGGACCGGCGCGGCCAGGTGGGTAGACCCGCCGGAGAGCAGGAGGCATGACCGCGACCTTCTCACGAACGGCCGACGCCACGCCTATGGCGCAGATGTCGGTCGACACCCTCCGTTTCAACGCGACCCGCGCCCTGATCAAGGTCGCCGGCGAGCTGGACCTGGCCAGCGCAGCGCCGCTACGTGCCGTTCTGCGGTGCCATCTCGACGCGGGTCGGCGCTTCCTGCGCCTGGACATGTCCGACGTGACCTTCTTGGACGCCACCGCGCTCAGCGGCATCCTCGCTTCGCATCACGATCTGCTTGCTGGTCGCGGCACTCTCGTCATCACCGGTGTTCGCGGCCTGGTCGCGCGCGTGCTGCGGCTCACTGGTCTCGACGAGGTCCTATTCATCGGCGGCCCGCGCTCCGACGACGATGTGGATCGGTTCGACGTCGATCAGCTCGACGGCGCGGCCGGTCCCAGCGTCGCTCCCAACAGCTGAGCGGGATCAGCCGCCGCGGGATTCGGCGAGACGGCGCAGCCAGTAGCGGAACCAATCCGGGCCGTAGGGGACGTAGACGCGGGTGGGCACGTCGCGCTCGCGCAGCTCATCGAGAACGGCGGGACGCACGCCGAGCAGTTGCTCGACCGGGACGGGCCCCAGCGCGAGCAGGAGCGCTTCGCGTAGTCGGCCGTCATGGGTGGCCATCGACCATGGCGTACCGGCCTCCGCGAGGCGGGACGCAAGGCGCAGGTAGGCAACGTCGGTGGCTTCGCCGTACGGATGCGCCCCGCGGGCCTCGACGTAGGCGCCTTTGACCAAGCGCACGTGCACCTTTTCGCTCGTCAGCGCGTCGGCGTCGGCGGGTGAGCGCAGCAGGTTCGCCTGCACTGTCGCGCCGAGTCGGTCGGCCAGCCCGCGCCTGGCAACCTCAAGGACACAGGCGAGGACGGCATCGCTGCGCAAGGCGTCCTCTGCCCCGACCTGCACGCGCCGCCCTGGTGGCAGGGCCTCGGCGATAGCCGACAGCCGGTCCGACGCGCCGGCCGGGTCGGTGTCCAGAGCCAAATGCGTCAGGTCGACCGACAGCCACACATCCGCTGGCGGCGTCGGCAGCGCGGTCGCCAGAACCAGGTAGTCGGCCAGCACACGGGCCGCGATCGTCGGGTCTTGGACGAGTTCACCGAACAGGTCAACACTCACCCCGTGCTGTCGCTGGAGCAGGTGCAGCGTCCTATCCAGCGCTTCGGCGCGAGTGCGGCCGGCGACGTACCGAGACGCTGCGCGCCAGCTGGCGGTCTCACCGCCCGGAAGAGCCTTGGCGACATGTTCGAGCCGCTCGCTCGTGGCAAGCCGGAAGAGCAGTGAACGATCAAGCCCCATCCGACCAGCATGCCCTGTGACGAACCGCAGAGCAGGCGATCGCATTGAGCCTGCGTAGGCGAGCAGTCCTCGGCTACTCCAGCCTCGTTCTGGGATGGGAATCCTGGTGGCTGGTCGCGGACATCGTCGCGCCTTGGTGCTGCAAGCCCATGGGTCGGCAGGCACGAGCTCTGCACGTTATCAACGGCACCCAGCCGACCGTGCTGCCAGCAGACGACAAGACGCGGGAGCGACTATCTGGTTTGGCCCGGACGACCGTGGCTTGGATCTCGAGGTGGTCGCGATCGTTGCGCCGGACTGGGCGTTGCCCAAGCGCGGGGGCAGCACATCCGAGCTCGCGCGAGGGCTGGACCGCTACCTAGCCTCGTAGCAGGCGACGTGGTCCGCTCGCGTCTGCGGATCGACGCTCACGGGGCCTGAACGCTGGGTGCCGATGTCCAGAACAGCCGCCGTGGAGTGCACCGCGGGTAGCGTATCCCGTGGGTGGAACGAACATACTGAGCGGGCAGTTATGGACTATCGGGTCTCGGCGCAGGAACGGGCGGCGTTCAAGCGGTGCCGCCGGCAATGGGATTTCGGCGCGGCACCGAGGCAGAACCTGCTGGCTGTCGAGGCGTCGTCACCTGACCTCAACGACGCGGTCCGCGACGCGCTCGCCGTGTACTACTACCCCGGTATGTGGGACTGGCAGAGCCTCATCGTGCTCCCGTTGGTCCGCAAGGCGTTCATGCGCACGATGGCGGCGGCGCCGCCCTCCCCGCAACGCACCGCGGACGTCGATGCCGGGACCGAACTGTTGGAGCGTTACATCGAATGGGCGCCGAGCGTCGACGACTTCAGCCCGCTCATGATCGAGACCGACGTCGCGTCCCTCGTCCCGGACATCAGGGCAGCCGACCAGGCCTTGGTTTCCGACGACGGGCAGCGAGTGCTCTACACCGACCGAATCGAGTTGGTGGTCATCGATGCGGCCGACGAGATCTGGCTCGTCACCCACCAGGTCGTCCCAGAATGGCGCGACGTCGAGTCGTTGCTGCTCGACGAGGCGGCCATCGCCGGGTGCTGGGCCTGGGAGCACGAGTACCTCGCGAGAGGGGTCGCCGGAACCATCCACAACGAAATCCTCGGGTCCCCCCCGGACGCCCTCGGGCTCGCGCCGACCGCAACTCGCACCGGGCGTACCGGTCGAGGTGGCTATTCCCAGAACGAGGCCAGCGGGGGTGGGCGCTCGATCCCGCAGCTGGCGCGTCCCGAACGCGTCGAAGCCCGTCCGGAGATCGACGAGCGGGTGCACCAGGAGACCGCGGGGATCCTGCGGCGTACCCGCATCCGGCGCAGCCGCGAGGAGGTCGAGACGAGCCGGCAGCAGGTCGGTGCCGAGGTGCTGGCGATGCTGGATCCCGCGCTTGCCGTGTACCCGGCACCGTCCCCCGCGCATTGCGCACGTTGCCTGTTCGTCGCGCCCTGCCTGACGATGAGCGAGGGCGGCGACCCCGCACTGGACCTGGCGTCGCGCTACCGGCGTGGCTCGGACACGCCGAGCTACGAACCGCGGCTGGGCGCGTCAGGCGGAGGCGCGCGTTACGTCCCCATTCCTCCGCCCGGACGTGGGTAGCTGCACGAGATCGCCGTGGGCGCGGACCACGCCCGCTTTGCACATCCGTCGATCGACGGCCAGGATCGCGCCATGACCCTTCCCCCGACCTTCACGGCGGCATTCCAGGCGACGGTCGCCGAGCATCCGCACAACATCGCGCTGAGCAACCCGGACGCCACGATCCGGCTCACCTGGCGCCAGTACGACAAGCGGGTGCGTCGCATTGCCGCCGGTCTCGCGTCGCTGGGCGTGCAGCGCGGCGACACGGTCGGGATCATGCTCACGAACCGGCCCGAGTTCCATCTGGTCGACGTCGCGGCATTGCACGTTGGCGCGACCCCGTTCTCGATCTACAACACGCTCGCGCCCGAGCAGATCGCGCACCTGTTCGGCAACGCGGGCAACCGGGTCGTCGTCTGCGAGCAGCAGTTCCTCGCGCAGATCCGCGCGGCCGCCGTATCGGCCGAGACCGCGGTCGAGCACATCGTGTGCATCGATGACACGGATACCGACGGCGAGGGCACCATCTCGCTCGCTGAGCTCGAATCGCGCGAGGCGGCCGGCTTCGATTTCGACGGGTCCTGGCGCGCCGTCGAGCCCACGGACGTTTTGACGATCATCTACACGTCCGGCACGACAGGACCGCCGAAGGGCGTCGAGCTCACCCACGCCAATATGCTGGCCGAGATCGACGCCACGACCCGGCTGGCCCCGATCGGCGTCGATGACACGATCATCTCCTACCTGCCGGACGCGCACATCGCGAACCGGTGGGGCTCGCACTACTCGAGCATCCTCACCGGCATGCACCTCGTGGCGCTGGCGGACATGAAGCAGATGATCACCGTTCTGCCATCGATTCGTCCGACGTTCTTCGGTGCCGTGCCGCAGGTCTGGTACAAGCTGAAGGCCGGTATCGAGGCACAGGTGGCAGCCGAGAAGTCGCCGGTGAAGCAGAAGCTCGCCTCGTGGGCACTCGATGTCGGCAAGCGGCGCGCGCGGACGATGTCCGGCGGGGAGCCTGTCCCCCGCTCACTTCAGGCGCAGCATGCAATCGCTGAGAAGCTCGTCCTCTCGACGATTCGCGCCAAGCTCGGCCTGGACCGCGTCAAGTTCGCCGCCACCGGGGCCGCGGCGATCGATCCCGAGGCCCTCGAGTTCGTCCTCGGGCTCGGCCTGCCGTGCTGCGAACTCTGGGGCATGTCCGAGCTCTCGTGTGCGGCCACGGTCAACCCCCCGGACGCGATCCGCATCGGCACCGTCGGCAAGGCGCTGCACAACGTCGAGCTGCGCATCGCCGGCGACGGCGAGCTGCTCGTCCGCGGCCCTCTGGTGATGAAGGGGTACCGCAACGAGCCGGAGAAGACCGCGGAGGCGATCGACACCGACGGCTGGCTGCATACCGGCGACATCGCCACGATCGACGAGGACGGCTACGTGCGCATCGTCGACCGCAAGAAGGAAATCATGATCAACGCCGCGGGCAAGAACATGTCGCCGTCCAACATCGAGGGCACGATCAAGGTCAGCTCGCCGCTCGTCGGTTCCGCGGTGGCGATCGGCGACGACCGGCCCTACGTCGTCGCGCTGGTCACGCTCGACGCTGACGCCGCAGCGATCTTCGCCCAGCAGCACGGGCTCGACGACGCGTCACCGAAGGCGCTCGCCGACGACCCCGCTGTCCACGCCGCGATCGACGTCGGGATCAAGGCGGCGAACGAACGGCTGGCCCGCGTCGAGCAGATCAAGAAGTTCACGATCCTGCCCGTGGTCTGGGAGCCGGGTGGCGACGAGGTCACCCCGACGATGAAGCTTCGGCGCAAACCGATCGCCGCGAAGTACGCCGCCGAGATCGAGGAGCTCTACCAGCGGTCCTGACGGGCCGTTGCCAGGTCACGTGCGTAAGACTGAGCCGGTGACCGACTCGTCCGACCGGCCCGCGAGCGCCGAGACCGAGGTCCAGGGCGCCACGACCGCGGCCGAAGAACCGGTGCAGTCCGGCGAGAAGCCCGGCGAGAAGCCCGGCGAGAAGTCCGGCGAGAAGTCCGGCGAGAAGTCCGGCGAGAAGGACGCTCGGGTTCCGAATTCGCGGGGCGTGGCCGCGCACCCCGCCGTCCGCGCCGGCGCCGTCGGGCTGGCCGTCGGGGCGCTCGGGGTCGTCTTCGGCGACATCGGCACAAGCCCGCTCTACGCGCTGCAGACAGTCTTCGCGCTCGACGGGGGCAAGATCAAGCCCACCCAGTCCGACGTGTACGGCGTCATTTCCCTGGTGTTCTGGTCGATCACCATCGTTGTGTCGATCAAGTACGTCATGTTCGTGATGCGCGCGGACAACGACGGCGAAGGCGGGGTGATGGCCCTCGCTGCCCTGGCGCGCCGGTTCGCGAGAGGGCGCCCGCGGCTGGTGGGTCTTTCCCTGCTGCTCGGGGTCCTGGGTGCATCGCTGTTCTTCGGCGACAGCGTGATCACGCCGGCGATCTCGGTGCTGTCCGCGGTCGAGGGTCTGGAAGTCGCTCAGCCCAGCTTCGCCAGCGCCGTGGTGCCCGTCGCGGTGGTGATCCTCGGCCTGCTGTTCGTCGTCCAGCGATTCGGCACGCATGTCGTCGGCCGTTTCTTCGGCCCGATCATGGTGCTGTGGTTTCTGGTCCTGGCCGTCACCGGGCTGCCGCAGGTGGTGGCGCACCCGGCGATCGTGCGGGCGCTGTCACCGACGTACATCGTCGCCTTCGTGGCCGACCACCCGTTCCTGGCCTTCATCGCCCTGGGCGCGGTGGTGCTGTCGATCACCGGCGCCGAGGCGCTGTATGCCGACATGGGCCACTTCGGCCGCTCGCCGATCCGCCGCGCATGGTTCTTCGTCGTGTTCCCGTGCCTGACCCTGAACTACCTCGGGCAGGGTGCGCTGGTGCTCGCGAAGCCCAAGTCGATCAGCAATCCGTTCTTTCTGCTCGCACCGGGCTGGGCCCGTATCCCGCTCGTCGTGCTCGCGACGATGGCGACCGTCATCGCATCTCAGGCCGTCATCTCCGGCGCGTTCTCGATCGCGCGACAGGCGGTGCGGCTCGGATTCCTGCCCAACCTCACCGTGCGACACACGTCGAAGAAGGAGAGCGGGCAGATTTACGTGCCCGGGATCAACTGGCTGCTTTTCGTCAGCGTGCTGCTGCTCGTGCTCGCCTTCCAGTCCTCGCAACGCCTGGCCACGATGTACGGGTTCGCCGTGACCGGCACGTTCCTGATCGACACGACGCTGTTCCTCATCGTTGCGACCACCATGTGGCACTGGGCGCGGTGGAGGCTGGTGCTGATCGCGGTCGTGTTCGGCGCGGTCGAACTCGCGTACTTCGGAGCCAACGTCACGAAGATCGCCAGCGGCGGCTGGCTGCCGCTGCTGATCGCGGCCGCGGTCAGCACCGTCATGACCACCTGGCAGGCCGGGCGGCGCATCGTCACCAAACGACGTCGGCGGCTCGAGGGCCCGCTGCAGGCCTTCGTCGACGATCTGCACGAGCGCAAACTTCGACGCGTCCCGGGCACCGCGGTGTTCCCGCACCCCACCAAGGAGACGACCCCGCTCGCGCTGCGGCAGAACGTCCAGTTCAACCAGGTGCTGCACGAGCACGTGGTGCTCGTCTCGGTGCATTCGGAGAACGTCCCCTACATC
Source organism: Jatrophihabitans sp. (assembly GCA_051000605.1). Lineage (GTDB taxonomy): Bacteria > Actinomycetota > Actinomycetes > Mycobacteriales > Jatrophihabitantaceae > Jatrophihabitans. Next base: position 29,440 of record JBPCOE010000048.1, read on the forward strand.
CCGCGCGACGAGCGGATCACCGTCGACGAGCTGGTCCACAGCGACGACGGCATCGTCCACATCGAGGTGCGGTTCGGCTTTCAGGACTATCAGGATATCCCCGCAATGTTGCACCTTGCGCGCGGCATGAGCGAGGAACTTGACATCGACCCGGACAACGCGTCCTACTTCCTGTCGCGGCTGACGATCCAGCGCGGCAATCCCGACGACGACGAGGACGACGAACCCACCGAGCATCTGGCGGCGTGGCGCAAGAAACTGTTCATCGGCATGGCCCACAACGCCGCCAACCCGGCGTCCAACTTCGGCCTGCCCGAGGACCGAACCGTGGTGATGGGCGCGCACCTCGAGCTGTGAACTGCGCCGACGTCAGGTCGGGAACGCACGGGCGGCGGCTCCCCGCCCCGTCTTCGCGTGGCCCCAGAATCCGTAGGTGCCGGCGTCGCGGAACTCGGTCGCGGCGTCGACGAACGCGCCCAACGCGGCGAACGCGAAGGCACCACCCACGGAGATGCGCGCCACCCCCAGCTCGGCGAGTTCGGCCACCGGCGGTGCGGCGGCGAGGGCAAGGACGTTGACCGGGCGGTCGACGGCGTCGATGACGGTCTTGATCTGTTCGCGGCTGACCAAGCCCGGCGCGTACAGGACGTGCGCGCCGGCCTCGGCAAAGCTCTGCAACCGCGCGATCGTGTCGCGCAGGTCGTCGCGGCCGTGCAGGTGGTTCTCGGCGCGGGCGGTGACGACGAAACCGTCCCCCGCTGCCTCGACCGCGGCCACGACGCGCTCGGCGGCGAGGGCCGCGTCGTAGACCGGGTGGTGGGGGCGGCCGGTGGCGTCCTCGATCGAGCAGCCGGCCAGGCCGGTGGCAACCGCGTGCCGGACGGTCTCGGCAACCCCGGCGGGATCGTCGGCGAAGCCGTTCTCGAGGTCGGCCGACACCGGCAGGTCGGTGGCGGCGACGATCGAGGCGGCGTGGGCCAGCGCCTCAGCGCGGGTGACCGACATGTCCGGACGGCCCAGCGTGGCGGCGAACCCGCTGCTGGTGGTGGCCAGCGCCCGGAAACCGAGCGAGGCGAGGATGCGGGCCGAGCCGGCGTCCCACGGGTTCGGCAGCAGCAACGGATCGCCGGGGCGGTGCAGTTCGAGGAATGAGGTCATGCGGCCATCCTGGTACCGGGCACCGACAGAGTTACTGCGTTGCCGGTTGCTGCTGCGTGATGCAGTGGATCCCGCCGCCGCGTTCGAAGAGCGGCCGGGCGTCGAGCGTCACGACCTCCCGGTCGGGGTAGACGTCCCGCAGCACCACCGCGGCCTGCGCGTCGTTCGGATCGTCGAACGAGCAGGCGATGACACCACCGTTGACGAGGACGTGGTTGACGTAGCTGTAGTCGACGAAACCGTCCGCATCGCGCAGCACCTGCGGTGCCGGTAGCTCGACGATCTCGAACGGCTTGCCTCGCGCGTCGACGGCATCGGTAAGCACGGCACGGAGCTCCGCCGTCACCGCATGGTCGGGGTGGGCGCCGTCGCGCTGGTCGTGCAGCAGCAGCACGCCCGGCGCCGCTATCGTGGCGACGATATCCACGTGCCCGCGGGTGCCGAAGGTGTCGGAGTCGCGGGTCAGGCCGCGCGGCAGCCAGACCACCTGCGTCGCACCGATCGTGCGGGCGAGTTCGGCCTCGATGTCGGCGCGGCTCAGTCCGGGGTTGCGGCCGGGATCGCGCTGCACGGTCTCGGTGACGAGCACCGTCCCCAGGCCGTCGACGTGGATGCCGCCGCCTTCGTTGACGAGGCCCGAGTCGACCCGTTCAGCAGCTGCCCAGTCGGCGACCACGGGCGCGAGGGTGGCGTCGAGGTCCCAGGTCGCCCACGCCTGCTGACCCCATCCGTTGAACACCCAGGTGACGGCTCCGAGCTGCTCGCCGTCGGTGACGAACGTGGGCCCCGAGTCGCGGATCCAGGCGTCGTCGATCTCGCGCGCGCGGAGCTCGATCTGCGGGTCGAGGTAACGTCGCGCGACCTTGATGTCCCGGGCGTTCGCGACCACCGTGACCGGCTCGAAGTTCGCCGCAGCATTGGCGACCGCGGCCCAGGTGCGGCGCGCGGTCTCGGCGTCCTCGGCGGTGTCGCCGAGCGTGTAACCCTTGCTGGGCCAGGCCACCCAGAGACGGTCCTGCGGGTCGCCCTCGTGCGGCATCCGCCAACCCATCAGCGGCCGCCGTAGGGGCGCTCGGGCTCGACCGGGCTGACCAGCGCGGCGTACGTGTCCGGGCGGCGGGTGCGCAGGAACGGGAAGAGGTCGAGCCAGTCCGCGCGCTGCGCGAGGTCGAGATCGGCGACGAGCACGCACGGCTCGTCCCGGGGCGCCTGCACGAGAACCCGGCCGTACGGATCGGACACGAACGACGACCCGTAGAAGGTGTTGCCCGGCGAGCCGTCGGGCTTGGTCTCGGCGCCGGTGCGGTTCGGGACGACCATGAACAATCCGTTGGCGATGCCGTTGCCGACGATCACCTGCTGCCACAGGGGCTGGGTGTCGAAGTCCGGGTGATCGGGCTCGGATCCGATGGCCGTCGGGTAGACGACGATGTTCGCGCCGCCGAGCGAGTAGGCGCGCGCGACCTCGGGGAACCACTCGTCCCAGCAGGTGGGCAGGCCGATCCGGGCGCCGTCGAGAGCGTCGATGCGGTGCACGCGGTACGGATCGTCGGGGCCGGCCGGACCGGCGCGGAAGTACCGGTCCTCGTAGTAGCCGGCAGTAACCGGGATGTGCAGCTTGTTCGTCGCCGCCACGATCTCGCCGTCCGGGGCCACGATGATCGCCGTGTTCAGCCCCAGCCCGTCGGCGGCCTCCGCGCGCCGGTAGACCGAGGCGTGGACGTGCACGCCGTTGCGTTCCGCGGCCGCCCGGGCGAACTCGACCGTCGGGCCGGACTCGAGGTCCTCGGCCAGCTCGCTCGCCGCGCCGGTCGGCAGCGTGTCGGCCGGGTAGCGCGACAGCGTGACCTCGGGCAGGAAGACGATTCGCGCCCCGCGTCCCGCTGCGGCATCGACTGCGGCGTGCAGCCAGTCGGTGAGCGCGTCCGCCGCCCAGGCGTGCTGGAGGACACCGATGCGCAGCGGCGGCGTGTCGGAGTTCCGCACCCGCGCGGGTGACGGCGTCGTCGCGGACCCTTCGATGACCGTGATCTCCTGCATCCGTTCAGCATCGCACTTCCGATTGCACCCCCAGGGAGAATCGAAGGATGCGGATCAGACCGGCGACCACCGACGACGCCGACGCAATCGCAGTAGTGCACGTCCGCAGCTGGCAGGCGACATATCGTGGCACCTTCGCCGACGAGTTCCTCGACACGATGGACGTCGCTGGCCGCGCGGCACGGTGGCGCGAGAACCTTGCCGAACCGCAAGACCCGCACGTTCTTGTCGCCGAGTCCGAAAGCGGTGTGAAAGGTTTCGCGGCGGTCGGTTCCAGCCGCGACGACGATGCAGACGCGGCCACCGGCGAGCTCTGGGCCATCTACGCCGATCCGGAGGCGCAAGGAACGGGTGTGGGGCGCGCGCTGATGCGGGCGGTCCTGGCGGTCCTCGATGGCTACGAGCAGGCGACGCTGTGGGTACTCACCGGCAACGAGCGGGCGATCCGGTTCTACGAATGCGCCGGGTGGCACTTCGACGGCACCACCCGGGAGGACACGGTGGCCGGGACGCTGGTCAGCGAGACCCGCTACCGCCGATCGCTGCCCTGAGGGCTCATCTTCCCCTCTCAGAACGTCAATTCGGCCGCTGGGACTGGCGTTCTGGGAGGAGAAGACGACGTTCGGGCGCAGACTCATCCGTACAAGTCGGCGGCGCGGGCCTCGAGCGTCCCGCTCAGGAACTGCGTGAGCAGCCGCTCGTCGGCGTCGAGCCAGTTGCCGCCGCGAGCCCGCTTGCCCTTGAGGAATTGCTCGAGCTCGCCGGCGGTGTAGCCCGACACGACATCCGGGTGGACGTAGTGGGCGCGGCAGACGGTGCGGGTATTGCCGAGCTTCACCGACGCCGCGTCGATCGCCGCGAGCACGTGCGTGTCGGCGTCCTCCCCAGCCGGCAGGTGCGCGCGCAGATGGCGGAACGCGGTGACCGTCCCGTTCCAGGTGCGGAAGTCCTTGGCCGTCAGATGCGCCCCCGAGAGTTCGGCGAGCCGCTCGTTGACCTCGTCGGACCCGATCGCCGAACCGCCGACCGCGAACAGGCGCCGGCCCCGCTGCTGGGCGAGACTTGCGACGACGCGGGCCACGCCTGCGTCCTTGATCGAGACGTCGGCCGTCTTGCCGGACTTCGCCGGGAACCGGAAGTCGACCGTCGAGCCACGAACCTGCACGTGTTTCTTGCTCAGCGTCGTCAGCCCGTGGCTGTCGTTCTCCTCCGCGTACGCCTCGTTGCCGACCCGGAACCCGGCGACGTCGATGATCCGCAGCATCGTGCCCAGGACACGCTCGCGGTCGAGCGTCCGTCGGCGCAACTGCTCCTCGATGTCCGCGCGGATCGCCGGCAGGGCGGCCGCGAAGCCGATCAGGCGGTAGAAGTTCAGCTGGTCGCGGATGGAGCGCCAGCGCTCGTGATAGATGTACTGGCGCCGGCCGCGTTCGTCCTCGCCGACAGCCAGGATGTGCCCGTCGGGCAAGGCGCAGATCCAGACGTCCCGCCACGCGGGCGGGATCGCGATCTGCCTGATCCGATCGCGCACCTCGACGTCCATGAGCGTGGCGCCGTTGGCGTCGCGATACGTGAAGCCCTTGCCGCTGCGCCGCCGGGTCAGCCCGGGGTCGTCGGTACTGACGTACTTCAGCCGCGCGATGCGTGCGCACTCCGCCGGGTCGTCGTACAGCGTCGAGATCAGCTCAGCCGCCTTCGTCGCGCCTGAAGTATCCGACTTCGCCACGCAGCATCAGTACCCACAAGCGGGCGGAGAGTCCCGGTTCACGTCGTGGCCCTGTTGCACAAACCTGGCCGCACCTGTTACAACTTGCGTACACACCTGCATGTATGTGAGGAGCGAGTATGGCGAAGGTCTTCGTGGTCGGCGTGGGCATGACCAAGTTCGAGAAGCCGGGACGCCGGGAGAATTGGGACTACCCGCAGATGGCCAAGGAGTCGGGTACCAAGGCGCTCGAGGACGCCGGGGTCACGTTCGACCAAGTGCAGGAGGCCTACGTCGGTTACGTCTATGGCGAGTCGACCGCCGGCCAGCGCGCGGTCTACGAACTGGGCATGACCGGGATCCCCATCGTCAACGTGAACAACAATTGCTCGACCGGCTCCACGGCGCTGTACCTTGCCGCGCAGTCGATCCGCGGCGGGCTGGCCGACTGCACGCTGGCCCTCGGGTTCGAGAAGATGAAACCCGGCTCGCTGACCACATCGTATGAGGACCGCGAGCAACCGATGCTGCGCCACTTGCTCGCACTGGCCGAACTCCAGGACTTCGCCATGCCCGCGGCCCCCTACATGTTCGGCGCAGCCGGGCGCGAGCACATGCAGAAGTACGGCACGACCGCCGAGCAGTTCGCCAAGATCGGCTACAAGAACCACAGGCACTCCGTGAACAACCCCTACGCGCAGTTTCAAGACGAGTACACGCTCGAGGAGATCCTCGCCGCGCGGATGGTCTACGAGCCGCTGACCAAGCTGCAGTGCTCCCCCACGTCCGACGGGTCGGGCGCTGCCATCCTGGCCAGCGAGCGGTTCGTCGCCGAGCACGACCTCGGCGACCGCGCGGTCGAGATCGTCGGCCAGTCGATGGTCACCGACACCCCCGGCACCCTCGAGTCGGGTTCGGCGATCACGCTCGTCGGCGCGCAGATGAGCCGTCGGGCCGCGCAGCAGGTGTACGACCAGGCCGGCATCGGCCCGGACGACATCGACGTCATCGAGCTGCACGATTGCTTCTCGACCAACGAGCTGCTGACCTACGAGGCGCTGCAGCTCTGCGCCGAGGGCGAGGGCGGCAAGCTCGTCGACAACGACGACACGACCTACGGCGGACGCTGGGTGGTCAACCCGTCCGGCGGCCTCATCTCCAAGGGCCACCCGCTCGGCGCCACCGGCCTCGCGCAGTGCAGTGAGCTGACGTGGCAATTGCGCGGCACCGCTGACAAGCGCCAGGTCGACGGCGCGGCCGTCGCTTTGCAGCACAACATCGGGCTCGGCGGCGCCGTCGTCGTCACCGCCTACCAGCTCGCCAACCGCTGACCCAGAGGGAGAACGCCATGGGCAAGATCGAGAAGACCGTCGAGTTCGACGCAGCACCGGAGAAGGTCTGGGCGGTCGTGTCCGACCCGTCGCGCTTCGGCGAATGGCTGGGCATGCACAAGTCGTGGAAGGGCGACGTCCCGGCCGAGTTCACCAAGGGCGCGCAGGCCACCGCCGTCGTCAGCCTGCTGAACATGCCGAACACCATCACGTGGACCGTGGCCGAGCTCGAGCCGAACAAGTTCGTCAAGCTGACCGGCACCGGCATGGCCGGCGTCAAGGTGTCGATCGGGCTCGGCGTCGAGCCGAAGGGCAGCGGCAGCGCGATGTCGATCAGTGCGGAGTTCGAGGGGCAGATGCTCGTCGGCGCCATCGGTGCAGCGGTCGAGAAGGCCGGCCGCACCGAGCTCGACGAGTCGACCGCCAAGCTGCAGACCCTCGTTTCGTAATGGAGGCTGAGTTCCTGACCGATGCGCTCGGCGTCTGGAGCGACGCCGAGCGCTTCGAGGTCACGAAGGAGCGCATCGGCGAATACGCGGCGGCCACGAACGACCCGATCGAGGCGCACCGGTCTGGCGCCGTGGCCCCGCCGGTCTTCGCGATCGTTCCGTCCTTCATGTCGGTCATGCAGACGGCTTTCACGGTGGCGCCGGCCGAGGTCGCGCTGCGTACGGTGCACGGCCGCCAGGACTTTCACTTCCACCGCCCGATCCGCCCGGGGGACGTGATCGAGACGCGGGCCAAGCCGCTGGGATTCGCGGCGGGACGAAGTGGTACGACCACGGCGTTCCTGCTCGAGTGCCGCACCCCGGATGGTGAGGTCGTCAACGAGCAGTACATGACCGCGTTCTTCCGGGGCGTCGACGCCGGCCGGACCGTCGGCGACCTCGCGCCATCGCACGCATTTCCTGAGCAAGCACGCAACGGCGCGCCGGTGGCCAAGGTCGTCGCGCACATAGACGACGACCAGACGTTCCGGTACGCGCCGGCCTCGGGCGACCCGATGCCGATCCACCTCGATGAGGACGCGGCCAAGGGCGCGGGCCTCCCGGGGATCATCATCCACGGGCTGTGCACCCAGGCGTTCACCTCGTGGGCCGTCCTGACCGAGGTCGGCGGTGCAGATGTGAACCGGCTCAAGCGGCTCGCGGTCAGCTTCGCCAAGCCCGTCCTGCCCGGTCAGGAAATCACCACCACCATCTGGCGACTCGGCTCAGCCGACGGCGTCACCAGCTACGTCTTCGAGGGCACCGTCGGCGACACCGTCGTCATCAAGGACGGTTTCGCCGAGATAGCAGAGGAGCAGTAAGAATGGGTTCGATGAGCGCTGGCGCGAAGAGCGACGGACACAGCCTGGACGGACGGGTTGCCGTCATCACCGGCGCGGGTCGTGGCATCGGCCGCGAGCACGCCTTGCTGTTCGCCCGCGAGGGGGCGCACGTCGTCGTCAACGATCTCGGCGGCGCGAACGACGGCAGCGGTTCGGATGCCGGCCCCGCGCAGGATGTCGTCGACGAGATCACGGCGGCGGGTGGCACCGCGCTGGCGAACACCGACAACGTCGCGACCTGGGCCGGCGCGCAAAGCCTTGTGCAGCAGGCGATCGATGAGTTCGGCCGCCTCGATGTCGTCGTCAACAACGCGGGCATCCTTCGTGACGGTTTCGTCGCGGGGCTGACAGAGCAGCAGTGGGACGACGTCATCACCGTGCATCTGAAGGGTCACTTCTCGGTGCTGCACCACGCGGCGGCGTACTGGAAGGACAAGTCGAAGGCCGGTGAGCAGGTGGCCGCCGCAGTCATCAACACCGCCTCGGCGTCCGGCACGTTCATGCCCAACGCCGGCCAGTCGAACTACGGCGCGGCCAAGGCCGGCATCGCGGCGATGACGCTCGTCGCGGCGCAGGAACTCGAGCGTTACGGCGTGCGCGTCAACGCGATCGCCCCGATCGCCCGCACGCGATTGACGCTCGCGACGCCTGGTATGGGCGCGATCTTCGCCGCCCCCGTCACCGAGGGCGAGTTCGACGCGTTCAGCCCGGCGAACATCTCCCCGATCGTCGCCTACCTGGCCACGGAGAAGTGCCCGCACAACGGCAAGGTCTTCGCGGTGCAGGGCGGCTCGATCCAGGAGCTCGAGACGTGGCACGCGACGAAGAGCGTCGAGACCGACGGGCCGTGGACGATCGAGGACATCGCCGAGCGCACCGCAGACTGGAGCTGACCCATGTACCAGTGGTCGGACATGGACCTCGCCGTCCAGGACGCGATCCGCCAGTTCGTCGACGCCGAGATCCGCCCGCACCGCGAAGAGCTCGAGTTCGGTGATCTGCCGCCCTACGACATCTTGCGCAAGCTCTGGAAGACCTTCGGCATCGACGTCATGGCCGCCGACACGATCGGCAAGCTGCTGGCCAAGGAGCAGGCCGGTGAGACGGGCGGGAAGTCCAGCGGTATCGGGGGAATCGGGGCCCAGGCGTCCATGGGCGTGATCCTCGTCAAGGAGATCTGCCGTGTTTCCCCGGGCTTCGTCGGCGCTTTCGGCGTCAGCCTCGGCCTCGGCGCGTCGACGATCCTGTCTCGTGGCACGCTCGCCCAGAAGCAACGCTGGGTGCCCGGTCTGGTCACCCTGGACAGGATCGGCGCGTGGGCTCTCACCGAACCCGGCTCCGGCTCGGACGCGTTCGGCGCCATGAAGACGACCGTCACCCGCGACGGTGACGAGTACATCCTGAACGGGCAGAAGACCTTCATCACCAACGGGCCCTACGCGGACGTCATCGTGGTGTACGCGAAACTCGACGACGGGGTTGCGGCGCCGCGCGATCGCAAGATCCTGACCTTCGTGCTGGACGCAGGCATGCCGGGCCTCACGCAGGGTCGGCCGTTCCGCAAGATGGGCTTCCACTCGTCGCCCACAGGTGAGCTGTTCTTCGACAACGTCCGCCTCGAACCTGATCGTCTGCTCGGCGAGACCGAGGACCACCGCAGTGGGGACGGGCGCGACAGCGCGAAGTCCGGCTTCGTGGCCGAACGCACCGGGGTCGCCGCGATGTCGCTCGGGATCATCGAGGAGTGCGTCGACCAGTGCGTGCGCTACGCCAAGGAGCGCGTGCAGTTCGGTCACCCGATCGCGGACTATCAGCTCGTCCAGCTGAAGCTGGCGAACATGGAGATCGCGCGGATCAACGTCCAGAACATGGTGTTCCGCAGCCTCGAGATGGCCGCCGACGGTAAGCAGGCGACGCTCGCCGAGGCGTCGGCGATGAAGCGGTACTCGTCGCAGGCCGCGACCGAGGTGGCCATGGAGGCCGTGCAGCTGTTCGGCGGCAACGGCTACATGTCCGAGTACCCGCTCGAGCAGCTCGCTCGCGACGCGAAGTCGTTGATGATCTACGCGGGCAGCAACGAGATCCAGGCGACGCACATCGCCAAGGGACTGCTCGGACGCTGAGGCGTCCCGCCCAGCCCGCGAGCGCGGCGGTCGCCTTGTCGAGCGACTGGCGCTCGCTCAGCCCGCGAGCGCGGCGGTCGCCTTGTCGAGCGACTGGCGCACCTGCTCGGTCGGCGGGAAAAGCAGCCGAAGACGCTCCCGGGCCCGGCGCCAGCGCGCGGTGCGCGGGCACGCCGGCAGGTGCCAGATCGAGATCATTAGCCCCCGCATGGCGTCCATCGCTGTGTAGACGGCGTCGAGCAGTTCGTCGTCGATGACGTCCGGGCTCAGCCCGACGCCGGCAGCCCGGTCGGCGACGTCGTGCAGGCTCGACAGCAGCACCGGCTCGACGCTGCCCACCTTTGCCCGCAGCTCCCCGTCGGTGCGCGCGGCCACCCAGAGCTCGACGGTTGCGGTGAACGTCGGGCCCTTGTGGAGTTCCCAGAGCACGTCCAGCAGGCTGCCGACGGTGTCCGGCGCCTCGGCCACGGCGGCGACCCGCGCCCAACCGAACTCGGCACTGCGGCCGGCCAGATGCGCCACGGCGGCGGTGACCAGGTCGTCCTTGGTGCGGTAGTGGTGCACCTGCGCGCCACGGGTGACGCCCGCGCGCTCGGCGATGCGCGTGACGGTCGTACCGGTGTAGCCATACTCCACGAGGCAACCGATCGTCGCCTCGAGCAGCCGCTCGCGCATCGCACTGCTGCGCTCGTCCTGCGTCCGGCGTTGCTGCGCGGCGGCTTTCGTCACCGTCCAATCCTACATACAGCACGCGCTGTACGTTTGTTGCGACGCGTTGCGCTGCTACCTTGAAGCGGCTCGGGGCGGTAGCTCAGCTGGTTAGAGCAGCGGACTCATAATCCGTCGGCCGTGGGTTCAAGTCCCACCCGCCCCACGTCGGACGGCTGGCAAGTTGCGAAGCTTTCGCGCAGCGCTGCTGGACAATCGAGCATCGCTTCAAGTTAGCCTCGTGCCATGGATGACAGTGACAACGAGGTACCTGAAGCGCCGGCGACCTGGGAGAACGTTGTCGTCGGCAAAGCCAAAGAACTCGTCGGCCACGCCTTGGGCGATGAGGAGCTGGCGGACGAGGGCAAAGATCAGGATGAAGTCGCCCACGAAGTCCGCGGAGAGTACCGCGAGGAGCACAAGGCCTGACGACAGCCGCACCGCCAGTCACCGCGTTCGGTGTGCCGGCAGCGCGTCCGCGCGCCGGTCGAGAGCCGGTATTGGTTCCGATGCCGTCGCCAGCAACACCCCGCACGACCTGGACTGACACGCCTGCCGAGCGCGCCCGTCCTACCCGATTCGCCACTTCGTGATCTGGTTTCGCAAGCAGGTCACCTCGAAGGGGGTGTGGACGATCGACGACGATGACGGGATCGATTCGCCGGACGCGGTGCTCGACGCTGCAGCCGACCGTCTCTACGTCGCGCCGCTCGAGCGGTTCATAGCGCTACGTACGGAGCTGTCCAAGCTGGCGTTGGCCGACGGGCACGCCATGAGCGCCAAGCGGATCGCCGCCCTGCGCAAACCGACGGCGGCGGCCTCGCTCGTCAACCGGTTGGTGCTCGACGAACCCGGGTCGATCGACCGGCTCATCTACCTGTACGACCGGCTGCGCCAGGCACACGAGGATCTCGACGCGGCGGTGCTGCGCGAGCTGTCCACCGAGCGCCGCACAGTAGTGAGTGAACTGGCCGCGACCGCTCTCGAACTGGACGACCGGGGCGACCCGCCGGCCGCGTTGCGCGACGACGTCGTCGCCACGCTCGATGCTGCGGTGGCCGATCCGGACGTCGCGGCCCGGCTCGGCCGACTGACCCGGCCCGAGCACTGGTCGGGCTTCGGGGTCGCCGTGACGACCGGTGCTCCGGAGCTCACGCTCGTTCGTGGCGGCAAGGACGGCCCTGCGTCCAAACGGTCAACCGGCAAGCGGTCTGCTGCGAAACCGGCGACCGGGCAAGCGGCGAACGGGCAAGCGGCGAACGGGCAAGCGGCGGCGGGCGCGAAAGCGTCCGCTGAGACGAGAGGGTCTCCGGCGGTCGCACGTCGACTGGCCCGCGCTCGGGACAAGGCACGGACCGCATTCGAGGTTGCCGAAGCGAACCTGTCAGCGGCCGAGCAGAGCGAGCAGGCGGCGGCCGACCGGGTCAAGAGCCTGACGGCCGAACTCGCCGAGCTGGAGCACGAGTTGCAGGAAAACAAGCGAGCGCTGGAGAAGTCTCGACGTGAGGTCAAGGCGATGCGTGCCCGGCGCCGCGAGGCACGCTCCGCGCTCGACCGCGCCGATCGGCGAGCCGGCGGGTGAGCCCGCTGCGTCGCTGCCTCGCGGCCCACGGTAGACATCAAGCGGTCCGTTCGGCTCGCTTCGGCGCGATGCACGAGCACTCGGGTCAGCGGGCCGCGGCGTCCCGGTGGGCCGAGCGGTAGGCCCGCGGGCTGAGCCCGAACTCCCGGCGGAAGGCACGGGAGAAGTACTCGGCCGACGCGAACCCGCACTCGAGCGCGACCCGTTCGACCTGCCCGGGCCCGCTGCGCGCGGCCAGGATCTCGGCCGCCCGCTCCAAGCGCCGCCTGCGGATACGCGCCGCCGGGCTCTCCGTCCCGCTGAATGCTCGGTAGAGCTGGCGCAGCGAGATGTTCAGCTGGGCGGCGATACCCGCAGGCGTGAGTTCGGGGTCGGCGGCCTGCTCGTAGATGATCGCGTCGGTGCGCAGCCGGACCGCTTCGATCTGCGCGAGATCCTGTACCGGCTTATGCACCGCGGTCCTCAGCAGCAGGGCGGCCAGGGCGCCCAGATACCTGTCGACGCCGATGAGACTGGATGCCGTGCCCAGTTCGTCGCCACCGACGAGCGGCAAACCGGCGCCCGCCCGGAGCAGTTGCAGCTGGAACGGCGTCAGCTCATAGCTCCTGCCCCGCATGGCTCGGGTGGCGCCGGCATCCATTCCCAGCACGGCGAGCGGGATGTTCAGGGTGAACAGGTGCGTATTGCCGACGAATATCTCACTGATCTCATCGCTCGGTTCGAACACCTGCAACACGCCGGCCGACGACCCGTCCGGGTCGAACACTGTCCCACCCGATTCGACGCGCGCCAGAATGTGGACGCTCGCGTCGAAAGGGGCCGGCACCATCGGGCGGGCGGCGCGGTGCAACTCGGTCCCGCAGACCGTCGAGGCCGACCAGATGCAGCGGGTGCCCCGTAGCCGCGCGCCCTTGAAGAAGTAGGGCGACAGGCCGTGCCGGATCGGTGAGATCTGCATGCCGAGCGGTCCGGTCCGCAGCCGCCCGGTCCAGGTGTCCGGATTGGCGGCCGAGACATCGAGCCACGCCACCGCACCGGACGCCGGAATGTCGAACCGCCCGATCGACTCCGCCATCGCTCCCGCCATCGCCGTCACACCGCTACGGATCAGACCGGCGAACCCGAACGACATGTGACCAGAACGGTAGGGACGCGGGGGCGACGCCGCAAGCAGCCGAGCGGGTCGAGTTCGCCGCGGCGCGGCTGTCGTCGCGGTCACGCCGGACCACCTGCGCGGTGGCGGCGCCGTCAGCCGGCGATGACGAGAACGACGACGCCGATTCCGATCAGGGTGAGGACGCCCCCAATCACCGGCAGCAGCGGCGAATGCGGTATCCCGGCGCCCTTGCGTATCGACCGGTCGACCGCTCGCCACTGGGTGTACGCCCCGGCCGCGACCGAGAGGCCGAGCACAGCGATCAACACGGCCAGCGTCGTCCGCAGCCACGCCAGTTCACCGCCGGGGGCGAAGCGGACGACGCCGACGCCGGCGGCCAGCATGGCGAGTGCGGTGCGCACCCAGGATAAAAACGTCCGTTCGTTCGCGAGCGAGAACCGGTAGTCAGGCTCTTCACTCATGTCCTGGTCGACTGCGTCCGGCTGGTCGTCTGCGCGCATCGTCCATTGGTAGCGCATGGACGACCGCCGCGAACGACGTTCTCAGCCGCTGACGGCCTCGGCGAGCTTGGCCAACGATCCGTCGAGCTCATGCTTGCTCACCAACGGGAACAGGTTCTTCGCGAGCAGGGCCTTGTCGGTGACCTTGCCCCAGTCGTAGGTGAGCGTGACGAGCGTGGAGTTGGGGCCCTGCGCCTCGAGCTCCCAGACCCACTCCCAGCCGGGCGGCTCGGTGCCGGCGGGCGCGGTCTTCCAGGCCACCAGCTTGTCCTTCGCGTAACCCGTGACCGTGTTGTCGGTCTGATACTCCCCACCCATGTGCGGGCCGTCCATGTTCATCCGGAACACCTGGCCGGTGGCGGTGATCCGGTCGGTCTTCTCGTCGCTGCGCACGAAGCCGGAGCCGTCGAGGTCGGCGTGCCGCTGCGGATTCGTAAGGACGTCGAACAGGTCCTTCGCTGCAGCGTCGATCGTGCGCTGGACGGTGATCGAGGTGTCGTTGTCTGTCATGTCGAGTTACCTACCCATCATCAGCGCGCAGTTCCGTATCGCTTGACTTCGTAAGACCAGGCAGCACCGCCGGCGGAGACTGGATGCGCAACAGCGCGTCCAGCCGGGCGCGGCTGATAGATGGACGGGACGGTGGGGAACGTCCACGAACATGGCAGACGGCAAGAGCGAATCCGACACCGGCGCCGAACCTCGTGCCGAGGCCGGCGACAATTGACCGGGGCATAGGTTCGCGGATCGTGTCCCCGTCCCGCGCCGACCGTCTTTCCGACGCCCGGCTGTACCTCTGCGTCGATTCTCGTTCCCGACAGGGCGACCTGGCGCAGTTCCTGGATGTCGTGCTCGCCAACGGCGTCGACATCGTGCAGCTGCGCGAGAAGGGATTGGAAGCCGGCGACGAGATCCGGTTGCTCGAGGTCTTCGCGGCCGCCGCCGGACGACACAGCGCGCTGTTCGCCGTGAACGACCGCGCGGACATCGCCCGTGCGGTCCAGTCCCCCGTCCTGCACCTCGGGCAGGACGACCTGCCGATGCCCGTAGCCCGTCAGATCGTGGGCCCGGACGTCCTGATCGGGCGCTCCACACACTCGCTCGCGCAATCCGATGCCGCTCGCGACGAGCCGGGCGTGGATTACTACTGCTGCGGCCCGACCTGGACGACGCCGACCAAGCCCGGCCGGCCGGCCGCCGGGCTCGACCTGATCGAGCACGCGGCCGCCGGCGCGGACGGCCGCCCCTGGTTTGCAATCGGCGGCATCGACTCGCTCGGCCGGTTGGACGAGGTGATCTCGCGTGGCGCCCGCCGTGCGGTGATCGTCCGCGCGATCACCGAAGCCGCCGACCCCGGCGCGGCCGCCCGCGCGATCGCCGACCGCCTGCGCGCTCACCCGCTCGCCTAGCGGGCGAGAGTCGGCGAACGCGTGGCCTCGTGACGACCGAGGCAGGCGGCCATTCGGTTACAACCCGCTACCAATGAAGCGCCGTGCCGTGCCTCAGCCGTGTTGGTGGGCGGGCGGGGAAAGCACCAGCCCGTACAGCACATGATCGACGAGGAACACCAGCCGCTCGACGAACCGTTCGTGCCGGGCCTGTTCGAGCCCAAGCAGCGGCGCGACGGCCAGTTCGAAGCCGCTGAGAACGGCCAACCCGTACGCCGCGCCGGCCCAGGGCGGGCGCCGCATGGCCGCGGGCAGCAGCGCGAAAGCGGCCCCGGCGACAGCGCCGGTGGACCAGTGGAACGCTTCGACGACTCCCTGCTGCCGCTTCTCGGGAATGCGCTTCATCAGCCCCCCGAGCTTCTGCCGCAGCACTGCCTCGGGCGGCGTCTCGCCCACGAGCCCCATCGAGCCAGTGAACGAGCGGACGCCCGTCATCGCCATCGCACCGACGACGCCCCGCGCGGTGGAGTTCACGACGCGCTGCCCCAACCCGCTCATGGTTCACGTCCTACGCTCCTGCGACCGATCGGTCAACGCTCCGTGCGGCGTGATGGCCGGACTCAGGCCGCGGCCCCACCTGTCGCGAACTGCAGCCCGAGACTCGTCACCGACACCAACACCCACAGGATCGCGCCGAGCACGAGTGGGCGCGGTCCGGTCCGGCGCAGGCCGCCGAAATCCGTGGACAGCCCGACCGCCGAGAGCGCGACGGTGATCAGGAAGCCCGCGACCAAACCGAGCGGACGATGCGCGCCGGCGGGGATCAGACCGACCGAGTTCGCGGCCGCAACGAGGACGAAGCCGACCAGGAAGACCGGGACGAGCCGCCACGCGCGGGGACGCGACCTCAGTGCGGTCGGTGTCGGCATCGCCCGGTTCTGCAGTGCGGCCAGCCCCAGGCAGATGGGGATGACCAACAGCGTGCGGGTCAGCTTGACCACGACGGCGTGATTGGCGGCCGAGCTGCCGTACGTCGTCGCGGTCGCGACCACCGACGACATGTCGTTCACGGCAGTCCCGGCGAACAATCCGAACGCGTGCTGACCGAGGCCAAGCACGTGACCGATCATCGGGAACGCCAGCACGGCGGCGATATTGAACACGAAGATCGTGGAGATCGCGTACGAGACCTCGACCTCGGCGGCGCCGATCACCGAGGTCACTGCGGCGATGGCGGACGCGCCGCAGATGCCGGTACCGACGCCGACGAGCGTGCGCAGCTTGCCGACGATCCCCAGCCAGCGCCCGATCCAGAATGCCCCCACCAGGCAGGCGGCCAGGGTGCCGAGCAGCACCGGTAACGACGCGACGCCGACCCGCAGGACCTCGGCTACAGAGAGCTGCGCCCCGAGGACGACCACCGACAACTGCAGCACGACCTTGCTCGCGAAACCGATCCCGGGGACGAGCATCGGGCCGGGCTTGCGAATCGCCGCCACCACAACCCCGAGGACCACCCCGGTGACCGGTCCGCCCACCACCGGCAGGACGGTGCCCACGACCGTAGCGAGCGTGGCCAAGGCGACGGCCAAGGCGAGACCCGGCACGAGACGGCGCGTTGCCGGCCCTGCCCGGTTTTGGACGATCGCGACCATGCCCCCGAGCCTGCGCGCTGAGTCGCCAGTCCGACAGCCACAGGATAGCTAGATGCCTATAGGCGTAACCTATGGCGATGACCAGCGCCCGTCCCGACCTGGAGGCTCTTCGGCTGCTGGTCCTCGTGGCCGACCTGGGCAGCATTTCCGCTGCCGCACGGGCCGAGCGGATCAGTCAGCCCTCGGCGAGCGCGCGCATGAAGACCCTCGAATCGGGGCTCGGGCTCGAGCTGCTGGATCGGCGTAGCCGCGGTGCGTCGCTAACCGGGAACGGCCGGCTGGTCACCGACTGGGCCCGGGCGGTGGTCGCTGCGGCAGACGTCCTGGTCACCGGCGCCGCGGCGCTCGCCCTGGATCAGAGCGAGCACGTCACGGTCGGGGCGAGTCAGACCGTCGCCGAGTACCTGGTCCCCGTCTGGCTCGGCGAATTCCGACGCCGGTTCGAGCACGCGTCGGTCCGCCTGCGGGTGGCCAATTCCCAGGGAGTGATCTCGGCGCTGCGGTCCCGCGAGGTCGACGTCGGTTTCATCGAGAGTCCGTCGGTACCCAGCGATCTTCGCAGCCGGCGCGTCTCGACCGACCGGCTCGTGCTCGTAGTCGCCGCGCAGCACCCACTGGCCCGGCACCGCCGCCGGTTGACCGTGGCGCAGCTCGCGCGCATCGACCTCGTGACCCGCGAGGACGGGTCGGGCACCCTGGAGACGCTGCGCCGCGCCATCGCGCCGGTGGCCGTCCGGCCGGCCGTGCAGGTCGATTCCAACGCCGCAGTCAAGGTGCTGGTCGCATCCGGCAGCTATGCCGCGGTGCTCAGCGAACTCGTCGTGGCGAACGAGTTGCGCGACGGCCGCCTGGTCGAGATCCCGGTAGCCGGCGCCGATCTCTCCCGCGTCCTGCGCGCGGTATGGCGGGCCGGGGCACGCCTGCGCGGTGCACCGGCTGACTTCCTCGGCGTCGCCGCCCGCGGCAAGCCGCAGAGCTGATTCGATCGGCGGGTGCGGCGTCGCTCACCTTCGGCGGTCGCGAGGCGGTCCCATGCATGACGAGCTTATAGGCTCTTACGTCGTGTCACGATACATAATTCGGTCGGCGACCTCGTCATAACCCCACTGAGCAGCGCGGCGGCGGACGTGTCCCAACGCGACGTCAGCCACCTGGGAGATTTCACTGCGACGCCGCGGATGCTGTTGATCAGCGCGCTGGCGCTGCCGGTGGGCGCGGTCAGTTCCTGCGTGGCGTGGGCGTTGCTGCGCCTGATCGGGTTGATCACGAACGCGGTGTTCTACGGCCGGTTCGGGACGCAGCTGGTCGCGCCCGGGGCCGGCCAGCACAGCCCGGCGGTGGTCCTGCTGGCCCCGGTGGCAGGCGGGCTCGTCATCGGACTGATGGCGCGCTACGGGTCGGAGAAGATCCGCGGGCACGGGATGCCCGAGGCGATCGAGGCGATCCTGCTCGGCGGCAGCAAGGTGCAGCCCCGGGTCGCGGTGCTCAAGCCGGCATCGGCGGCGATCGCCATCGGGACCGGCGGTCCGTTCGGCGCGGAGGGCCCGATCATCATGACCGGCGGCGCCGTCGGGTCACTGTTCGCGCAGTTCCTCCGACTGACCGCCGACGAACGCAAGACGCTGCTGGTCGCCGGGGCGGCAGGCGGCATGGCGGCCACGTTCAACTCGCCGTTCGCCGCGTTGATGCTGGCCGTGGAACTGCTGCTGTTCGAGTGGCGTCCCCGCAGCTACGTCCCGGTCGCGGCTGCCGTGTGCGTCGCGGCGGTCGTTCGCCGACCGCTGCTGGGTACGGGAGCGCTGTTCCCGGCCGTCGGGACCCTGCACATCGGCTACGCCGCCTACGGATTGTGCGTCGTGTCCGGCATAGCCTGAGGGCTGCTGGCCCTCGCCGCGACGGTCCTGGTCTACGCCGCCGAAGACGCGTTCCGCCGGCTGCCCATGCACTGGATGTGGTGGCCGGCCATCGGCGGGCTAATCATCGGCATCGGTGGCCTGATCGTGCCCCAGGCACTCGGGGTCGGCTACAACATCATCGGCGCCGAACTGGACGGCACGATCGGTCTCGGCCTGGTCGTCGGCATCCTGATCGCGAAGACCGTGATCTGGTCACTGTCGCTCGGCTCCGGCACCTCCGGTGGGGTGCTGGCCCCGATGTTCATGATCGGCGGCGCCCTCGGCACCATCGAAGC
This sequence comes from Jatrophihabitans sp., assembly GCA_051000605.1. Taxonomy (GTDB): domain Bacteria; phylum Actinomycetota; class Actinomycetes; order Mycobacteriales; family Jatrophihabitantaceae; genus Jatrophihabitans. Next base: position 48,268 of record JBPCOE010000048.1, read on the forward strand.
ACACGTGTTCCCCAGCGTCGGGCCCGGCTTCTGGGCCTTGGTCGGCCTGGCCGGCGTGCTCGGTGGCGCGATGCGTTCCCCGTTCACCGGGGTCGTGTTCGCCCTGGAACTGACGCACCGCTTCGACGCCGTGCTGCCACTGATCATCGGTGCGACGGCGGCCTACGCGGTGTCGGTGCTCGTCTTGAAGCGCTCCGTGCTCACCGAGAAGATCGCCCGGCGGGGCTATCACGTCTCACGCGAATACGACGTCGACCCGCTGGAGATTCTGTTCACCGGCGAAGTCATGGAACGCGGCATCCTCACCTTCGTTGCCGACCTCAGCGCCGCCGACGCGCTCGCCACCATCTCCGACACCGACCCGGCGACCGTCACCGAGCGCCGGCAGATGCTCTACCCGATCGTCGGCGACAACGACCGGCTCATCGCGGTCGTGACCCGAACCCAGCTCGAGACCGCCGTCCACCACGACGACGGCGACACGCCGGTGGCCGACCTCGGCCGCAGGACGCCGATCGTGATCCACTCCGACCAGACGCTGCGCACCGCGGCCGTCACCATGGCCGCCCACGCCGTCGACCGCATGCCCGTCGTCGACCGGGACGACCCGACTCGCATCGTCGGGCTGATCTCGCTCACTATGCTGCTCGCTGCCCGGCTGCGTGATCTGCAGGAGGCTCGCGACAGCGACCGCGTCCTGCAGTTGCGGGTCGTCCGTCCGCGCCGGCGAGCGAACCGGGCCGGGGGTTGAGTCAGCGCCGATACCTCGCCGGGAGGAGCACGTCAGTGGCCCAGCTACGCACGCACCGCTTCGACGGCCGGATCGCCGGACTCGGCACCGAATCGGGCACCCGCTTCGTCCTCGGAGCGTGGGGTTGCACACCGTTCGGCCCGATCACCGACGTCATGATCGAGCATCCCGACGGTCACCGCGTGCTCATCGCGCCGAGCGAGGAGGTCGGCCGCTTCATCAGCGAGACGTACGGATTCGACGAGGTCCGCATCGAAGCGACCAGACTCGAGCGGTCCGCGTCGCGGTGGGCGTTCAGCAGTACGTCGTTGCTGCTGTCGTTCGACGTCGGGGCTCGCACCGGCGTCGGTCATCTGCTCGCGCTCGTCCCTCGACGCATCGGGCGCAGCCGTCTCTGGTGCCGGCTCATCAATCCGTTCGCGAGGCTGCTGCGCCCGGGTGTGCGCACCATCGGCACCGCCGGCGGCGGCCGGGAGGAGCGCTACTGCGCGTTGGACGAGCACGCCATCGACGCGGCCCACGTCATCTGGGACGACGCCGACCAGGGTGCGTTGCGCCTGATCGACCCCCCAGTGCGCTTCGGCTTCGGTTCCACGCCGAAACGTCCCTCGGTCGTTCGCATCACGACGTTCGTCGACGCGTAGGCGTCCCTCAGGCGCGCTCGATGCGCGGGAACGGCAGCTCGCCCTCGAGCAGGAACGCCGTCTCCAGCAGCGTGCGTTCGTCCCCATGGGCGGCCGAGAGCTGGACGCCGATGGGCAGGCCCTCCGGCGACATCGCGAGCGGGAGCGAGATCGCGGGCGTCCCGGCGATGTTGTTCAACGGCGTGTAGGCGACGTAGGACGAGAGGCGTTCGACCAGCTCGTCGAAGGGGACAGTCGGGCTGAGGTGCCCGAGCTTCGGCGTGACATGCCCGAGCGTCGGTGTCAGGACGAGTTCGTGCCGGGCGAACATCCCGGCGTACGCGCGGCGCACCCCCTTCAGCCGGCGAAGCGCGACCGGCGTACGCCACAGCGAACGCCGGTGCTTGCGGCGCAGGCCGCTCGTCAGGCCGTCGACCTTCGACGCGTCGAACGATCGGTCGAGGATCAGCTTGCCGGTGTCGACGGCGAGTTCGGCGAGCAACGCCCAGTACTGCAGGAAGTCGTCGGCGAACTCGCCGCCGACCGGCAACGCGATCGGTTCGACGACGTGACCGGCCTTCTCGAGAACCGCGGCGGTGCTCTCCACGGCGGCCCGGGTCGGCGCGTCGGGCGAGCCGGTGATCGAGTCGATCATCAGCCCGACGCGCAGGCGACGGTCCGCCGGCCCGCGGACGAGCCCGATCGGCGGCAGCGCAGGATTGCGCCAGTGGTCCTCACTCGCGGCGACGAAGGCCGCGGTGTCACGCACCGTCCGGGTGACGACGCCCTCGCTGATCATGTTGATCGGCAGGTGCTGCGCCTGCTCGCCGTCGATGTGACGGTGCCGGGTCGGCTTCAGCCCGACCAGGCCCGCGCACGCGGCCGGGATGCGAATCGACCCGCCGCCGTCGTTGGCGTGCGCGATCGGCACGACACCCGCCGCGACCAGCGCGGCCGAGCCGCCGGACGATGCACCCACCGAGTAGGCGGTGTCCCACGGGTTGCAGGTGGGTTGCTCGGTCATGAACTCGGTCGTTGCGTTGAACCCGAACTCGGGCAGGCGTGACTTGCCCAGCATCGTCAGGCCGGTCGCGAGGTACTGACGGGCGTACACACCGTCCTTCTTGGCTGGCCGCGCGACAAACGCCTCGCTGCCGTGATTGGTCGGCAGGCCGGCGACGTCGGTGTTGTCCTTGACGAACGTCGGCACGCCGTAGAGAGCAGCGCTCTCGTCGGCGCCGAAGCGCGGCGTGTCATACGACGGCATCGTCACGGCGTGCAGGACGGGGTCGACGGCCCGCGCGCGGGCGATCGCCGCGCTGGCCAGCTCATCCGCGCTCACCTCGCCGTCGCGGACGAGGGCGGCCAGGGCCACCGCGTCATGCTCGCCCAGCGCGTCGTCCGTGAACGCGTGCACCCGTGTCCTCATTGCTGCTCCCTGCTCGTAGTAGCTCGCAGTATGCCGGTAGCAACGGATCCGGCTCGTGATGATCTCGGCCGCCTGGCAGAACGCACGGTCCCGGACGAGATCATCGCCGGAGTGGGTAGACCCACGGCATGCCTTTGCAGCTGCTGCGCCCGCGCCGCTGGACTCCGCCGGCCGCGACCGCCCGGGCCCGCGCCACCAGCAGCACCCCGCCGATGCCCACCCTGCGCCGGATCGAACTGCCCGCCGCAGGACCCGAGGACGTGATCGTCGATGACGACGGGCGGCTGCTCACCGGTGTCGAGAACGGCAGCGTGCTGCGCGTCGACCCGGCGAGCGGAACGGTCGAGACCCTTGCGAATACCGGCGGCCGTCCGCTGGGCCTCGAGCCGTGCGCGGACGGCTCGGTTCTGGTCTGTGACAGCCGACGCGGCCTGCTGCGCATCACCCCCGACGGCGCCGTAGAGGTCCTCGTGGACGAGGTCGGCGGGGTCCCGTTGAACTTCGCGAGCAATGTGGTGGCCGACGACGACGGCACGATCTACTTCAGCGCCTCCACCCGGCGCTTCGACCTCGAGCACTACCTGGGCGACTTCCTCGAGCACTCCAGCACCGGCCGGTTGTTGCGTCGCGATCCGGGCGGCACGGTCGAGACGCTGCTGGACGGCCTGGACTTCGCCAACGGCGTCGTGCTCGCCCCCGACCGCTCGTGCGTGCTCGTCGCGCAGACCGGGCGCTACTGCGTGAGCCGGTACTGGTTGACCGGCCCGAAGCACGGCAGCAGCGACACGCTGATCGACAACCTGCCCGGCATGCCGGACAACATGGCGCTGGGCAGCGACGGCCTGGTGTGGATCTCGCTGCCCACGGCCCGCAACCCCATGCTCGACCGGATCCTGCCGCTTCCGGGCGTGCTGCGGCAGCTCGTATGGGTGCTGCCCGAGTTCGCGAAGCCCAAGCCGGCGACGACGGTGTGGGTGATGGCGGTGTCCTTCGCCGGTGAGATCGTGCACGACCTGCAGCAGCCCGGTGGGGACTACTCGTTCGTGACGAGCGTCGTGGAGCACGACGGCCAGGTCTACCTGGGCGGCCTGCACGAGTCGGCGCTGGCGACGTTCAGCCTCTAGCGCCTTCGGGCCGGGCATCTCTCGCCGCCGATGGCGATGATGACGCCGCCGAGGACCGGCCCGAGGCCCTGCGCGATTCCGACCTTGGCACCGAGCAGGAACCAGCGTCTCGGATCGAGAGTTTCCTCCGTCACACCTCGTGGACGCGGCCGTGCGAGACGTCGACGTGGCGCGTCACGCGCACCGCCTCGAGCAGTCGGCGGTCATGGCTGACGAGCAGCAGCGTGCCGGCGTACGTGTCGAGAGCCTGTTCGAGCTGCTCGATAGCGGGCAGGTCGAGGTGGTTCGTCGGCTCGTCGAGGACCAGCAGGTTCACGCCACGACCCTGGAGGAGCGCAAGCGCGGCGCGGGTGCGTTCGCCAGGCGAGAGCGTGCCGACGATGCGGGCGACGTGCTCGACGCGCAGCCCGAACTTCGCGAGCAGGGTGCGGACGTCGGCGTCCGTCCAGTCCGCGAGCAACCGGCCGAACGCGGCCAGCACCGTGTCGTCCGCACCGAGCAGCGTGCGCGCCTGGTCGATACCGCCGACGACCACGCCGGGGCCGAGCATCGAGCGCCCCTCGGCGAGCTCGAGGCGGCCGAGCAAGGCAGCCAGCAACGTGGTCTTGCCGCTGCCGTTCGGGCCGGTGACGACCATGCGATCACCCCAGTCCAGCTGCAGATCGACCGGCCCTAGCGTGAACGACCCGCGCCGGACGACGGCCCGTGCGAGCGTCGCGACCACCGCTCCGGCGCGCGGCGCTGCCGCGATCTCGAGTTGCAGCACCCACTCCTTGCGCGGTTCCTCCACGACGTCGAGCCGCTCGATCATTCGCTGTGTCTGCCGTGCCTTCGCCGCCTGCTTCTCGGTGCTCTCCGCCCGGAACTTGCGGGTGACCTTGTCGGGGTCCTTACCTGCCTTGCGCCGCGCATTGCGCACGCCCTGCTCGAGCCAGTTGCGCTGCGTGCGGGCACGCTCGCCGAGCACCTGCCTGCGTTCGGCGTACTGCTCGTACGCCTCGCGGGCGTGCCGGCGGGCGACGTCGCGCTCGTCCAGGTAAGCCTGGTAGCCGCCGTCGTAGTGCGCGATCTGCTGCTGCGCCAGATCGAGCTCGACGATCTCGTCCACGGTCCGGGCGAGGAACTCGCGGTCGTGGCTGACCACGACCACTCCCCCGCGCTGGGTGGTCACGAACTCTTCGAGCAGGGCGAGGCCGGCGAGATCGAGGTCGTTGGTCGGCTCGTCGAGCGCGAAGACGTCGAAGCGGGCGAGCAGCAACGACGCGAGCCCGGCGCGGCCGGCCTGCCCACCGGACAGCGACGACATCAGGGCATCAGGCGCGGCGGACAGGCCGATGCGCTTGAGTTCGGGCGCGATCCGGTCGTCGAGGTCGGCGCCGCCGAGCCCGAGCCACTGCTCCAGCGCGACGGCGTAGTGATCGTCGGCACCCGGCGTTGCGTCGGCCAGTCCGGCCGACGCGCGCTCGAGCGATTCGGCCGCTGCCGCCACGCCCGTCCGGCGAGCGAGGAACGCAGCGACCGTCTCGCCCGGGCGACGCTCGGTCTCCTGGGCCAGGTAGCCGACCGCGGCCGCCGCCGGGACTCGGGTGACCGTGCCGTCCTCGGGCTCGATGAGTCCGGCGAGGATCCTCAGCAGCGTCGATTTTCCCGCGCCGTTGGCGCCGACCAGACCGATGACATCACCCGGGTCGACGACGAGGTCCAGGCCGCGAAACAGCGTGCGGGCACCGAACCCGGCGGCGACGTCGCGGGCCACCAGCGACGCACTCATGCCCTCACGGTAGGCGACCGCGGTCATACGCCTGTTGCCCGTCGTCACCAGGGACATAAGCCTGAGAAATGAGTGGCGCCTGGGGGTGTTTCGTCGGCATGCCCCCGTTATCGAAGGCCGCTCCTCGGGCAGCCTCGACGTGTTCGCGTCCGCCTACCGCCCACTCTCGGAGAAGTTCGATGACCGCAACGCTTGACCCAGACGCCCGCCACCGGGCGCTGACCGAAAGGCTGGCCGCCTTGCAGGCCGAGCGCGAACAGGCCCGGGCCGAGACCGCACCGACTTCGAGCGGTGACGACGCGGACCGCGCGACGAACGTGGAGGCACACCTGCGCATGGCGATGCTCGACCAGCAGATCGCGACGGTCGAGCTCGAGCTGCTGGCCGGCGTCCACCACCACCGCAAGGATCCGAGGACGGCCGACACGGCCGAGATCGGTGATGTCGTCACCGTCGACTTCGGCGACGGTCCTGAGCAGTTCCTGCTCGCGTCCGTCGAACAGTCCGGCGACGGCCTCGACGTCATCACCCCGACCAGCCCGCTCGGCCAGGCCATCCTCGGCGCGCGGGCCGGCACCACAGTGCATTACAAGGCCTCCCGCCGTTCGCTCGAAGCCCGGTTGGTCTCGGTCGCCGCCTGACACGATGCCGGTGCCGCTCACCCGGCCCGCGACTACCTGCCGACGCGACGAAATCCGCCCGACCTCCGGGCAGATGCGATCGCACTCGATACGGTGGGCAGGTGGCTTACCGACCGCTCCGCCGCCGTCTTCGGCGACCGGCGGGCGCGGCCGCGGTCCTGATCGTCGCCGCGCTAACGTCGAGTGCCTGCAGCGGATCGCCGGCACCGGCTCACCGGACGGCCGGCATGTCCGATCCGTCGAGCATCTCGCCTGAGCCGACGACGGCGCGGTCCACGCCGAAGCCTGTGATCACGGCGTCCGCGTCGCCCCGGCCCCGTGCCGCGACGCCCACCACCACCGCACCGAAACCGACGCCACGACCGCGAACCAGCGCGCCGTCGGCGTCCGCTCCGGTCATCGTCATCGATCCCGGCCACAGCCGCACCATCAACGCGACCGACCCGAATACGGGGCTCGACGTCTCGGACTACGCGAACGAACCGGAGATGGGCGACGTGTTCGCCGTCGCCCGACTCGTCCAAGCCAGGCTCGAGGCCGACGGCTACCGAGTCGTGCTGACCAAGACGAGCGCGGATCAGCGGCGATCGCTGGGCCAGCGCGCGCAGATCGCGAACGACGCCCACGCCGCCTTGGCCTTGAGCATCCACGACCAGGCGGGCTCGTCCGGCGGCATCGGATTCCGTAGCGGCAACAACACCGTCTACTACCAGTCCGTCGGCGACTACCGCGCCACCCGAAGCGGCAAGAAGATCTTTTTCACCAACGCGTCGGTAGCAGCGCAGAGCAGGAAGTACGGCGAGATCTTCGCCGTCCAGCGCACGAAGACCGAGCGCGCACACGTCACGCTCCAGGGCGACGTCGGCTATGACCTCGGCTCGCGCGGCCTCGCTGCGGGCAACATCTGGCTTGTCCAGCTCCTCTCACACGTGCCCTGGATCTACAACGAATCCGGCGGCAACAGTGCGGGGATGTCCGGCCTTGACCCGACCGACAAGTCCACCTACGCCGACGGCCTGGTCGCCGCGGTCGAGCACTGCGTCCCACCGCGACGCTGAGACCTCAGCTCCTCCGGCGCACGCTGCCCCGGGGAATTGCCAACCCGACGAAGGAGACGACGATGCCCGACGTTCAGCAGCGTTTCGAGAAGGCGCAGGTCGACGTCAAGACGTTGACGACCAAGCCGTCGAACGACGACCTGCTCGCTCTCTACTCGCTGTTCAAGCAGGCCACGGCCGGTGAAGCATCGGCGACGAAGAAGCCCGGGCGGTTCGATCTCGTCGGCAAGGCCAAGTACGAGGCGTGGACGACGCTCGCCGGGACGTCCGCGGACGACGCGAAGCAACGCTACGTCGAGAAGGTCGACCAGCTGCTCGGCCGGTGACGGCGGACCTCGCGGACGCCGACCCTGCCGCGCCCTCGGCCTGAGCCGGAGCGGCCGGAGGTCTTACGGGTTGGTGTCGGTCGCCGGGTCGATTACGCGTACCGGCCGGTAATGCGGATAGTTGGATGTCCTACCACTTTGCAGGAGTCCCGTTTTCGATGCTGTTGACCGCCCCGCCCGTGAATCGGTGCGGATCCCGCCTGCTCTCGATCGCCGGCTCCCGCCCCGACGGCATCGTCACCGCGACGATGCTGGGTCGCCCGTTCGGCAAGTCGAGCGAGTGGATCGAACAGCGCACCGGCATCCAGGAGCTGCGCCGTCTGCACGGCGGTCAGAGCATCGGCGAGCTGGCCCTGGCCGCAGGTAGCCGCGCGATCGAACGCTCGGGTGCCGAGATCGACTTCGTGCTGACGGCGTCGTGCAGCACCGAGCCGGGCACGCCGCACAACGCGCATGTCGCCGAGCAGCTTGCGCCCGGCCGTCCGCACGTCGAGATCAACATCGCCTGCAGCGGCTTCACGTACGCACTGGCCGCGGCGGACGCGATGATCCGCACTGGTCAGGCGCGCCACGTCCTCGTCGTCGCGGCGGAGCACATGAGCCGCTACCTCGACCCCGCCGATCTTGGGACGTCCATCATCTTCGGCGACGGCGCAGGGGCCGCGGTGGTCGGGCCCGCACCCGAGGGCCGATCGGGTATAGGCCCGGTCGTCTGGGGCTCCGACGGAAAGCACCACGCACTCATCGCCTGCGACCAGGCGCCGCCCGGCCCGATGCGCATGCAGGGTCAGTCCGTGTTCCGCTGGGCGGTCGACACGGTCCCGCGGATCGCCGCAGAAGCCTGCCGCCGGGCCGGAATCCGTCCCGCTGACATCGACGTCTTCGTGCCCCACCAGGCGAATCTGCGCATCATCGACGCGATCGTGCGCAAGCTGGGCATCGAGCGGGCGACCACCGCCACCGACGTCACCACCACCGGGAACACGTCCGCGGCATCGATACCGATCGCGTTGTCCGCTCTTGTCGAACGCGGCACCGCGCGCGCCGGTCAGCTCGCCCTGCTGGTCGGGTTCGGTGCGGGTCTGGCCTACGCCGCCCAGGTCATCACCGTTCCCGGGGCGTGAGGCGGTCGAACGCGGCACGAAACGCTTCCATCGCATCGGGCGGGCGGGGGCCGAGCAGGTACAGCGCTGCGGCCTTTCGCGGCACGGCCGTGGGGTCCGGTTCACCGGCGCCGGCCCTCAACAGCTCGTCCAGGCCGTCGAGCGTTCGGCTCAACACGAAGCCGCCCGTCGCGGACGGCGTGGCGAGCCGGAATTCCGCCTCGCCGTGGTAGCCCGGATTGACGATCGCGTACGGACGATCCGCGGCCAGGAAGTCGGTGACCACGCTAGAGATGTCGGCGATGAGGACGTCCGTGTGGGTGAAGCAGCTCAACAAGTCCGGTGCCGGCGCGGTGAGGATTCGATGGGTCGGATGCTGGCGCCAATAGAGCTCCGTCCACTCCTCGTACGCCGCGGTGCTCGCCGATGGGTCGGTTCGGGACTGCCCGGCCAGCATCTCCTGCAGCGCGTCCGGATGTGCTCGGGCCGCGGAAGCCGGCTGCGTGGCGGGCGTCGTGTGCTCACGCGCGCCGGCGACGCGCAACATGCGGACTATTTCGGCGTGGGCCCGGCGCATGGCGGGGTCGCGATGGCCGGAGCGCGGGTGCGGGCGATACATCACCCGCACGCCCGGGCGGGCCAGCAACTCGCGTACGAGGGCCGGGCCGACGTCGACGAGCGAGCTGTCGCTGGGATTCTCGCCCCATCCCTCCCACGTGGGCGCGTACAGCACGGTGAGCATCGGCTCGTCGTCGGGCGCGCGGGGCAGGTCGCTCAGCTGTGGGCGTCCCACCTGGACGAACGCGGTGTCGGCGACGTCCAGCCCGGCGTGGCGGTAGCGGTCTCGCCCGGCGGCACCGGCAACCCAGATTTCGGAATAGACCCGGGTGATCGGGTTGAAGCTGGCGCTCTTGTCGCTGTCGCCGTGCCCGATAAACACGCTGCGTAGGTTCGGGCGACGCAGAAAATGAACGTTCGTCGCGGTGTTGGCGACGTACAACGCGGCCCGCAGGCTGGGTAGCGGCAGCTGCATGAGTGCGGTGGCGCGGGGCGCACAGATGACAGGCAGCGTGGTGGGCGCCAGCAGCCGGAACGTCTCGAGATCGCGCACCACGACGATCACGGGGGGTCGCACCGTCTCCATGACCGGCAGCCACATCTCGAGCTGGTACCGCCACGCCGCATCGCTTCCGTAGTACAGCGCGGCCTTTGGCGCCAGCTCGTCCAACGCCCGTTCGATCGCCTCGCGTACCCGCGCCCGTACCCGGCGGCGGTGCAGCGTCGCGATGTGTCCGGCGAGGCAGCCCGGCACGGCGAGCGCCGCCGCGGCCGCGAGCGCGAGCGCGATGCCGGCCACTGCACTGCTGTGCTCAGCGCCCACGGCGGCGGCCAGTCCGAACGCGATGATCGCGACCGTCGCCGCTGTCAGTTCCGCCGGCCGGCGCAGCAACCTCGGCAGCGCCCGGGGCACGTCGGGCACCTCGACCGCAAGATTGCGGGTCAGCACCGGCGGGTTCCGCAGGAATTCAACGACCTGCTCGGCACCGGCGGCGAGGGCGCCCGCGATCGCAATCACTCCGACGCTCACGAGCGTCCAGTCCGCCAGCTGGGGCATGGTCCGCGCGGCGAACAGGACCAGCGCCGCCCCGGCGAACAGCGCTCGTGTCATCGTCGCGAACTGCACCCGGCGCAGCGCCCACAGCACGAATGCGGCCCGGCGCGCCAGCGCAAGTTCGAGAAGCGCGACGGCCGCTGCGGCCACGCCAACGCCGACCCAGGTGGGGGCCGCGGCGCAGACGACGAGGCCGACGTACGCGGCGAACGTCGCGGCCAGCAGCCCCCCCGACGACGTCCTGGAGCGCAGGGCCGGGACATACTCGGTGGTCGTGACCCAGCGGTCCTTACTGCCGATGACGCTCATGACGAGAGTCGCGCCAGGATCAGGTCCAGCGTCCGCGAGGTGGCGAGCCCGTCGTCCTGCGGACACATCAGGTCTCGCACCTCCTTGCGCCGACGCGCCCAACGCGCCGATAGCCGGGGATCGGACAGCGCCGCGACCAGCTCGTCCTGCGTGCCCACCAATGGCCCGGGTAGGTCCTCGACCGGGAAGTAGAAGCCGCGCAGATCATTACCGTAGCGGTCGAGGTCGTAGACGTAGAAGATCATCGGCCGGTCGAGCAACGCGAAATCGAAGCACACGCTTGAATAGTCGGTCACCAACACATCGCTGGCCAACAGGAGGTCATTGACCTCGTCCACCGCCGACACGTCGCGCACAGACCCGCCGTAGCGACGAAGGTCGGTCGACTCCGAGACCAGATAGTGGGACCGGAGCAGGATCACGTGGCTGGGAGCGAGCGCGGCCGCGAGCGTCTCCAAGTCGAACGGCTGGCCGCGGACGTAGCCGGTGCGCGGGTCGTACTGGTCGTCGCGGAAAGTCGGGGCGTACAGGACCGCGCACGCGCCGTCCGGGATCTCGAGTCGTGCCCGGGCGGTCGCCACCTGCGCCGGTGTCGCCGCGACGAGCGCGTCGTTGCGGGGATTTCCGGTTTCGACGAGCGGGTTGCCGGGGCCGGGGGCCGGGAACCCGAATGCGCTCGCGAAGACCGTCGTGCCGAACGGCGCGGGAGAAAGGAACAGATCGATCTTCTTCGCCTCGATGCGGTATCGGTCGTCGAGCTCGGCCTTGCCGCTCATGGCCATCTGCGCTGTGGCGGCGACGTCGTAGCCGATCCGCTTGATCCCGGTGCCGTGCCAGGTCTGCACGTAGAGCTGCTCGCGCGGGACCAGTTCCGGCGCGAGGATCGAGTTGCTGATCCATACCCGTGCGTTGCCGAAGGCGCGGTAATAGCCGGTCGATCGCATCGCGACGATCGAGGTCCGCGGATCTTGCAAAGCGTCATATTTGGTCGCACGCTCCGGATCGCGGAACGCCCACGCAAACCGGTAGTCGGCGAAGCGAGGATCGTCGAGCATGGACTCGTACAGCGCTCGCGGCGAACCGGCGTAGCTGCGCCCGACGAACGACTCGAACACGATCAAGCGATCGTCGACGCCGCCCCGCGCGTGCCATCGGTACCGCAGGTAGAGCCCCCAGGCCCACAATCGCCGGACGGCCATCCGCAGTCGGACGTTACGTACGAGCACGCTCCTGCCCAGCGCCTTCGTCTTACGGATCACAGTCCCTTGAACCTTGCCCCCCGGTTGGACTCGAACCAGCAACTTCGAGTTGATCTTGAACAGTTGATCATCGTTGAAAATTCGCTACAACGTTTGCTGCACAGGCGATCCAGCGACAATCATTCATGATCATAATTGTTGTTAATCGGTGGTAAAAGATGAGTAAAGGATGACTCTGGTTCGGATGATCTTGAAATCGAGGATGCGGAGCCGATCGTGATCACGTGATCAGCTCGAAGGTGCAACGCGTCCCGCTGGCGGCGGTCAACTTCGCGTCGCAGGTGAGTACTGGCGCGGAGAGGTGTTCTGCGAGAGCGACGTAGGCAGCGTCGTAGGCGGTGACGTTCGCGCGGAGCTCCCACATGCGATTGAGGTGCGGTGCAAGCGGCATGCGCCGGATCGGGATTCCGGCGAGATGGCGCAGTGCAGTCGGCACTGCTCGCTCGACGGCCGGCTTGACGCGGGCAAGTCCGCGCAGGGCGGATACGACCTCTGTGTCCAGATGCGCGGGGGCGTACAGCGCGTCACCGGCTACGAGTCGATTCACCACCTCGCCACGTCGTGGATCGTCTGAGAGGTAGAACGCCACCAGTACTGAAGCGTCAACGACCGCGAGACTCACGAGGCTTCGCGTACCTCACGAACAGCCGCAACCGCGTCCTCGAGCGAGACCCCACTGGCGTCCGCCGCCTGATACCCGTTGAGGTAGTCGCTGAGGCGCGCGACCTGGGCTGCTTCAGTCAATCGATCAACGACGTAGGCGCTCAGCGATTGCCGATTTGTCGAGGCCGCCTCGGATAGCGCGGCATACACATCGTCGGGCACATCCCGCAGATTCATCCGCTTCATGGTGCCAGTATGGCACCACGGCCTGACTAGTCCGGGCACGCTGTGTTCGCTCTTGACGGTGGCGCCGAGACCAAGCATCCGGTCAACGGCCGTGCTTCGAGATTCACCCCGGAGATCGAGTCCACCAACGCCCGACGCTATCAACCGGACCACACGACCGACCAGCGAGATCTTGTTCCACACCGCGACCGTTCCTGTAGCCGATCCTTGGTCGGCACGCGTTGGTGGGCTCGTGGGTCATTCCGGTTTCCGGAGTGCGGCCTCAATGTCGGTGATCTTCTGGACGAGCAGCAGGCTGTCGGGGACGCGGCGGAATCCGAGCGACTCGTAGAACTGGGCGACCCGCTCGTCCAGAGCGTCCACGACGACCAGTCGCACGGCCACCGTTTGCGTGGCGTCGACAATCCGCTCGAGCGCGTCGGTGAGGAGAACCGCGCCGAGCGCACCTCCGCGCAGCGACTCTGCCAGCGCGAGTCGAGCAAGCAGTACGGCTGGGATCTCGACCGGCCCGCCTCGTCCGATGTTGTTCGGCACGTCCTCGCGGGCCACCCGGTGCGCGGCCAGCGCGTAATAGCCGACTACGGCGCCATCCTCATCCACCCACACCCAGGTCCGGGCCGTTCGCCGGGCGGTGGCGGCAGCTGCTTGATCGCGCAGCCATAGGTCTAGGGACGCGTCGCCACAGGTGAAGTCGCGTAACTCGTGCCGTGAAGGATCCAGGCGCTCAGAGCGATAGATCATCCGTCACTCGCGGGTGACTAACTCGCGGGCGCGGCTCCCGGCACGGGTAAGCGCTGCATTCGGGCTGGCCGGAGCGTCGAGCGCGTCAAATAGATCGTCAAAGAATCCCGCTGGCACCGTGGTCGTGGCCTCGTACTCACGGATGATGCGGTCGGCCTTCTCCTCTGCTGCGGTCCGGGCGAACTCGCTCACCGGCTCGTGCACGAGATCGGCTGCCCGCTCAATCAGGGACTTACGCTCTGGGCGGACCCGAAACTCTAGACGGGCAGATGCTGCGGCCATCGTTCCTCCTATCGGTACGGACAAGTGTACGGACATCAAGGGGATCCCCAAACCGATCCCGTGCCCGGTCATCGATCGCCCAGCGCGTCCCGCGCAAGGATCGATGCTCCTATGGATGTCAAGATCGGTTGAAGCGCTGTTGAGCGGCTTGTCGCGTGGTGCCGAGCACGGTCGCGATGGCGCTCCAGGTGGCGTGGTGTTGCCGGGCGCGGGTGACTGCTGCGTTCAGCCGTTTGCCGGCGTCGTCGAGCTGGTGGTGGACGTCGGCGAGCAGGCCGAGTGGGTCGGGCATGGTGTCGGGTAGCGCTCGTGCGGCGTGGCCTTTGCCGACGGTGCTGCGCTGTTGGTCGCAGGACGAGCACAGCATGGTGGGCCCGTAGGCGACGGTCGCGGTCAGCTGGCAGCCGGGTCGATCGTGGGGCCGGAGGGCGTAGAGGCAGCGAGCTGTCGCGGTGGTCATGTCAAGCCGCCCTTGACGTGGTCGGGGGCGTCGTAGGCCGATCGTCGGCGGTGTGGGTAGCGAGCAGGTTGTAGATCTCGCGGGCGACATAACGCTTGAGGCAGCGGATGATCTCTGGTTTGGACAGGCCTTCGGTGGTGCGTCGGTCGGCGTATCTGCGTGTGCGGGGGTCGTAGCGCAGCCGGCCGAGTACGACGATGTAGAGGGCGTTGTTGGCGGCGCGGTCACCTCCGCGGTTGAGCCGGTGACGGTGGGTTCGGCCGCTGCTGGCTGGGATCGGGGCTACGCCGCACAGGTGCGCGAACGCGGCTTCGGAACGCAACCGGTGGGGGTTGTCACCGGCGGTGGTGAGGATCTGCCCGGCGACCTCGATCCCGACGCCGGGCAGCGCGAGCAGCCGGGGGGCGGCGGCGGTTACCAGTGTTCGGAGTTCAGTGTCGGCCTCGACGATCTCCTCGGACAGGTGCTGGTGGCGTTGGGCTAGCCGGCGCAGCGCAGTCTTGATGGCCTGTTCGGGGTCGGCCAGCTCAGTCGTAGGGCGCAGCCGGGCGCAGGTGGCGATCAGTGCCGTTGTGGTCAGCGGCCGCAATTGTTCACGCAGCTCGGCCGGTGCGGTGACCAGCAGCGCCTTGAGTTGGTTCATCGCCTGGGTGCGGGCCTTGATCGCGCCGCAGCGAACTACCCGCAGCGCCCGGATCGCTTCCACCGGGCCGTCCTGGGCCTTCGGTGTGCCGGCCGCGGTCCCGGACAGCGCGGCACGCGCTGCGGCGTAGGCGTCCAGCGGGTCGGATTTACCCTTAGCTCGACGGGCCTTACGGTCTGGGCGGTCGACCTCGACGACCGGCACGCTGTGGCTGCCCAAGTGCCGGGCGAGCGCCGCGCCGTAGGTCCCGGTGCCCTCCACCCCAACTCGCTCGAGTGGGCCGTGGCCCCGCAACCACGCCAGCAGCTGACGGTAACCCGCTGGGGTCGTCGGGAACTCCCGGTCGCCGAGCTGCCGACCGACGTGGTCGAGCACTGCGGCGTGGTGGGTCTGGCCGTGGGTATCCACGCCACCGGTGACACCCGGCGCTATCACGCTCATGCTGGTCATGGCCGTACCTCTTCCGCTTGCATCGGATGGGTCGGCACGCGGCGGTCGGGCAGGGCGGACAAGCCAGTGATGGGCGCCTCTTGCGCAGGCTCCTATGAGGTCACGCCACCCGACCGCTCGCGTGCAAGCAGCACCGCCCGCAAGGCCGACGAATCGATCCAAAGACAGCAGGTTCGCGTCGGGCTATCGGTGAGTCAGACCTAGCGTGCGGTGCCAGGTACATCCTCACTGGCTACCGGCACGTCAGAGCCGCGTGAGCATGGTCAGCGAGCGTCTGCGGAGCAGACCTTCTGGAAGCCGACGCGCGCGTACAGGTGGCACGCACGTTTGTCCGGCTTCAGTCGTAGGCCGAGTCCGCCCCGGAGCACTACCGGGCCGCCGTACCAGAGGATCAGGCCCGGGCAGCGTCCCGTGTGTTGACGCGGGACCCGGGGGTGACGTGCGCCCGGGGGTGACGTGCGCCCGGGGGTGATGTGCGGCCCCCCGGTTCGGCGCGTGGGAGATCGTTCGGTGCCGTCCGGATTAGCGCGAGGGTCGGACGACCAGGGCGCTGCCGCCCTGATCGCGCACCGGTTCGGCGGCAGCTTGGTAGCGGTCGTGGCCGAGTGACTGGATGCCGGTCGCGTTGCCGATCCACGAGTTGAGCGGCAATACCGGGCCGGTGACGGTCTTGAACGACTCGCCATAGCGGGAGGTGAGAGTTGCCGCCTGCGAGCTGGCGGCGAAGGCGGGCTCGGCGTCGGAGGTGGCGGCATTGCGTTGGGATGCGCGCGGTGCGGCGATCGAGTCCGGCAGCGACATCCCGAAGTCGATGTGGTTGAGCAGGATTTGCAGAACGGTGGTGATGATTGTTGCGCCGCCCGGCGAGCCGACCGCGAAGTCGAAGCTGCCGTTCTTGAGCACGATCGTGGGCGACATCGATGAGCGCGGCCGCTTACCTGCCGCTGGCAGGTTCGGGTCATAGCTGCTCGGGGGCGCCGGGGCGAAGTCGAAGTCGGTCATTTCGTTGTTGAGCAGGAACCCGCGCCCGGGCACCGTGATGCCGCTGCCGGCGAGCTGCTCGATCGTGTTCGTGTAGCTCACGACGTTGCCCCACCTGTCGGCCACGACGAGGTGGTTGGTGTTGGTGCCTTCGCTATCCGGCGTCGCTGGCTTCGCGCTCGAGCCGCACCCACGGTAGGGACCGAACGGATCGCCTGGAGCGACCGGCGAGGCCAGCGCCCTTGACTTGATCAGGCAGCTGCGGGTCGCCGCGTACTTCGGGTCCAGCAGCCCGCGCTGTGGCACGTGCACGTAGTCGGTGTCACCGATGTAGGCGTTGCGGTCGGCGAAGGCGAGCCGCGAGGCCTCCAGGTAGTGGAACAGCGCCTTGGTCCGCGGCTCGCCGGCCAGCTTGAACCGGGACAGAATATTCAGCGCCTCGCCGATAGTCAGGCCACCGGAGGACGAGGGCGGCATCCCGTACACGTCCAAGCCTCGATAGGTCACGTGCGTCGGGGCGCGGCGAACAACCGTGTAGCGAGCCAGATCGCGGGTTGTCATTGCGCCCGGACGGACCGGGAAACCCGCGACGCCCGCAACCACCGGCGGGTGCTGGACCGTCTTGGCGATGTCGCGGCCCAGCGGCCCACGGTAGAGATACTGCGGACCGTGGCGGGCCAGCGCCCGATAGGTCCGAGCCAGGCCCGGATTGCGCAAGATGCTGCCCACCGGTAGCGGCTGGCCGGACTTGGTCAAAAACAGCGACCGGCTGCTGCGGAAGCTCTGCAGATCGGCCAGCGCGGCCTGCTCCTGCTGCGCGAAGTTGCCGTCGATCCTGAAACCGTGATCGGCGACCCGGGCGGCAGGCTGCAGATCGGCGCCGAAGGAGCGCCGCCCGTAGCGGGCGATCGCGGTGGCCCATGTGGCGACCATCCCCGGCACGCCCACCGAGAGCCCGGACCGGCGGGCCTGCTCGAAGGGCAGCGGCTTGCCGGTGCCCGGATCGATGAACAGGCTCTTGGTGCACGAGGCCGGGCACTTCTCACGGCCGTCCAGGGTGACGACGCGGTGCTGCTTGGCCAGGTAGATGACCATGTACCCGCCACCGCCGGGTCCCGCGACGAACGGCTCGGTCACCCCGAGTGTGCTCGCCGTGGCCACCGCGGCATCGATCGCGTTGCCGCCATGGCGCAGGACCTCGATGCCCGCCTTGCTCGCATCCAGATCGGCCGACGCGACGGCCCCGCCAGCACCAGTCGCGGTCGGCTGCTTGATCTGGTGACCTGCGTCGGCGTGCCGTTCGGACGCGGCCGCGGGTCCGGCCGCGGTCAGCGCCGAACCCATCAGGACGCACGCTGGAAGAACGCTGACAACTGCACGGATTCGCACGATCGGCCACCTCGGCTGGGAACAAAGCGATGAAACTCGCGTAGCGGACCTACCAAGGTAGGCATACCGATAGCCGGCGCGCCTGGCAAGCAGCGACCGACAACCTGGCAAGCAGCGACCGACAAAATGCCTAGACGCATGTCTAACCATTCGCCGCACGCGGCCCTGGTCCCTCCACGCGCTCACCGATCCCTACAGCGCCCGCAGCTGTGGCGCACCATGACCCGGGGCTACCTCGCACGGACACAGGCGGGGGTGGACGCTGATCCGCGTCGAAGAGTCGCGCACCGGGTTGACGGACACCGCGCCGTCCTCGATCGCAAGGCCGAACATCCCCGACAGACACGCCGTGCGGCGCCTCGAGCCACAGCCGCGCCAGCTCCGACACGTCCGACGATGCGGCGATCGCACCGGTGCCGCCTGGCGCCTGCCGGTTGGTCGGCTCAATCTTCAGCGCCGTTCGGCCGCGGCCCGCGACCGGCCGTTCTTCGAGACCGGCCGGATGCCGCCGTCGAAGTCCCGGAACTTCGCGCGGGCCTGGACCCGGCCGTCGGACGTGGACACGAACAGGGTTCTGCCGGCGGTCCCCACCGCAGCGTTGGGCGTCCCACGGGTCACCTCTCGCCATCCGTAAAAGATGACTCAAAGATGATTGATCGAGCCGTAATGCAAGAAGGCCCCGGAATCCGGGGCCTTCAGCTCCCCCGACTGGACTCGAACCAGTAACCCTTCGATTAACAGTCGAATGCTCTGCCAATTGAGCTACGGGGGATCAACCGTCACTGCCCGCGCCGGGCAACCGGTCGAGGATAACCCACGGCAGGCACCGTCCGCCGCCAGGTTACCGCCGAAGGAGGCACGGCCCACCGAAGCGATTAGCCTGGCGAGAACCACTTCAGAGGGGAAGTGAGCGGTGAAGCTCTCCAACGTCGTCTACGCGGCGGTCGGCTATACGCTGGGCGCGCGCGCCGGGCGTGAACGCTATGAAACCATCGTCCGCCTCGGCCGCCGAGTCGCCGGTAGCCAGACCGTGCAGTCGACGGCCGGCGTCGTGCAGGCCAGACTCGACCGACGTGTGCAGCACGCCAGGCACGCCGTCGGCGCCCGGCTGAGCGGCGGGGCGGGGGGCGGCGCCGAACATTCCACCGCTCAGCAGAACGGGCACCGCCGGTAACCGATCAGTTGGCCGCGCGCAGGATCGCGAGCCGGGCCCGGACCGCCGAGCGCACCCGCTCGGTGTCGGGTGTGCCGGGCTCGAGTCGGGCCCACCAGTAGACGCCGTCGCGGCCGGGCTGCCGGCGGCCGACGAAGCGCACCGCCCCGCCGGCGATCGTCAGCAACTCGGTCCTGACGATGTTCGACTCGACGCGCTTGCGGACCGTCGGCGGCAGATCCCGTGGGACGCTCAGCCGCGCGGCGACCGGCCGCCGGTCGATGAGCAATGTGTCGTCCACGACGTCGGCCTCCGTCACCGACAAGACGTGGTCGTGCCACACAACCTTGTCGACGTACTGCCACGAGATTCGGCGCGGGCCGTCGAGCTCGGGCCACCACAATCCGAGCGACGACGCGAGAATGACGGTCTCGTCGGCGGTGTCTGCCCAGGACACAACGCGCTCGTCGGGACCAAGCAGCGCAACGAGTTCGGCCGGCGGCCGGTCGCGACGGGTGAACAGCGCCATCAGCTGCTGCCGATTGCGCGTTCGCGCAGGTTGCGGTGATAGCTCTCGAGCGCGATCAGCTCACCGAACAGCCGGCTGTGTTCGACCTCGTGCTCCTGGGGGTTTATCCGCTGCACCTTGGATTTGAGGGCGGCGATCTGGCGTTGCACGACCGTCGCGGCCATCCGCGCGACGATCGAGGTGGCGTAGTGCTCGCGCCCTTCGGCGCCCGACCGCAGCGGCTCGACGGTCAGTGCCGCCACCCCGTTGCGGACGCGTTCGTCGTCGATGTGCGCCTGGACGGCCTGGGTCCAGGACGGGCCGGTGACGCCGAAAGCGGTACCGCCGACTGCGGCAATCGCCGCCCGGACCTGGCGGTGCGCGTCGACGAGGAAAGCCTCGGGCGCGAGCGTGTCGAACTCCGGGCCCGCGACGGCCGGTAGCTGCAGGGCCACTTTCAGCACTTCGCGCTCGACCCACGCCACCTTCTCGTCCACCTTCTGAGGGTCGGGCGCGGGTTCAGGCGGGACGGTGACCGCGCGCCTCTCGGTAGAGCGCACCAGCCCGCGGACGCGCGTGACGACCCGCATCGGGTCGTCGTACCCGACGAGTCCCGACAGCCGCCGGGCGTACTCGTCGCGCAACGACTGGTCCTTGATCTGCGCCACCAGCGGGATGCTGCGGTCGAGGGCCGCGCTCTGCCCTTCGGCTGTGTCGAGGTCGAAGCGGCCGGTTACCGCTCGCAGCACGAACTCGACGAGCGGGATGCGGCGGGCGACCAGATCGAGTACGGCGGTGTCGCCGGACTTCAGCCGCAAGTCGCACGGGTCCATGCCGGTCGCCTCGATCGCGACGTACGTCTGAGCCATGAATTTCTGGTCGTCGTTGAAGGCGCGCTCGGCGGCCTTCATGCCGGCGGCGTCGCCGTCGAAGGTGAAGATCACCTCGCCGCTGAACGTGTCGGAGTCCATGAGCAGCCGCCGGATCACCGACACGTGATCCGAGCCGAAGGCGGTGCCGCAGGTGGCGACCGCGGTGGTCACGCCGGACAGGTGACACGCCATGACGTCCGTGTAGCCCTCGACGATGACGGCTTGGTGCTTGCGCGCGATCTCACGCTTGGCGAGGTCGACGCCGTAGAGCAGCTGGCTCTTCTTGTAGATCGGCGTCTCCGGGGTGTTCAGGTACTTCGCTTCGACGCGGTCGTCGTCGAACAGGCGCCGCGCGCCGAACCCGACGACGTCACCGTTGACCTCGCGGATGGGCCACAGCAACCGGCGGTGAAACCGATCGATCAGGTTGCCCCGCCCGCCCTCGCGGGACAACCCGGCCAGCGTCAGCTCGGCCGCGGTGAACTTGCGGGCGAGCAGATGGCGGGTGAGCGCGTCCCACCCCGATGGCGCGTATCCACAGCCGTACTTCGCGGCGTCGATGCCCGAGAAGCCGCGCTGGGCGAGGAACTCGCGCGCCGTCGAGCCCTCGGCGCTGCGCAACTGCTCATCGTAGAACTGCGCGGCGGCCGCGTGCGCCTCGATCAGCCGGGCTCGCTGCCCGTGATTGCGGCCCTGCACCGGGCCGCCCTCGACGTAGCGCAGCTGGACGCCGGCGCGAGTGGCCAGCCGTTCGACGGCCTCGCTGAAATCGATGTGCTCGATGTCCTGGACGAAGCGGATGACGTCGCCGCCCGATTGGCAGCCGAAACAATGGTAAAGCCCGCGTGAAGGCGTGACGTTGAACGACGGGGACTTTTCGTCGTGGAACGGGCACAAGCCCTTGAGATTGCCGCCGCCGGCGTTGCGCAGCTGGATGTGCTCGCCGATGACGTCGTCGATCTGCGACCTCTCACGGACCAGAGCGATGTCTTCGTCCCGGATCCGCCCTGCCACGACCCAAGTCTAGGCGCCGGGTCGGACGCTTTCGCGGGACGGATCGTGCTGGCTGGGTGACGTCATAGCGACACCTGGCCAGGAGGATCAGCCACG
>JBPCOE010000006.1:0-43515 GCA_051000605.1 Jatrophihabitans sp.
CGTCGCCTTGTGAAACTCCGCGACGCCCGCAGCCTTCGCTTTCGCCCACTTCCCCTAAAAAACACGAACGGGGGGCCCCGGGCTTTCTCCCGTGACCGCCCGTTCGCAGTCGTGCGGTGGTACTTACTTGCCCGTGGCCTTGATGACCGCGGTGCCGATCTTCACACCGGTCTTGTTGCCGCCCTTGAGCGCGTTGGCGCCGGTGAGCTTGTAGGTGCTGTTCAGCAGGCCTGCTGCGGCCGTCGAAAGGTAGATCGTGGTGCCCTGCAGCGTGGCGACGCCGCCGGAGATGGACGGGGCCTTCAGCGTGCTGCCGTCGAGGTCGAAGAGCTTCGCGCCCTTGACCACGCTCTTGCCGTTGGCCGAGACGTCACCGGTCAGCTTCGAGTTGTTGCCGGGGTCGACGACGAAGTTCGTCAGCTCGACCTTGATGCCGCCGGCCGTCAGCGACAGGCCCGACCCCATGTGGTCGATCTCGCCCTGGACGTAGGGGGTGCCCTTTGCCGTGGTGCCCGGCTTGTAGATCGTGGCGTGACCGCCGGTGATCGGGAAGGAGAAGCCGCCGTTGGCCATGCTGGCCTTGCCGACCAGACCCGGCGTGACCTTGAGCTTGCCGAGCGCCGCGACGAAGCCGGGGTCGGGGATCACGGTGGTGCTGTTGCCGGTCAGGGTCGTGAAGGCACCCTCTTTCACCGGCTTGCTGCTGCTGCCGCCGCTGCTGCTGCAGGCGGCCATGGTGGCCGCGAGGCCGACTGCGGCCGTACCGGCCAGAACCTTGTTGATGACGCGCATGATGCATCCTCCTGAGTGTGTCGGTCAGAAGGGGATTCGCGATCGCCCCCCGTAGCGGTTCCCCATTTCGCAAATCTGTTGGCAATGTGTCGTGCGCCACGGATCAGGACGCGGCTGAGGCAGACTCGGTGGCATGAGCGGAATCAGCCGTCTAGGTGTGTCACTGGCCGTAGTCACCGCCGTTGCCGGCTTGGTGGCGTGCGGGAGCGGCGGCGGGAAGCAGAAAGGCCCCGGTGCGGCCGAACCGGCCACTGCGCCGGCGACGTCCAGCGCTCCGGCGGGGACGAGCAAGCCGGTCGGCGCCGAGCCGGAGGGCATCGTCTACGACCCCACGACGAAGCTCGTCGCGGTGGCCGTCCGCAACCCCGATCGCCTGCTGCTGCTCGATTCGCTGACGCTGGCCGTGCGTCGCTCGGTCAGCTTGCCCGGTTCGGTGCGGCATCTGCAGCTCGGCCGGCCGGGCGGTCCGGTACTCGTCCCGGCCGAGACCGCGAACCAGATCGTGCAGGTGTCGCTGCCCGGCGGGGCGACGCGGGCGAACAATGTCCAGAAGCAGCCGCACGACGCCGCCGAGGCGGGCAACGGCGACATCGTCGTCGGCAACGAGTTCGGTAAATCGATCTCCATCGTGCGTGGCGGAAAGGTGGTCAAGACGATCGCCGACCTGAAACAGCCCGGCGGCATCATTGCCGACGGCGACACCATCGGCGTCGTCGACGTAGGTGCGTTCACGCTGAGCACCTATGACCTGGCGACGATGACCCGCACGGCCCGCGTGTCGGCCGGAGCAGGTCCGACGCACGGCAACCTCGTCAGCGGGAACCGGATGATCGTCTCGGACACTCGCGGGGGCCAGATGCTCGTGTTCAGCGTCGACCCGTTGAAGCGGACCGGGACGCTCGCCCTGCCGGGAGCGCCCTACGGCATGGCGGTCGACGCCACGACCGACACCGTGTGGGTGACGCTGACCGCGCGCAACGAGGTCGTCGGGCTGGACGTCGCGACCGACGCCCCCAGGGTGATCGCGCGCTACCCGACGGTCCGGCAACCGAACACCGTGGCCGTCCAACCCGGCGGGAAGCGGCTCTGGATCACCGGCGCGGCCGACGGCGTCGTGCAGCGCATCGACCGGTGATCCGGTCGTGGGGTTGCCATGCGGCGTGGGCTCGGCGCGACGGCCTCTGTCTGAACTGCAGGACGCCCGTACTAGGACCTCAGTAGGAGTGTGTGTGGCCGCCGACGCCGCCTACACCAACGAGTCGCGCCACGAGGTGTGCAGCTCGGCAAAATGCCCCTCGCCCGAGGCCACCAGGGCCTCCGGCGCGCCGTCTTCGACGAGTCGGCCGTCGGCGAGCACGATGACGCGATCGGCGATCTCGACCGTCGACAGCCGATGGGCGATGATCAGCGCCGTACGTTTGGCGAGCACCGTACGCAGCGCACGTTGAACGGCTCGTTCGGTCGGAACGTCCAGCGACGAGGTGGCTTCGTCGAGGATCAGCACCGCAGGGTCGGCCAGGAACGCACGGGCGAACGCGACCAGCTGGCGCTGCCCGGCCGACAGCCGGCCGCCGCGCTTGCGCACATCGGTGTCGTAGCCGTCGGGCAGCGCGGTGATGAACTCGTGCGCGCCGACCGCGGTGGCCGCGGCGACGATGTCCTCGCGGGCGGCGTCGAGCCGGCCGAAGGCGATGTTGTCGGCTACCGAGCCGGAGAACAGGAAGCCGTCCTGCGTGATCATCACGACGGTGTTGCGCAGGTCGGCGTCGGCGATCCGGCGCAGGTCGACGCCGTCGATGGACACCGAGCCGGACGTCGGGTCGTAGAAGCGCGAGATGAGCTTCGCGACGGTGGTCTTGCCCGCCCCGGTTGCGCCGACGAGGGCGACGGTCTGCCCGGCCGGGATGTGGAGCGTCAACGCCGGCAGCACCGGACGGTCTGCGGTGTAGCCGAACTCGACGGCGTCCAGGTCGATCGCGCCGCGCGCCGGAGCGGCCCAGCTCTGCGGCGTCGCCGGTTCGGCGACGTCTGGCGGTTGCGCGAGCAGGACCGCGATCTTGGCCATGGCGGCGGTGGCCGACTGCAGCGAGTTGTAGAAGACGCCGACGTCCTGCATCGGGTCGTAGAACTGGCGCAGGTAGAGCAGGAACGAGGTCAGCACGCCCAGTTCGAGGCCGCCGTTCGATACCCGGTAGCCGCCGACGAGCAGGATCCCGACCGTCGCCACGTTGCCGATCAGGGCGGTGCCGGGGATGAACCAGGCCTGGAGCCGGAAGGTCTCGCTGTTAGCGTCGCGGTAGCTTTCGTTCAGACGGGCAAAGATCGCGTCGTTGCGCTTCTCGCGACGGAACGCCTGCACCGCACGGATGCCGTTGAAGCTCTCGACGATGTCCACGATCATCGTCGCGACGGTCTCCCGGGTGGTGCGGAACGCCTCGGCGGCACGCGGGGAGAACCAGCGGTACAGCAGGACGAGCGGGATCAGCGACGCGAAGGTGATCAACGCGAGCGGGACGTCGAGGAAGAGCAGCAGCACGGCGATGGCGACGCTGTTGAACACCGCGGTCAGCAGGCCGTCGAGACCGCTGTCGAGCAGTTCGGTGAGGGTGTCGACGTCCGATGTGAGCCGAGACATGACACGGCCGGACGTGAATCGCTCGTGAAACGCCACCGACAGGCTCTGGACGTGGTCGAACGCGCGCCGGCGCAGGTCGAACAGGATCGCCTGGCCGATGCGCCCGCTGCGGATCACGAACACTGCGCGGAGCGTTCCTGAGAGCAGCGCGCACCCGAGCAGTGCGACGCCGACGGCGGTGAGCGAGCTGTAGTCGCCGTGGCGGGCGGCGGGCAGGGAGCTGTCGATGGCCACGCCGATCAGCCATGGCGCGGCCATCGTGGCGCTCACCTGCGCGAACGCGATCAGCAGCACGCCGAGGATGCCGCGCCGGTAGGGCCGGACGAGGTCGAGCAGCAGCAGCCGGCCGTCGGCGTGCAGCCGCAGCTTGCCCTTGGCGTCGTCGGAAGCGTCGGTCCTGCTCGCCGCGATCTCGGCGTCAGGGGTCAGCCGGCCGTGCCATTCGGGCTCGGTCTGGTTCTCGACGCTCGTCACGCCTGCACTCCGTTCGGGCCGCCGAAGCCGCCATACCGTCGATTCGCTCCGCGAGCGTTGCTCACGACGACACTCCCTCAAGTTCGGCCGACTGGGCGAGCAGCCGGCGGTACGCGGGCACGCGCTCGAGCAGCTCGGTGTGCGTGCCGACGGCAGCGATACGGCCGTCGGCAAGCAGGGCGACCCGGTCGGCCAGCATCACGGTGGACGGGCGATGCGCGACGACGAGAGCCGTTGTGCCGGCCAGTACCCGGCGCAGAGCCTGCTCGACCTGCGCCTCGGTGTGGACGTCCAGGGCGGAGAGCGGATCATCGAGCACGAGCACCCGCGGGCGGCCCAGCACCGCGCGTGCGAGAGCGAGTCGTTGCCGCTGCCCACCAGACAGCGACAACCCCTGCTCGCCGATCCGGGTCTCGAGACCGAACGGCAGGTCATGGACGAAGTCGGCCTGCGCGACCTCGATGGCCTCGGTGACGTCCGCAGGCGAGACGCCGGCGCGGCCCAGGGTGAGGTTCTCGTACACACTCGCCGAGAACAGGGTGGCGTCCTCGAAGGCGGTGGTGACCGCGTGCCGCAACTGGTCGAGCCGCAGGTCGCGCACGTCCACGCCGCCGATCAGTATCCGCCCGCCGGTGACGTCGTACAGCCGCGGCACGAGGGCCGTCATCGTGGTCTTGCCCGAGCCCACCCCGCCGACGAGCGCCATCGTCTCGCCTGGCCGGATGTCCAGGTCGACGCCGCGTAGGACGTCGACGCTGGAGTCGTCGTAGTGGAACGAGACGTTCTCGAATCGCAGTGCGGTGCCCTCCTCGGCCGGCACCGGACGCTCGGGATCGAGGATCGTCGGATGCGTGTCGAACACCTCGAAGATGCGCCGGCAGGCGCTGGCGGCCTCTTCGGTCAGCGCCAGCAGCCAGCCGAGCATGATGATCGGCCACACCAGCTGCAAGAACAGCGACACGAACGCGATGAGCTCGCCCAGCGTCATCGAGCCCTGGGACGTCGCGTAGACGCCGCCGACAGCGACCAGCCCGAGGACGATCTGCGGCAAGCCCTCGAGCAGCGCCCAGAAGAAACCGAGTGTGCGGATCTTGGTCAGTTCGGCGGCGCGCAGCCGGGCGACGTCCTGGGTGAAGCGGCCGAGCATGTGCGGCCGGCGCCCGAAGGCCTTGATCACGCGGATCCCGAGGGCGGACTCCTCCACCGAGGTCGCGACGTCGCCGGTGAGATCCTGGGCCCGACGAGCGTCCACGCTGTACCGCAGCTCGAAGCGGCGGGTGCCAACCAGCAGCGGCACCATGGCGACGACGACGATCAGGCCGAGCCAGAGCTGGATGTTGAGCATCAGCGCGATCATCACGACGATGGTCAGCGAATCGGCGACGAGGAAAACGGCGGCGAGGCCGATGAAGCGCCGCAGCGTCGACAGGTCGGTGGTCAGGCGGGAGAGCAGCTGCCCCGAGGGCCAACGATCGTGGAAGCTCACCGGCAGGCGCTGGAGGTGCGCGTACAGGTCACGCCGCAGATCGGTCTCGACCCCCAATGCGGCGCTGGCCATCGCCCAGCGGCGCGCGAAGAAAAGCGCGGACTCGGCAACGCCGAACACGAGTGCCAGGCCGCTCAGGGCCCACAGCGCGGCGTAGTCGTGATGGCGGATCGGGCCGTCGACGACTGCGCCGACGACGAGCGGGATGACCGCTTGCGAGAGCATCGCCCCGGTGGCGGCGGCGAACATCAACAGCATCGCCCTACGATGCGGACGGGCCCACTGCCGCAGCCGCAAGAGCGTGGCGACCGTGGTGCCGCCCTCGGAATGCCCGGGGTCTACGAGTGGGGTCGTCACGGTGCTCGACGCTACGTCGTGACACCGACAACCAGCGACCGACTTTCACTGTCGGCGCAACGGACGGGCGGTGCTGGCAGCCTCGCCGTCACGTCCCGGCCTCGGGTATCGCGCAGAGGTATCCGTCGGAGGAGCTGGTGGGTGAACGCCGCACGCGTCGGACAGACCGTGGTTGTCTTTGCCTGACGCAAGGGCCGACTCAGCGGCGTCGCGCTAACACAACCCATTCTCGGCCCGGCCGATCAGGCGCGTCGCAGATCTCGGCCGTGTCGAATCCGGCGGTGTGGAGAGCAGCTTTCAGGTCTTCGCGGTCGCGGTAGCGCAGCGTTGCGTCGCTGGCCAGCGACGTGCCGTCGCTGAACGAGAACCAGTTCCCACATCAAGCGACGCCACCGCCGGGTCGACGCCGGTCACGGTGACACCCTGCCGAGCGAGCAGCAGCGCCAGCGTTCCCGTTCCGCAACCCACGTCGATCAAGTGCCGGACGTCCAGCTTCCTGGCATAGGACAGGTAGGGCGCAAGATCAGACCGATCTGGATCCAGCGCGTCGTACACCGCGGCCAGGCGTGGGTGCCCGAACTCCTCGTTCACACCCCCATCCAATCGCGGCAGCCGTGTCGAGAATGACGTGTCAGCATCGACCTTGGGGTGAAGTGCGGCCACGTCGGCCCGTTCCGAGAGAGGATGAACCCATGCGATACATGCTCCTGCAGGCTTACGGAGGTGTCGAGCTCGAGGGCTGCTTACCCATGACCGAGTGGGCTCCGAAGGACGTGAGCGCCCACATCGACTTCCAACATGCACTCAATACCGAGTTGCTGGACAGCGGCGAGCTGGTCGACGCGCAGGGCCTCGCCGGCCCGGACGTCGCGAAGTTCGTCGTGTCCGACGGCGTCAACGCGCCGAGGATCATCGACGGGCCCTACCCGGAGTCGAAGGAGCTGCTGGCGGGCTACCGCCTGATCGATGTCGACAGCCTCGACCGTGCGCTCGACATCGCCGCGCGCTCGTCGGCCGCACCCGGCCCGGGCGGTGTGCCGATCCAGCAGCAGATCGAGGTACGCCAGGTCTTGAGCGCGCCTGACCCCGAGGTGTGACCGAGCTTGCGAGGTCACCAATAAGCACAGCACCGGGTGAGCGCCCGACGAAGGAGGGCGTATGAACCCTGCCGACGACGTCGAGGGTCTGCTGCGCGAGCTCGCGCCGCAGGCCCTCGGCGCCGTCGCCCGCAGGTACGGCGACTTCGCGGATGCCGAGGATGCGGTGCAGGAGGCGCTCGCCGCCGCCGCTGTGCATTGGCCGGCGCGGTTGCCCGACCGGCCCCTGGCGTGGCTCATCACGGTGGCCTCCCGGCGGCTGGTCGACGAGTACCGCCGCACGGATGCCCGCCGACGGCGCGAGGACCTCGCCGCCTCGCTCTCGGTTCACCAGGAAGCGACGGTGCTCTCGTCGGACGACTCGCTGGTGCTGCTCTTCCTCTGCTGCGATGACACGCTGTCGTCGACGCTGTCGATCCCGCTGACGCTGCGTGCGGTCGCCGGCCTCACGACGCGCGAGATCGCCGCCGCCTACCTCGTCTCCGAGGTGACGATGGCGCAGCGCATCCGCCGGGCGAAGGCCAAGCTGCGCGGCCGCCGCTTCGAGCTTCCCACCGACCCGGCCGCGCGCATTCGCTCGGTGTGCGAGGTCCTGTATCTGCTGTTCAACGAGGGCTACACGTCCTCGAGCGGGCCGGACCTGTCGCGCGTCGACCTCTCGGGCGAGGCGATCCGGCTGACCCGGATGCTGCGCGATCAGGCTCCGACCGACCCCGAGGTCGCTGGTCTGCTCGCCCTGATGCTGCTCACCGAGGCCCGTCGGCCGGCCCGTACGGCTGCAGGCGGCGCTCTGGTGCCGCTGGCCCAGCAGGACCGCTCGTCGTGGGACGGAGTGCTCATAAGCGAGGGCTTGCAGCTGCTCAACGCGACCCTGGCCGCCGGCCGCATCGGCGAGTACCAGCTGCTTGCCTCGATCGCCGCGCTTCATGACGAGGCCGCGTCGCACGCCTCGACCCGCTGGGCGGAGATCGCGAAGACGTACACGAGACTGGAGTCCTTGACGAGCAACCCGATGGTCCGCCTCAACCGTGCCGTTGCGGTCGCAATGGTGGACGGACCTGCCTCAGGCCTCGCCCTCCTGGAGGGGTTCGAGCTGCACGACTCCCACCGCCTGCACGCTGTTCGCGCGCACCTGTACGAGGGCACCGGTGACCTCGCGGCGGCGGCACGGTGCTACGCCGCGGCTGCGGCTGGCACTGGCAACGCCCGTGAGCGCAACTACCTCGCCGAGCAGGCGGCGCGCGTCAGCGCGAGATGACAGCGGTCGGGCTGGCGTGCTGGTCAGCCAACGTTCAGTCCTGCTTGCGCCGCACCCCGAGCAGAATGTCGTCCCACGACGGGACGCGGGCGCGCGCGGCGCGGTCCTCGTCGGACTCGTCACGTTTCGTGCGGTGGATATTGGTGAGCGACGACGGGGCAGCGCCCGGCCGCGTCGTCGGGTCGGTGATCCCCAGCGGCAAGGGCGGGGCGTCGAACTCGAGCTCAGCCGTTTCGGACAGGAACGGCGGGACGTCCCGTGGCCCCTGCGGAGTGGCGTTCTGATCGAAGACGTCCTCGTAGCGCGGCAGCGGGCCGGTGTGGGCCTCGGGCATCGGGGGGAACGCGACGACACCGGGCGCAAGGCGTGGGGCGGAGGCCAGCGAGAGCCGCTCGGGCGGAGCGGCCGGCGGGGCGAGCGGACGGATCGGGCGGTCGCTGAGCAGGTCCGAGGCCGTGTCGTCGACCGCGGTCACCGACCGGGAGCTGCGGTGGAACACCCACTGTGCGGTGTGCGTGCCCTCGCCGCCGATCCACGCCGCTGCGACGATCCACTCGCCGTCCTCGCGGCGGTGGGAGTCCCAGGCGACGTCGGCGGGCGCGATCCCGTGCGCCGTGAACCGCTCGTCGACGGCCTCACCGAACACGACGACGTTGCTCTCGGTGCCGGCCGGGACGGTTCGGCGGGCCCGAGCACGCCGGGCTTCGTCGGCGATGCGCAGCCGCTCGTCCATGACGGGGCCGGCAAACCGCATCACTCGCTCGAGCGGCACGCCGAGGGAGTCCGCGAGCGCCTGCGGTGACTCGCCGCCGCGGACTCGCACCTGGATCTCGCGGGGGCCGATCTCTGTGGCGGCTGTGGGTTCGGCTGGCGGGTCGGTCGCCAGTGCGGCCGGTCGCTGGGTCGGCGCAGCCATCGGTTCCACCGGCACGGCCGCGCGCAGCGCAGCGTCTACGGACAGCGCGAACTGCTCGCTGTTGTCGGTGGTGGCAAGGACGAGGTGGGCGGCGTCCTCGGAGGTTCGGACGAAGCGCAGCTGACGCATGGGCCGACGATAAGCGGGCACGCCGCCGAATCGGTGCAGCACACGCCGCGCGCCGCTCGACCGCCACGGGGGCTCAGAGCTTTTCGACCACGTGATCGATGCATTGCGTCAGGGCATCGACGTCGTCGGGCTCGACTGCGGGATACATGCCGATCCGTAATTGGTTGCGTCCGAGGGCGCGGTAGGGCTCGGTGTCGACGATCCCGTTCGCGCGCAGGACCGCCGCTACCGCCGCGGCATCCACCGACGGGTCGAAGTCGATCGTGCCGACGACCGGGCTGCGCAGGGCTGCGTCGGCGACGAACGGCGTGGCGTAGGACGAGGCGTCGGCCCACGCGTAGAGCCGGCGTGAGGAGTCGGCAGTGCGCGTGGCTGCCCAGGGCAGGCCACCGTGGCCGAGCAGCCACTCGACCTCGTGGGCCATCAACCAGAGCGTGGCGATCGCCGGGGTGTTGTAGGTCTGGTCCTTGCGGGAGTTCTCGAGGGCGATCGTGAGATCGAGCGACGGCGGCGCCCAGCGGCCCGCGCGCACCTCGGCCATCCGCTCGAGAGCGGCGGGAGAGCAGACGGCCAGCCAGATGCCGGCCTCGCCGGCGAACGCCTTCTGCGGCGCGAAGTAGTAGACGTCGGTCTCGGCGATGTCGACGGGCATCCCGCCGGCCGAGGACGTCGCGTCGACGAGCATAAGCGCGTTCGGGTCACCGCCGGCGATGCGGCGGACAGGCATGGCTACGCCCGTGGACGTCTCGTTCTGCGGCCACGCGTACACGTCGGTATCGGCGACGGGGACGAGCGCCGGGGCGCTGCCGTACTCGGCGGCG
Source organism: Jatrophihabitans sp. (assembly GCA_051000605.1). Lineage (GTDB taxonomy): Bacteria > Actinomycetota > Actinomycetes > Mycobacteriales > Jatrophihabitantaceae > Jatrophihabitans. The sequence continues at coordinate 9,966 of JBPCOE010000006.1, forward strand.
TGCACACGCGGCTCGCCGAGGAAGGGGGCGCCCTTCGTGACCGCGGTGAACTTACTGGAGAACTCGCCGCAGACGAAGTGCGCCGAGCGTTCGCGGATGAGCCCGAAGGCAGCGGCGTCCCAGAACGCGGTCGAACCGCCGTTGCCGAGGACGACCTCGTACCCCTCGGGCACGCTGAACAGTTCGGTCAATCCAGCCCTGATCCGGGCGACCAGGTCACGGACCGGCGCCTGCCGGTGGCTGGTGCCGAGCAACGTGCCGCCGGTCGCGCCGAGTTCGGCCACCGCGGCTGCGGGAACCTTCGAGGGGCCCGACCCGAACCGTCCGTCCTTCGGACGCATGGTGCGGGGGATCTCGATCTGAGCGTCGGCCACGGCGAAATCCTCCCATCCGGAGCCTGCTGGCTTGCGCGGCGAGCGCTGCGTCGATGTCGGGCCGGCGAGCGTCGATCAGACATTCGGTGCGGTATCGGGGACGGCCTCGCCTATCAGCTGCCCAGCACACGCGTCAGGTAGTCGTTGCCGAACCGGCGTTCCGGGTCGAGCCGGTCGCGGACGGCGACGAAGTCGTCGAAGTGCTCGTAGGCGGCGCGCAGCGACTCGGCGTCGCGGTAGTGCAACTTGCCCCAGTGCGGCCGGCCACCGGCGTCCATGGCGATCTTCTCGACGGCCCGGAAGTACGGCTCATGATCGCGTCGGTGGTACTGGTGCACCGCGACGTAGCCGGTCTCGCGGCCGTACGACGTCGACAGCCACACGTCATCCTCGGCGGCGAAGCGCACCTCGACCGGAAAGCCGATCTGCTCGCCGCTTCGTTCGAGATGGGCCGCGATCCCGGCGAGCACGTCGGGCACCGCCGCCCGCGGTACCGCGTACTCCATCTCGCGGAATCGGACGGTCCGCGTGGAGGCGAACACCCGGTAGGAGCGGTCGATGAAGTCGCGGGCGGACAGCGCGGCGGCGGCGACCCGGTTCGCCCGTGGAATCAGGGCGGGGCGCCGGGTGGTCGCCCGGTTGATCCGGTCGAAGACGGTGTTGGAGAGCAGTCCGTCCTCGAGCCAGCTGCGCACTCGGCGCAGCGGTCGCAGCTCGGTGCCCGGCAGCACGCGGTTGTTGCGCTTGGTCAGCACCCGGCGCGTGTGCGGGAACCAGTAGAACTCGAAGTGGTCGTTGCCGATGACGAGCTGATCCAGCTCGCCGAGCACATCGTCGAGCGACGCCGGCGATTCCGCGGCCGCGAGCGCGAACGCCGGCTCGCACTGCAGCGTCACTGTCGCGATCACGCCGAGGGCTCCGAGGCCGATCCGCGCCGCGGCGAAGACGTCCGGGTTCTCGCTCGCGGAGCAGGTCAGCAGCGACCCGTCGGCGAGCACCAGGTCGAGGGCACGGACCTGCGTGGCGAGGCCGCCGAGCCTAACGCCGGTGCCGTGCGTCCCGGTCGAGATGGCGCCGGAAATCGTCTGGACATCGATGTCGCCGAGGTTCGTCATGGACAACCCGAGCTGCCACAGCGTCTCGTTCAGCGCGTGCAGGCGGGTGCCGGCGTGGATGGTCACCTGGCCGGTAGTGCGGTCGGCGTGGACGATGCCGGCCAGGCGGTCGAGGCGCAGCTGTAGGCCGTCCGTCGCGCCGATCGCGGTGAAGGAGTGCCCGGCGCCGATGGGTTTGACGTGCTGCCTACGCTCGGCCGCGCCCGCGACCAGCTCCTGCAGCCGCCCGACCGTCGCGGGTTCGGCCACGGCAACGTCGGCCTGAACCGTTCCCGCCCAGTTCGTCCAAACAGTCACGCCCTCACTCCGTTCGGGCCGCCGAAGGCGCCATGCCCTTGGTTTGCACCGCTTGCGTCGCTCACGCTGAGATCGTCGCATCCCGCAGGTCGTCGCTCAGGAACACCCGGCGATACGCAGAGGGCGACGTACCGACGATCCGCGCGAAGTGGTGACGCAGCATGGCGGCGCTCTGGAACCCGCACCGCTGCGCGACGGCGTCGATCGAATCGGTGCCGGTCTCGAGCATCCGGCGGGCGAGCAGGACGCGTTGACGGGTCAGCCACAGATGCGGGGTGGTGCCGGTCTCGTCGCGGAACCGGCGGGCGAACGTGCGCGGGCTCATGACGCACCGGGCGGCCAGCGACTCGATCGTGTGATCCTCGGTCAGCGCATACAACAGCTCATCGAGCAGCGGGGCGAGGGTGTCAGCGGGGCGCGTGCGGATTGGCGCGTCGATGTATTGCGCCTGGCCGCCGTCGCGATGCGGTGGCATCACCATGCGCCGGGCCACCTTACGGGCCACCTCTTCGCCGTAGTCGGTCCGGATGATGTGCAGGCACAGATCCAGGCCCGCTGCGGTGCCGGCCGAGGTGAGCACGGGGCCGTCGCAGACGAACAGGACGTCGGGGTCGACGCGGGCGTTGGGGTGGCGCCGGGCAAGTTCGGCGGCGTGCCGCCAGTGGGTGGTGCAGTCGCGTCCGTCGAGCAGTCCGGCCGCGCCGAGCAGGAACGCACCCGAGCAGAGGCTCATCACCGTCGCGCCCCGCTCGACGGTGCGCCGCAGCAGGTCGAGGACCGGCGCGAACTCGGGCCCGTCGAGGTCGTCGACGCGTCCCTCGGCCGGGACCACGACGACGAGGTCGGCGGTGTCAGCGTGATCGAGGCGGTGCGGGGTGGAGATCGTCCACCCGCCGCTGGTGGTGACCGTCGGCGTGTGCGAGACGAGCGAGCACTCGTACGTCGGGATGCCGTCGTCGCTCCGGTCCACCCCGAAGCCCTCCCATACGATGCCGAGCTCGAATGGCGCGACCCCGGGCACGGCGACGACGGAGACGCTGCGGATGGTGGGTCGAAGGGCCATGGGTCGACCTTGCCACGAACGATGGCAGTTTTTCAACACACCTCGACAATATGTCGCTCGCGGCAGGATCCAAATGGCCGAAGACTTACTGCCATGACAGGAATCGTGATTCTGGTGGTGGTCTTAGTGGCTCTTGCGCTGGCGGGGCTCGCGGTCGTGCTGGGCTTCGCGCCGGATACGCGCGACCCCGAGTACAGCGTCGGCGCGATGATCGCGTGGCGGAACGAGGGGCGATGACGGCCACGGAGTGGGCGGCTCGGACGTTCCTGCGGATCGCCCGGGCGATGCGCGACGTCAACGCCGCGCAGGTCGAGCTGCACGAGCGCTGGTTGCGGCGCTACGGATCCGTGCGGTCGGACGGGTAACGTCCGGCCGGTGCGCGATCGGGTAGAGTTGACCGACCTGACGTCCCTCAGCGAGGCGACGGCCGACTTCGATCCGCCTCTGGCAGCGCTGGACGAGGCCGCGATGCGCGCGAACGCGCTCGACCTCGTTCGGCGGGCGGACGGCAAACCGGTGCGGGTGGCCTCGAAGTCGGTGCGCTGCCGGGCGGTGCTCGAGTCGGTGCTGACCCTGCCCGGCTTCGCGGGCGTGATGGCCTACTCGCTGGACGAGGCGATCTGGCTCGTGCACTCGGGCGTTCGCGACGTGCTCATGGGTTACCCGACCGCGAACCGTCGCGCCGTGCGGGAGCTGGCCGGCGACCCGGTACTGCTCGACGCCATCACGCTGATGATCGACGGCCCGGAGCAGCTCGCGCTGTTACGCGCCGAGTCGCGGTCTGCGCCGCTGCGCCTGTGCCTCGACATCGACGCCTCGCTGCGAGTCGGACGGTTGCACCTCGGGGTACGCCGATCGCCGTTGCGCACGCCGCTCGACGCGTCGGTGCTGGCGCGGACCGCTGACGCCCAGGGTTTCCGCGTCGTCGGGGTGATGTTCTACGAGGCGCAGATCGCCGGTCTGCCCGACACGTCACCGGCGGTCCGGTTCGTGAAGAAGCGGTCGGCAGCGGAGCTGGCGCAGCGACGCAGCGCGGTGGTCGAGGCCGTCGAGAAGGTCGTCGGCGCACTCGAGATCGTGAACTCCGGCGGAACCGGCAGCCTCGAGGTGAGCGCGGGCGACTCGGCGGTCACAGAGGTCACGGCGGGATCGGGCTTGTTCGTGCCGACGCTGTTCGACGGCTACCGCGCGTTCGTGGCGCGGCCGGCCCTGTTCTTCGCGTTGCCGGTGGTGCGGCGTCCGGCGCCGGGAATCGCCACCCTGTTCGGCGGCGGCTACGTGGCGTCCGGACCAGCCGGGAAGACGCGGTTGCCCAGCCCTGCGCTGCGGGGACTGAAATTGCTCGGGACCGAAGGCGCCGGCGAGGTGCAGACCCCGGTGCGCGGCAAGCCGGCCGAATCGCTGCGCGTGGGGGATCGCGTGTGGTTCCGGCACGCCAAGGCCGGGGAACTCAACGAGCGCCTCGCCATGATCCACGTCGTCGAGGGCGGGGTAATCACGCAATCCGTTCCCACTTACCGAGGCGAAGGCAAAACCTTCGGCTAGAACTGAGAAGGCGCAATCGAGGAAATACGAGCCTTACTGCCGCGACGCTGACAGGTGACGACAACAGTGAAGGTCCGGGGAGGCGGCTCAGCCCGGGGAGGCGGCATCGAGTGAGCCGCCCCGGCCGCTCACTCGTGGACGATGTCGGCCCAGCCTTCGACGTCCTCGGGCTTGCGCGGATCGGGGCCGATGTAGCGGGCGGACGGGCGAACGAGGCGGCCGGTCTTCTTCTGCTCCATGATGTGCGCCGACCACCCGGCCGTCCTGGCACAGGTGAACATCGCGGGCATCATGTGCGGCGGCACCTCGGCGAAGTCGAGAATCACCGCAGCCCAGAACTCGACGTTGGTCTCGATCGGGCGATCGGGGCGACGCTCACGCAGCTCGGCCAGCGCGGCCTGCTCGAGAGCCTCGGCCGCCTCGTACCGCTTCGCGCCGAGCTCTTTGCAGGTCCGGCGCAGGACGCGGGCGCGGGGGTCCTCGGCACGGTACACGCGGTGCCCGAAGCCCATGAGGCGCTCGTGCCGGTCCAGGATGCCGGTGACGACCTTCTTCGCGTCGCCGGCCCGCTCGACCTCTTCGACCATCGGCAGCACGCGCGCCGGGGCACCGCCGTGCAGTGGGCCGCTCATCGCGCCGATCGCGCCGGACATCGCGGCCGCGACGTCGGCGCCGGTCGAGGCGATGACCCGGGCAGTGAACGTGGAGGCGTTCATGCCGTGCTCGGCGGCCGACACGAAGTAGGCGTCGACGGCCTTGGTGTGGGCGGGATCCGGTTCACCGCGCCAGCGGGTCATGAAACGCTCGATGATCGTGTTGCACTGGTCGATGCGAGCCTGTGGGACGGCCGGGTTCGCCAAACCCCGAGCCGACTGCGCGGCGTAGGACAGCGCCATCACCGCAGCGCGGGCGAGCTGCTCGCGGGCTTCTTCGTCGCTGATGTCGAGCAGCGCGCGATAGCCCCAGACCGGGGCGAGCATCGCGAGAGCGGCCTGCACGTCGACCCGGACGTCACCGGTGTGCACCGGTATCGGGAACGGCTCCGCGGGCGGGAGGCCTGGGCCGAACTTTCCGTCGACGAGCAACGCCCAGACGTTGCCGAAGGTGACGTGGCCGGCGAGATCCTCGATGTCGACGCCGCGGTAGCGCAGCGCGCCGCCGTCCTTGTCCGGTTCGGCAATCTCGGTCTCGAAGGCGATGACGCCTTCGAGACCTGGGCTGTAGTCGTCTGCCATAGACGTTGCTCCGATCAGGTAGTCCGGGCTATGGGCGCTGATGCTGATAATGCGGTAGAGCGGGGCTTCGACGGACGGGTCGCATCCGCGCCTCCCATTCTGCTCACATCCCGATTCGGGTGCTCGTGGCAGGTGCGAGGATGGTGCCGATGACTGATCCGGCAGACCTGCGACGCGGCTATCGCCGGGGTCACCTCGATGAGCGGGACGTCGCCGCAACCTGGCTCGAGCAGCTGCAGAACTGGTTCGGCGCAGCTGCCGCCGACCCGAACGTCCTGGAGCCGAACGCGATCCAGCTCGCCACCGTCGACGCCGACGGGTGTCCCGCGGTCCGCACCGTACTGGCGAAGGCGATCGACAACCGCGGCGTCGTGTTCTACACGAACCACGACTCGGCCAAGGGCCGTGCACTGCGGGCGAATCCACGCGCAGCGATCGTGTTCGCGTGGCTGGCGCAGGAACGTCAGGTTCGGCTTGCCGGTGCGATCACGCAGGTCGAGCGGATCGAGACCGAGCGCTACTTCGCGACGCGCCCCCGTGAGTCGCAGATCGGCGCATGGGCGTCCCCGCAGTCCGAGGTGGTCTCGTCCCGCGCCGAGCTCGACGCGGCCGAGGCGGCGACGGCGACGCGCTTCGAGGGGCAGCAGATTCCGGCCCCGCCGTACTGGGGTGGGTACCTGCTCCGTCCGCACGCGGTCGAGTTCTGGCAAGGTCGCCGCGGCCGGTTGCACGATCGCATCCGATTCCGCCAGGACGGGGACGTCTGGATCCGCGAACGCCTCGCCCCGTGAGCGAGCGCATCGGTGAGTGACCCGAAGGAGCTGACCGACCCGACGGCAGATGTACCCCAGCTGGAGGACGCGATCGAGCAGGCCCGCACGCTGCGCGCCCTGCTGCGCCGGCACGCGGTCGACACCCGTCCACTGGCGATCCCCGAGTATCGCCGGCTGCTGATCGGGCAGGGCACCTCGTTCGTGGGTTCGATGCTCACCAGGGTGGCCGTGCCGGTGCAGGTGTATGCGATCTCGCACTCGTCGCTCTACGTCGGGCTCGTCGGCCTGGCCGGCCTGGTGCCCATCGTCGTGTTCGGCCTCTACGGCGGCGCGATCGCCGACGCCATGGACCGCCGGCTGCTCTACGTGTGGTCCTCGCTCGGTAGCTGGGCGGTCACGCTGGCCCTGCTCGCCCAGACGCTGTTGGGCATGCGCAGTGTCGGGCTGATCCTGGGCATGGTCGCGGTGCAGTCGGCGTTCTTCGCAGTCGCTTCGTCCACGCGCGGAGCGATCATCCCGCGCATCGTCGACCTCGAGCTCGTGCCAGCGGCCAACACGCTGAACTTCACGGTGGGCAACATCGGTCAGGTGATCGGCCCGCTGTTCGCGGGGTTCCTCGTCACCCTCGATCACGGCTTCGCCTATGCCTACAGCCTGGATGCGGTGCTGTTCACCGCCGCGCTCTACTCGGGGCTGCGGTTACCGGCGATCCCGCCCGACGGCAGCGCAGCCAAGTTGGGATTGCGCTCGGTGATCGAGGGTCTGGCCTTCATCGTCGGAAGGCCGATCCTGATCATGTCGTTTGCCGTGGACATCGCTGCGATGGTGCTGGCGATGCCGCGCGCGCTCTTCCCCGCCGTCGCCGACGCGCGCTATGGGGGCAACGTCGGGCCGCTGTACGCGGCGATCGCCATCGGCGCGTTGGTGGCCGGTGCGTCGAGCGGCTGGATCGGACGGGTCCGCCGCCAGGGTGTTGCGCTGACGGTCGCAATCGTGGGCTGGGGCGGCGCGGTGGCGCTGTCCGGGCTCGCGCACCAGCTGTGGCTTGTCGTGCTGCTGCTCGCGGTGGCCGGCGCGGCCGACCTGGTCAGCGCCGTCTACCGGCAGACGATCCTGCAGACGTATGCGCCGGACGAGATGCGCGGACGCATGCAGGGCGTCTTCATCGCCGTCGTGGCCGGCGGCCCGAGCCTCGGCGACCTGCGGGCCGGGGGCACGGCCGCCGTCACGTCGACCACGGTCTCGTGGGTCGGCGGTGGGCTGGCCTGCGCGCTCGTCGTTGCGGTCGCCGGCGTGCTGGTCCGGCCGTTCTGGAGATATGACGCGAGCGAGATACCCAGCTAGCGTTTGGCGGCATGGGGCTCAGCGGGAAGACCTGGACGATCACCGCGGGCGAGCACGATGCGACGATCGTCGAGGTCGGGGCTGGCCTGCAGCGCTACACGCACGCGGGCGCCGACGTCACTTGTACCTACGCCGACGACGTGCTGCCGCCGAAGGGTTGTGGGATGACGCTCGTCCCGTGGCCGAACCGGATCCGCGGAGGCCGGTACGCCTTCGACGGTGAATCGCAGCAGCTCGCGCTGACCGAGCCCGATGCCGGTAACGCGATCCACGGCCTCGGCCGCTGGGCGCGGTGGGCGAAGGTCCGCCAGAGCGCCGACATGCTGACGCTGCGGCTCGATATCGTGCCGCAGAAGGGGTACCCGTTCCAGTTGCGCGCCGAGGTCACGTACGCGCTGCATCCGCAGACCGGCTTGATGGTGACGATCGGCGCCCGCAACAACGGCCGTACCCGCGCGCCGTTCGGCGCCGGCTCGCACCCCTACCTCGCGACGCACGGTCACCCGTTGGGCGACGTCACGCTGCGGCTGCCGGCCCGGGAAGCTCTCGTCGTCGACGACCAGCAGGTGCCGGTCGGCGTCCGGACCGTGAGTGGCAAGGACGACTACCGCCGCGGCCGCAAGCTCAAGGCCGCCCGCTTCGACTCCGGCTTCACCGGCCTGGTGACGACGGGCGGGCGTGGCCTGGCCGAGGTACAGACGAAATCCGGCGGCGCGCAGCTGTGGTTCGACGACACCTACCAGTACCTGCAGGTCTACACGCTGGACGAGTTGTCCACCGGGCAGCCCGGGATCGCAATCGAGCCGATGACGTGCGCGCCGGACGCGTTCAACACCGGCGCCGGGCTGATCGTGCTCGACCCCGGTGGGGCCTGGACGGGCAGCTGGGGGATCGTCCCGATCTGACGTACTCGAGCGGGTGCCGGGCTCGCGCCGGGTCTACAGGCGCGCGGTGGTGCGTTCCTGCTCTGCCCGTCGGGTGAGGACGCTCTCGTCGGAGCAGTTGTGCACGAGCACCGTCGAGCCGCCGACGGCGAGAGGGGCGAGCACCGCCTCGAGCCAATCGTCTGGGGTGGCCCACGGTTGTGCGCTGAGCAGCCGGCCGCCGGCGGCCAAGCCCACCTCCGTCGCCCGCGCCGCCGCACGCTCCATCGTCGCGCCCCGGGTCAGCCCCGGGAGGCAGGGGTCGTCCGCCTGCGCGCGCAACTGCACCGACGCCCAGGCATCGGCCTGCGGACGCACGGCCGCCACGTAGTCGATGCCACCGTCGGGTACTGCGTCCCGCAGGCCGACCGACGCTGATTCGGGCGCGATGACGTACCGGTCGGCCACCCCGGCTGCGGCGCCGAGTGTCTGCGGCGACACGAACGCGACGTCGGCAGAGCCCTCCGGAGTCAGCGCGAGACCGGCGGCCAGGCAGCCGAGCAGCACGGGAACCGAGATCCAGTGCGCGGGCAGGGCTACGAGCGCGGTGTCGCCGACACCGAGCCCCAGCTCGTCGACGAGCAGGAAGTGGGTCTTGGCCACCCAGTTCGCCAACGATTTCACCGACAGCTCCGACCGTTCACCACTCGCCTCGTCGTAGTAAGAGACGAACGGGTGTGACGCATCGGTGGCGAGCAACTCGGCGAAGCGCTGCTCGGGGGTCAGTAGATGCACTTCGAGTCGATCGGAGCGGCCGACTTCGAAGGCGCCGGGGTCGACGGGGCCGCGGACTTGGGACCAGACGAGTCGGCCGGAGCGGTGGACTTGGGCGCCGTCGAATTCGTGTTCGCGATCAGTGTGCCGACGAACTGCTGCACCTTGGCGGGATCAGCGGTCACCTCGCCGCCGGCCGTCGCTGTCGGGATGGTCTTGCCGACGATGTTGTTCGCAGTCAGGTTCTCGAGCTGGTGGGCGAGATCGATGAGGTTGAGGCTGTTGTCGAAGTACAGCGAGCGCTGCAGCGCATTACCGACCGCGTTCAGTTTGATCAGGATTCCGGTGCTCGCCACGGACCGGAACGCCGCGGTGAGGAAGTACTGCTGACGCTTCACGCGATCCAGATCGCCGTGCGCGAGGTGGTGGCGCTGCCGGACGAACGCCAACGCCTCGGCGGCGTTGAGCGTGTGCTTGCCCGCCGTCATGTAGAAGCCAGAGCCACCACCCTCACCGGTGGCCCTGTTCGTCGAGACTCGGTCGTCGACGTTCTTGCACAGGTCGACGGTGATGCCGCCGATCGCCTTCGTGATCCGGTAGAAGCCGAGCAGGTCGACCTGGACGTAGTGATCGATCGTCAGCCCGGTCAGGTTGGTGATCGTCTTGACGAGCAGGTCCGAGCCGGCCAAGCGGGCCTGCGCCGTGCTCTTGCCGGCGTTGCGGGCGTCGACGTAGGCGCTGGCGTACGGGGAGTTGAGCTTGTTGCGGCGGAAGCCGTCCGGGATGTCGACCACCGTGTCGCGTGGCAGCGAGATGAGGGTGGCCTTCTTACCGTTCGCCGGCACGTGCACGATCATCATCGTGTCCGTGGCGAGGCTACCGCCGTCAGGCTTGATTCCCAGTTCCTTGGTCTCCGCGGCGGTCATGGTGGAACGGTCGTCGTTCCCGACGACCAGAATGTTCTGGTCCGTCCCGTCGATGTCGTGCTTCGAGCCCGACGGATTGGCACCGACGGCCACAGCAATCCGGGAGAGCCCATTGTTGATGTTTCGGAACGTCGCCCAGTAGTAGCCGGCCGCCACCAGCAGCCCGATCGAGATGATCGAACCGATCACGCGCCCGATCGGGCGGGCGCGGCTGCGCGTGGAACCGCGTCCGCGGTGTCGCCCTCGGGGATCGAGGTGCGGCGGGAGCGGGGGTGCGGACACTCCGCGAGCGTACAAGTCGGCACCGTGTGAACCCGCTGAGGCGCTCGGCCCACTCTCCGCCGCCCGTCGGGTACTGCGTGGCTCAGTCGATGCAGCCGAGACCCTGCGCGTCGTTCGCGGCGGACGTCGCCGTCGGTCTGGTGGCCGCTGCGCTCGGTTTCGGCGCAAGCGCCGCGGCGACGCCCTTCACCATCACGTTGTTGGTGCCGACGATCACGGTTACCCGGGCGACGTCCGGGCTCGGCAAGGCTTTGGCGCCCGGCACCGCGGCGAGAACGGCCTTCGCCTGTGCCTCGTGGCCCGGGGGGTACTCGACCGTGGTGCCTCGCGTGGCCGACGTCGAGTCGATGGTGTCGACGTGGAAACCGAGGGCCTTGAGACCGTCGGCGTTGCGGGCGGCCGTCCGGGCCACGCTCGTACCGTTCAGGACGTCGACGGTGACCGACCCGGGCGCGGCCGCTGTGGCCTTGGTCAGCGCGTCATCGTTCTTGCCGCGCAACTGGTTGAGGAACGCCGGCAACGCGGCTTTGTTGACCTGCACGATCGAGGTCGCGACGCCGTCGGGGTAGATCAGCTTCGGACCGTTGTTCGGGATCGTCGCAAAGGTGATCTTGCCGGACGCCACGGACTGGAACTGCTGGGCCAGACTCAGCAGATCGAGGTCAGGGTCGGTCAGCAGCGACTTGCCCACGGCGCCGAGCAGGCTGTGCAGCTTGAACGGGTTGAGCAGAACCCCGGCCGTCGTCACCTTCTTGAACGCGGCCTTGAGGAAGTACTGCTGACGCTTAACCCGGTCGAGGTCGCCGTGCGGCAGCCCGTGCCGCTGCCGGACGAAGGCCAGCGCTTGTGCACCCTTGATCGTCGAGGTCCCCTTGGGCAGGTCGATACCTGAGTATCCGCTGTGGTACTGGTCGCGGTCGGTGGTCTTGTTCTGCGCGGCGTTGAGGCATACCTGGACGCCGCCGATCGCCTCGCTGATGCGGTAGAACCCGAGCAGGTTGACCTGCATGTAGTGATCGACCGAGAGGCCGGTGAGTGCCTCGATCGTCCTGATCGTCTCGATGATGCCGGCGCTCTGCGCGCCCAACTCGCTGCGATGGGCGGCCTTGGCCGCGTTGTACCCGTCGGGATAGGCCGAGTTGAGCTTGCCCATGCCGTGCCCGGGGACGGCCACCCATGAGTCGCGGGGGAAGGACACGATCGTGGGGCGCGACCCGCTGTGCGGGACGTGCAGCAGCATCATCGTGTCGGCATTCACCGTCGTGGTGTCGTGACCGGTGTGCAGCGCCTTCATCTCCGCGCTGGTGGCCCCGGCGCGCGTGTCGTTGCCGACCAGCAGGATGTTCTGGTCGGCGCCGTCCGCGTCGGACGCGAGGCTCTTCGGCACCTTGTCGCCGTGCGGGATGTCCGAGGTGAAGTTCTCGAAGGTCGCCCACGCGAGGCCGCTGGCGACGATGACCAGCAAGGAGATCGCGGCGAAGAACGCCCGGATCCCGACGCGCATGCCCCACGACATCCGGGGCCCCGGGATGCCGGTGCGTGGCGCTGTGGGCGAGTTCGGACCAGCAGTCGAGGTCGGGTCGGTCATCGAGATCCGAGGCTAACCGCCTGACGCGCGTGACCCGCCCCGACACGGTGAGGAAGTGGCGGAAGTTCGTCCTGTGAAATTGGGATACGGCTGGCCAGTCGGACGACTGGACCGTAGATTCCTTGCGCGGGGGCGTGTCGGAACCGAAATCCATTGAGAAGAGTGGTAATGAGCCGATCGACCCGTTCCCTTCGTCTCGGCCTGGTCGCGATCGCCGCTGCGGGGGTCGTCGCCTCGGTGGGGGTGGGCGCCGACCCGGCCGGGGCCGAGGCCCTGTCGGTATCGCCCACCGGCACGTTCATCGCCAGCGCGCGCGGCAACGGTCACGGGCACGGCATGAGCCAGTACGGCGCGCGCGGCGCCGCGATCGCCGGCAAGAATTACCAGCAGATCCTCGGCTTCTACTACCCGGGGACGACGCTCGCGAGGCTGCGGCCCTCGACCATTCGCGTGCGGCTCAGCGGCTTCGGGTCGACCACCACGGTCGGCACCAACCCGAAACTCACCGTCACCGGCGTTCCTGGTGTGCTGCCGTCGACGGGGGTGTCGAGGTACCGCCTGGTCGCGTCCGGTTCGGGTCTGGCCCTGCAACAACTGCGCTCGGCACATGGGTCGACCTGGCGGCTCTACCGGGGGGGCCTGGCGAACCGTGCGGAGTTCCGCAACATCGACGCCGCGGTGATCCGGCTGTTCCAGAGCAGCGGCGCGAGCACGTACTACCACGGTTTCCTGCGCGCAGTCCGAAGTGGGACGGATGTCTACACCGTCGATCGCACCGATCTCAACAACTACACCGCGGGCGTCGTGCCGCGCGAGTCGCCGGCCTCCTGGCCGATCCAGTCGCTCTACGCGCAAGCCGTCGCCGCGCGCTCCTACGCCCGCTACGAGATGGAGCACACCAGCCGGGGCAGCGAGTACGACATCTGCGACACCACCTCGTGCCAGGTTTACGGGGGCGCCCTGCACTACGACAGCCATGGCAACTTCGGGTGGCAGGACCTGGCTCTCGCCTCACGGAACACCGCCAACCTGGTGCTGCGCTACCGCGACTCCACGATCTTCGCGCAGTTCTCGGCGTCCAACGGCGGCTGGACGTCCTACGGCGGCCAGCCGTACCTGCCCGCGAAGCCCGACCCCTACGACTCGACCCGCTCGGGCGACCCGTACCTGCTGTACTCGAAGACGATCAGCGTCGCCGCGCTCGGCCAGGAGTTCGGAATCTCGCACCTGAAGCTCGTCGTAATCACCCGACGCGACGGCAACGGCGCGTGGGCCGGTCGCGCGCTGGCCGGCTACCTCCAGGGTCTCGACGCGAGGAACAAGTCGAAGCGCGTCGACGTCACGGGCTCCGATCTCCAATACGCGCTCGGGCTCGGCACCACCTGGATGTTGCTGCACCACTCGTAGCCGGGCGGCGCCGTCCGACCTGTATGAAAAGCTCTCCGGACGTGCGGACGGAGAACTCGCCATGACTTCCAATGACTGACACCGATGCCGTCATCCTCGTCGGCGGGCTGGGCACCCGGCTGCGCCCGTTGACGCTCTCGGCTCCGAAACCGATGCTGCCCACGGCCGGGGTCCCGTTCCTCACGCACCTGATCGCGCGCCTGAGCGACGCCGGCATCAGCCATGTGGTGCTGGGCACCTCCTACCGGGCGGAGGTGTTCGAAGACCACTTCGGTGACGGCACGGCGCTCGGCGTCGAACTCGAGTACGTCGTCGAGGCCGACGCGTTGGGCACGGGCGGCGGCATCCGCAACGTCGCCGATGTGCTGCGCGGCGACACCGTCCTCGTCCTGAATGGAGACAACCTCGTCGGCGCCGATCTCGTCGAACTCGTCGCGCAACACCGCAAGCGCGACGCCGACGTCACCCTCTGCCTGACGAAGGTCGCAGATCCGCGCGCGTTCGGCTGCGTCCCCACCGACGCCGACGGCCGGGTGACCGCCTTCTGTGAAAAGGATCCGAACCCGGTCACGGACCAGATCAACGCCGGTCTGTACGTGTTCCGCCGGTCCGTCATCGACACCATTCCGGGCGGCCGGCCGGTTTCGGTCGAGCGGGAGACGTTCCCTGATCTGCTGGCGAGCGGCGCGAAGGTCTACGGGCTCGTGTACGCCGGCTACTGGCGTGACTTCGGCACCCCGGCCGACTTCGTCTCCGGCTCGTGCGACCTCGTGCTGGGCCGCGCGCCGTCGCCCGCAGTCGCCGATCCCGGCCGGTCCCTCGTGCTGCCCGGGGCGGCGGTCGAGGCGTCGGCGCGGGTGTGGGGCGGGACGACCGTCGGGCGGGGTGCGACGATCGGCGCGAACGCGCAGGTCGAGGCGTCGGTGCTCTTCGACGGCGCGCAGGTGGCCGCCGGCGCTGTGGTGCGGCGCTCCGTCCTCGGGGCTGGGGCGGTGGTGCGCGCGGGTGCCGTGGTCGAGGACTGCGTCATCGGCGACCGCGCGAGCATCGGCGCGCGGGTCGAACTGCTGGGCGGGGTGCGGGTGTGGCCGGATGTCCACCTGCCCGACTGTTCGGTCCGATTCTCCTCCGACCTGTGATCGTGTGGGACGCCGGTTACGCGGTCGACCTGCGGGCCACCGTCGGCACGCTGCACCGCGGCTCCGGTGATCCCGCGCACCGTTTCGCGGACGGGCGGTTCTGGCGCGCCTGCCTCACCCCCGACGGCGCCGGCACGCTCGCGGTGTCGGCTGCGGGGACGCACGTCACCGGGCACGCCTGGGGCCCGGGTGCGGAGTGGCTGCTCGCCCGCGTACCTGCCCTGCTCGGCGCCGACGACGACTGGTCCGCCCTCGACGTGTCGGCTGTCCCGGTTCTGCACGAGACTCGGCGGCGTCGGCCGGGGTTGCGCTTGGTTCGGACCGGCCTCATCCTCGACGCCCTCGTCCCGGCGATCCTGGAGCAGAAGGTCACCGGGCTCGAGGCCCGGCGCTCGTGGCGGCTGATGCTGCACCGGTTCGGCGCGCCCGCGCCCGGCCCGGCCGAGGGTATGCGGGTGCCGCCGGCTCCCCAGGCACTGCTCGACCTGCCGTCCTGGGAATGGCACCGTCTCGGGGTGGACCTGGCGCGTCAGCGCGCGATCAGGGCCGCTGCGTCGGTGGCGCGCCGGCTCGAGGAGTGCGTCGAGATGTCCTGCGCCGATGCCGCCCGCCGGTTACAACACGTGCCCGGCGTCGGGGTGTGGACAGCGGCCGAGACGACCCAGCGGGCGATGGGCGACCCCGACGCGGTGAGCGTCGGCGACTATCACCTCAAGAACATGGTCGTGCACCTGCTCACCGGCCGCGCCCGGGGCACCGACGACGAGATGCTCGAATTGCTCGGGCGCTGGCCGGGCCAACGGCAGCGGGTCATGCGCCTGATCGAGCTGACCGGCATCGCCGCGCCGCG
Organism: Jatrophihabitans sp.; assembly: GCA_051000605.1. Classification (GTDB taxonomy): domain Bacteria; phylum Actinomycetota; class Actinomycetes; order Mycobacteriales; family Jatrophihabitantaceae; genus Jatrophihabitans. The sequence goes on from JBPCOE010000006.1 coordinate 25,541, forward strand.
GTTCGGCCCGAAGTTCAACTACACCGACATCCGCGCGATCTGAACCCCGGAGGGCGGCAGCTTACCGACTTACCGACGATGACTGGCGACCTCCCAATTCAACCGGCGAACTCGGCGAGCACGGCGTCGGACAAGGCCGGCCAGGCCTTGATCGCCCAGTGCCCGAACGCCCGGTCGGCGAGCGCGACAAGGCCGAGCTGTGCGACGGGATCGACCCACATCATCGTCCCGCTCTGCCCGAAATGACCGAAGGTGGCGGCCGAATTGGTCGTGCCCGTCCAGTGCGGCGACTTGTCCGCGCGGATCTCGAAACCCAGCCCCCAGTCGTTGTGCGCCTGCCCCCCGTAGCCGGGCAGCACCCCGCGCAATCCCGGGTACTGGACGGTCGGCAGCTCGGCGAGCATCGGTGCGGAGAGCAGCCCGGTGCTGGACAGCAGCTCGGTCAGTACCCGGGCGAGGTCGCGCACCGTCGACACCCCGTCGCGCGCCGGCGAGCCAGGCAACGAAGTGTCCCTGAGCTCCAGTGGGCGCAGCACAGCCTCGTCCAGGTAGTCGGCGAAGGGCAGGTCCGCGGCCGCGGACACCAGCGACGCAGCGAGCTCGATGCCGACGTTCGAGTACACCCTGCGCACCGCGGGCGCGAACGATCGCAAGCGCCGCTCGGGCGCGACCCCGGACGCATGGGCCAGGAGATGCCGAAGGGTCGCCCCGGGCAGCAGCGTCTCGTCGGCGGCGTCGTCGAGGCTCACGGCCTCCTCCTCCACTGCGACCAGGATCGCGAGTGCAGCGAGGGGTTTGGTCACCGACGCGAGCCCGAACTCGTGATCGAGCGGGCCGTACGTGGCGACCACACCGTTGACACCGACGACGGCGGCAGCGGCCTTTCCGACCGGCCACCCGTCGAGCGTGTCGAGCGAACTCATCAACCGATCCTCGCTCCGCGAGCGTCGCTCATATGCGTTTGACTCGCTCCGCAAGCGTCGCTCATATCCCGATCCGGGCCCGGGCGACATCCACCAGTAGTGGCAGCTCGGGCGACGCACCGCGGGGCAGATCGGTCCACGGGAACCAGCGCAGGTCCAGCGACTCGTCGCTGATAACCGGTTCGGCACCCGGCGAACTCAGGGCGAGGAATCGGACATCGAAATGCCGGGTCGCAACCCCCAGCGAACAGGTGATCGGGTGGACGTCCAGGCCCAGTGGGGAGGGATCGAAGGACAGCGAACCGATGCCGCTTTCCTCCCGCGCCTCCCGCGCGGCGGCGTCGAGCAGCGTGTGATCACCCGGCTCGCAGTGCCCGCCGAGCTGCACCCACATACCGGCGCGCGGATGCAGCGTGAGCAGCACCGCGCCGCGCGACGCGTCGACGACAAGCGCGCTCGCGGTCAGATGGCCGGGCACGCACGAGCGCCACATGGCATCCGGGCGCGCGGCCAGGAATCCGAGGAATGACTGCCGCACCGCGGCGTCGCCCAAGTCGTCGGTGGTCAGCTCGGTGATGACATCGACGGCGTCGGCGTGCAACGCCGGGGCCGCTCCGCTGGATCGCTGCGCATCGGCGCGGCCGGCGGCGATCGCCTCGGCCGTCCCCATGCGGAACAGGTCGAGTTCGGCACCCCGGACGAGTTCCTGGGACGCAAGCCCGTCGTCGGGAAGTGCGCCCCCACCGCCGACGCCGCGCACGACCGCCGCAGGCACGCCGCCGAGCTTGCCCATGACGAGGTCGGCCGCCCCGGCGAGCTCGTCGGCCAGCGCCACCCGTGTCATCTCGATCGTGTTGCCGTACGCGTCGACCTGGCCGCGCGGATCGGTGACGGCGGTGACACCCGCGACACCTATCGCGACATCGGTGACCCCGCCGCGCCAAGGCCGCCCCATCGTGTCGCTGATGATCACCGCTACGTCCACGCCCAGCCGCTCACGCACGCTCTCACGCAGCAGGGCGGCGGAAGCGTCCGGGTCCACCGGCAGCAATGCGAGCTCGTTGCGGGCGACGTTCGACTCGTCGACACCGGCCGACGCCATCACCAGACCGAGCTTGTTCTCGACGATGCGCAACGGCCCGCGGCGGGCGACCACCCGGACGGTCTCGGCGTCGATCGCGGCCTGGCGGGCAGCCTCGCGAGCCTCGGGATCGATCGAGTCCAGCACGATCAGCCGGCCCTCGGCCTTCGACACGACCTTCGACGTGACGACGAGGACATCGCCGTCGTGCAGGGTGACGTGCGCGGATACGAGTTCGGCGAGATCGTCGCCGGGGCGTACTTCACCGATTCCCGGCACCGACAGGACCTCGATCCGCGCCGCCCCGTGATCACCCGTCAGCACGGATCAGCCCACGCGGCCGCGGTGTCGTCAGCACCCATCATCACGAGACGAGTTCCTGCGCCGCCCGGACCATGGCCGCGGTGGCGTCGTCGTCGGTCATGAGCAGCGGAACGGCGCGCACCTGCACGCCCGGTACCGAGGCCGAATCCGTGTCGTGAACCAGCCAGCCGTCCAGCAGGCCGTCGGTCGATCGCGAACCGTAGTGCCGGCCCACACCCTGCGCGCTGACCTCCACCCCGATGACCGGCAGGCACGCGTCGGCCATGCCGCGAACCGGCGCGCCGCCGACGATGGGAGACAACCCCACCACGGGCGCCGGGCCGTTGACGACCGCATCCCGGATGCCGGGGACGCCCAGCACCGTGCCGATCGACACCACCGGGTTGCTCGGCGCAATCAACACGAGGTCGGCCTCGGTGATGCATTCGAGGACGCCGGGCGCGGGCGTGGCGTCCTGCACCCCGACCTGCACGAACGCCTCGGCCGGCAGCTTCGCCCGGTGTCGCACCCACCACTCCTGGAAATGGATGGCCCGGCGCCGCACGACGTCTTCACCCTCGTCGGCGAGTTCGACGACCACGTGCGTCTCACACCGGTCGTCGGTCATCGGCAGCAGGGTGATGCCCGCCTCGAAGCGGCGGCAGAGCGCGGCCGTGACGTCACTCAGCGCGAAGCCCGCCTCGAGCATGCGAGAGCGGACCAGGTGCGTGGCGATGTCGAGATCGCCGAGGCCGAACCACGACGGTTCGGCGCCGTAGGCGGTCAGCTCGTCCTTGATCCGCCACGTCTCGTCCTTGCGGCCCCAGCCGCGCGCTTCGTCGTGGACGCCGCCGAGGGTGTACATGACGCTGTCGAGATCGGGACAGATCCGCAGGCCATGCAGGGTGGCGTCATCGCCGGTGTTGATGATCGCTGTCACGTCGTCAGTCGGGCAGGCGGCCCGGACGCCGCGAAGAAACCTGGCGCCACCGATGCCGCCGGCGAGCACTGCGATACGCACGGCGTCGAACCTACTGGACGCGAACTTACCCGCTGAAATGGTTGCGATCCGGACGCCGCAACGCAGCCATGTCGGCGGGTGTGCGGCCGGTGTCGGTCAGCCGGCGCCGCTTCAATAGGTCGCCGACGTCGTGCATCGTGACCTCGCGGGCCCCGAACTCGACGGCCAGCGCGCGCAGGTGAGCCGGCACGTCGTAGTGCCACCGCCACGGATGGTCCTGGAATGCAACGCGCGGCATGCCGATCCGTGCAGCCATCGCGTGCAATTCCTCGGGAGTGTCGGCGAGCAGGTGGCAGTAGTCGCTGAACCGCAGCCCGGCGCGCGGATATGAGCGAACCGTGTCGACGTAGCTGCTCATGGCGTCCCCAGGATGCGGCACGATTTGAAATTGGCTGACCAGTGGTCACTCGAACGCCGAGCAGAAATCGCAGCACCAGGACAGGGCAGCAGGGCAGGTGCATCTCTGCGGCTTGTCCTACGCCCGTCATACCCCTCGAAATGCACCATATGCCGCTCCCCGCGGGTCGCGCCCAGACGCCGATCAGGCGCGCCTCGCGACCCATTCCGATCAGGCGCGCCTCGCGCCGATGAGCAGCCCGTCCCCTACCGGTAGCAACGCCGAGACTAGTCGTTCGTCCTCCCGCACGGCCTTGCCGAGATCGCGCAGGACGACGGTCTCGGTGTCGCGCTGAGCCGGATCGGCGACGCGGTCGTGCCACAGGGCGTTGTCGAACGCGACGATCCCGCCGGGGCGCAGCAGGCGCAGCGCCTGCTCGTAGTAGACGCCGTACGCGGTCTTGTCGGCGTCGACGAATACGAGGTCGTAGGCGGCGTCGCGCAACCGGGGCAGCACCTCGGCCGCCGACCCGTTGATCAGGCGGTAGCGCGGGTTCGGGACGCCGGCCTCGACGAAGGCCTCCCGGGCCGCGCGCTGATGCTCGCCCTCGACGTCGATCGTCGTGAGAACACCGTCCGCGGCCATGCCGCCGAGCAGGTACAGACCGCTGACCCCGGCGCCGGTACCCACCTCGACAACGCTGCGAGCGCCGGTCGCGGCAGCGAGGACGCGCAGCGTGGCCCCACCAGCCGGACCGATCGGGACGCAGCCGAGTTCACGAGCGCGATCCCGGGCCCGCCCCGCCACATCGTCCTCGACCGCGAACGACTCGGCGTAGGACAGGCTGGCTACGTTGAGCATCGCGTCGGGCATGCGCACCAGGCTAGAGTCTCCGACCCGCGGCGCACAGCTACCGCGCCCACCAGCGCCCTGACGCTCCCCGGGACTACGGCGGCGGGGCAGGGGGAGGGTGAGCCGAAAGCGCGCCCGCGATCCTGGGGTTGGGTGACACAGGCGAATTCACCACCGTGACGGTGGTCGCGTCCGGGCCACCCGAGATGCGCAAGTCCCGCAACGGACCGCCAGGGCTGCCCGGACGCTGAAACATCCCGGTGACTGGGTCACTCCATCGAGTCGATCAGCAGTTCCAGGTCCTCGACCGTGGTGAGCGGGTTGACGATCGCGAAGCGGGTGCAGACCTGCCCGGCGTGCCTGGTCGGGGTCACGAAGCCGATCTGCTCATCCAGCGTGCGGGAGGACCAGCGCGCGTACAGGTCGGCGTCCCACCCGATGCGTTCGAAGACGAGCACACTGAGATCGGGCTCGACCAGCAGCCGGACGTGGTCGCGGGATCTGATCAGCTCCGCGCCGGCGCGGGTCACGGTCAGCGTCTGCTCGACGGCGTCGCGGTAGGCGTCCGTGCCATGGACGGCGAGGGAGAACCAGAACGGCAGGCCGCGAGCGCGGCGGGTGAGCTGGATCGCGAAGTCGGACGGGTTCCACTCACCCTCGACGTTCACCGCGTCGAGGTAGCTCGCGTGCTGGGTGTGCGCGACACGCGCCTGCACCGGGTCGCGGTAGACGAGCGCGCACGAGTCGAACGGCGCGAACAACCACTTGTGCGGGTCGACGATGAACGAATCGGCGTGCTCGATGCCGTCGAACAGGTGCCGCACGCTCGGGGCTGCAAGCCCGGCGCCGCCGTATGCGGCGTCGACGTGCAGCCACCACCGGTGCTCCTGCGTGACCTCCGCTATGCCGGCGATGTCGTCGACCACACCGAGATTGGTCGTCCCGCCGGTGGCCACGACCGCGAAGATCCCCTCGCGCGTCTCGTTGTCGAGACCCGTCACGGCCGAGCGCAGCGCCGAGCCGACCATGCGGCCGCGCTCGTCGCCAGGCACGACCACGATGTCGACATCCATCACGACGCGTAGGGCGTGCTCGACCGACGAGTGGGTCTGGTCGGTGATGCAGACCGCCCACCGTCGTGGGCGTCCGCCGCGCTCGTGCCGGGCGGACTCGCGGGCCGCGACGAGCGCGGACAGGTTGCCGATCGTCCCGCCCTGGACGAACGCGCCCCCGGACTCCGGCGGCAACTGCGCGAGATCGGCGAGCCAGCGCAGCGCCTGGTTCTCGGCGTACACGGCACCGGACCCCTCGAGCCAGGAACCCGAGTACATGCTGGTGGCGCCGACGAGCATGTCGAACGCCGCGGCGGCCTTCGTCGGCGCGCTCGGGATGAAGGACAGGTAGCGCGGATGGTCGACCGACAGGCACGCCTTGCCCAGCTCGCCCCACACCTGGATGGCGTCGTCCCCGCCCATGCCCCCGGGGGTGACCGTCTGCCCCACGAGCTGCTCGAGTTCCTCGGGCGTGCGCGGCCGATCGAGAGGCGCCTGCAGCGCCAGGCGGGCTAGGCACAGTTCGGCGAGTTCGCGCGAGGTCTTCTCGTCCGCCGACGTGTAACGGTGCACGGCGCTTGAGCGTACGACCCGTCGCCCGCGCCCGGCTGGCGGGTCTGTGCCGTCTGTGGGCGGCTCCTCCGCGTCCTGCGAGTCCGAGGAACCGGCTCGGGAACGCCCGGTACCGTCCTGGCGTTTAGCGGACGTACAGGTTGGGCTGGTTGTCTCGTCGTAGCGGGATCTCATCCCGGTACGAGCGCGAGGAGAAGCATGACGGTCGACGCGACCACCGAGAGCCCGGTGTGGGTGCCACCTTGTGAGGGTTCGACGTGGGTTCCGCCAACCTGGGATGCGGTCGTGCGCGAGCACGCCGACCGGGTCTATCGCCTCGCCTACCGGCTGGCCGGCAACCGCGCCGACGCCGAGGACCTCACCCAAGAGACGTTCGTGCGGGTGTTCCGCTCGCTGTCGGAGTACAAGCCGGGCACGTTCGAGGGCTGGCTGCACCGCATCACGACCAACCTCTTCCTGGACATGGTCCGGCGCCGGGCCCGGATCCGCTTCGACGCCCTTCCGGAGGACGCCGGCGACCGGCTCGCCGGCAGCGATCCCGGCCCGGAACAGGCCTACGACGAGATGCACCTCGATCCGGAGATCCAGGCCGCATTGGACGCGCTGCCGCCCGACTTCCGCGTCGCCGTCGTGCTCTGCGACCTCGAACAGCTCTCCTACGAGGAGATCGCCGCGACCCTCGGGATCAAGGTCGGCACCGTGCGGTCCCGCATCCACCGCGGGCGCGTGCTGCTCCGCGAGGCGCTCGCCCATCGTGCCCCCGGCCGCCGGCCGGCCGAGCCGGGCAGCACCGACCTCGACCTCAGCGAGGCGTCCGCGACGTGAGCACGCAGCATCTGTCCGACGAGGCCGTGGCGGCATTTGCCGACGGCGTCCTCACTGGGCACGCACGTGAGCGCGCCACGCGGCACGCCGCGTCCTGCGCCGAGTGTGCGGATGCTGTGCAGGTTCAGCGCGAGGCCGCGTGGGCACTTCGCGTGGCGCCGGCGCCCGCCCTGCCGTCGGGGCTGCTCGACCGGCTGCGCGGGCTACCCGAGGTGACGCCGATCAGCACCGTCCCGACCGTGACTGCGCCGGACGGCTCGATGATGTTCTCCACGATGGCCTCGACGATGGCACCGGTGGCGGCCTTCGCCCCGACCTCTCGCCCGTCGCGTTCGGCGTCGCGTCCAGGCCAGGGCCGCTCCGATCATCGGTCCCGTGCCTTCGTCACCACGGCCGCGGTGGTGGCCCTCGCCGGTGCGCTGACGGCAGGCTCGGTCGCCGCCCGAGACGAACCGTCGACCCATACCGGGACCGCGCCCGGCAACCGGCACGTCGTGGATCCGGGCGCCCCGCACGACATCGCGCCCGCCACCGTCTTCACTAACGTCCACCTGTTCGGCACGGGCGAGAACTGACCGACGTCCGTACCGAGTCGCTGCGCAGCCGTGCGCTGAGGCAGACTCGACGGCCGAGGCGGCACGACGTGAAACGAGGGCAGGCGTGACAGAAGACGGCGGTCGGCACGCGGCCGGTTCGGGTGCTGACGACGCTCCCGCCCGGCGCCCGCACGACGCTCCCGCCCGGCGCCCGCACGACGCTCCCGTCGGGCGCCCGCAAGACAGTTTGGATGACGCGGTCTTCGTACGTCCCGACGATGTGGCCGGCGGGTTCGCACCGCATCCGCTCGAGCAGCCCTACGTCGCGCCACCGCTCACCGTCTCCCCGGCCGAGCGGGCAGTGTTCGGCCGCCCGTCCACGGCCGAGGCGTCCGCCGCCTTCGCCGCCCCGGCCAACGAGCGGCTATCGCCGCGACACAGCCTGCCCGGCCCCGTCCCGCGTGTCTTCGCCGACACCTTCGGCGCCACGTCCGACGCGCGGGACGGGTTCGCCCCCGAGCCCGGCACCCGTCTGCGGCCGACCGGCCCGCTGCCGGAGTCGCCGTGGTGGAAGAGCGATGCCGCACTCGATCCCTGGCGCGACCCGTCCGCACCGTTCTGGCTGGGCCGCGGCGCCGTGTTCACCAGCGGTGCGCCCGCGCAGCTCGACGCCGACCAGGACACCGAGGCTGGCGACGAGCCGCCCGTCGACGAGACCGGCGACGAAGACCTCGACGCGACCGGCAACGTCGGCCGCGTGCGGTTCGGGCTGTCGACGCTCATGACGGTCCTGGTCGTCGCCATCGTCGCCGGCGCGATCGGCGGTCTTGCGGGCTGGTTCCTGACCAACTCCACCGAGGACGCGCTGCACCGTCCCAACGTCAAGATTGCCCAGGCCGACACCCCGACCAAGCGCCCCGCGGGCTCGGCGGCCGCAATCGCCAAGAAGGTCGGTCCTGCCGTCGTCTCGATCGCCGTGACGACACCCGATCAGTTCTCGATCGGCTCCGGCGTCGTCATCGACTCCGACGGCGACGTCCTGACCAACAATCATGTGGTGTCCGCTGCGGCCCAGACCGGCAGCAAGGCCACGATCATCGTGACGTTCAGCAACGAGTCGAAGGCGAAGGCGAGCATCGTCGGCCGGGACCCGGCCAGTGACCTCGCGGTCATCAAGGTACCGAATTCCGACCTCACCGTCGCCACACTGGGTAAGTCCTCGGCGCTCGCCGTCGGTGACCCGGTCGTGGCCATCGGCTCCCCGCTGGGGCTGCAGGGCACGGTGACTGCGGGCATCGTCTCGGCGCTGAACCGGCCGGTTCACGTCACGGGCGACGACGGCACGAGCGGTGCGTATCTCAACGCGATCCAGACGGACGCCGCGATCAACCCCGGCAACTCCGGGGGCGCCCTCGTCAACTCGAGCAACGCGGTGATCGGCATCAATTCGGCTGCGTCGCTGGGCTCGACCGGCCCTGGCGGCGGGACGGCCATCAGCGGCATCGGGTATGCGATCCCGATCGATTACGCCCGGCAGGTCGCGCTCGAGCTGATCCACACGGGAAAGGTCGAGCACGCGTCCCTCGGGGTCCAGGGACGCACGGTGATCGCGCCCGACCCGGCCGCGGCGGTCGGTGGCTACCTCGTGCAGGTGTCGCCCGGCGGTCCGGCGGCCAAGGCCGGTCTGCGCGCGGGCGACACGATCGTGGCCGCCGACGGGCAACCGATCCAGTCGTTCGACCAGCTGATCGTAATAGTTCAACAACACCGACCCGGCGACCACATCGCCGTGACGTACTACCGTAAGGGGACGTCGAAAACCTCGACGGCGAAGGTCACACTGGGCAAAGGGTGAGCGATGTTCAACGTCGGGCCGATGGAGCTCATGGTGCTCATCATCGTCGGCCTGGTCGTGCTCGGCCCCGACAAGCTGCCCGGCCTGGCCCGCGACGCCGCTCAGTTGCTACGCACCCTGCGTGACCTCGCCACCGGCGCCCGCCAGCAGCTGCGCGACGAATTGGGCCCGGAGTTCGCCGACGTCGACCTACGTAACCTGAATCCGCGCACCGCCGTCGCGCGCGCGGTGTTCGGCGACGAGGTCGATCTCACCAAGATGAATCCGCGCAACGCTGTCCGCGACGCATTTCTCGGTGACGGCGAACTGCAGGCCGCCGACCCACGCAAGGCCTTCCGCGAGACGCGCGACGAGATGTACGGGCGGACGTCCTCGACGGCCGAGACGGCAGCGCGCGACGCCGCCTCGGTCGGTGCCGCCCCGAGCGACGAACCCGTCCGCTTCACCAAGCCGGTGTCGAGCCCGGTGACCGGGCGCGAGCCCGGTTCCGATCGCCCTCGTCCCCGACCGGCTCCGCAATCGGCGTTCGACGACATCACCTAACCCGCCTCCGCAGAATTCGCGGCTGTCGTGATGTGTCGGGCCCGCTCGCCGGACCGCTGTTGCCCTTCGAGTTCGCTGAATGTCATCCGCTGCAAGCTCGCTGCGCTCGGGACAATCTGACATGCATTGGTGGGGACGCAAACACCATTGGTGAAGATCAGATCGGGCGTCCGCGCAAGCTCACCTCGTTGCGCGGCGCGGGTCGGGAGTTTTGGTTAGCGGACCGGCGTGAGTCCCAGGGAGCGACCGACGAGGCTGCGGGAGCGGGCCGCGAGCGCGTCGGCGACCGACTGCAGCGCCACTGCGGCCGGCGAATCGGGCGCGCTCAGCACGACGGGGGTGCCGTCGTCGCCACCTTCGCGGACCTGCTGGTCGATGGGGATCTGGCCCAGCAACGGCACCTTTGTCCCGGTCGAGGCGGCAAGGGAGTCGGCCACCGCCTGCCCGCCGCCGGTGCCGAACAGATCCATGGTCGAACCGTCCGGCAACGTCAGCCAGCTCATGTTCTCCACGACGCCGACGATCTGCTGGTGGGTCTGCAGTGCGATGGAGCCGGCACGCTCGGCGACCTCACGGGCGGCCAGCTGCGGCGTCGTCACGACCAGCAGTTCGGCCGACGGTACGAGTTGCGCGACCGAGATCGCGATGTCGCCGGTGCCGGGGGGCAGGTCCATGAGCAGGATGTCGAGCTCGCCCCAGTACACGTCGGCGAGGAACTGCTGCAGCGCCCGGTGCAGCATGGGCCCACGCCAGACGACGGCGGTGTTGCCCGGCGTGAACATGCCGATCGAGATGACCTTCACGTCATGCGCGATCGGCGGCATGATCATCTGGTCGACCTGGGTGGGCTTGCCGCTCACTCCGAGCATGCGCGGTACCGAGAAGCCGTAGATGTCGGCGTCGACCACACCGACCGACAAGCCCTTCTGGGCGAGCGCAACAGCGAGGTTGACCGTGACCGACGACTTGCCCACCCCACCCTTGCCGGACGCGACCGCGTACACCCGGGTGCGGGAGCCGGGCTGCGCGAACGGGATCTCGTTGGCCGGCGCGTCACCGCGCAGAGTGTCGCGAAGCGACCCCCGCTGCGCATCGGACATGACACCCAGCGCGACGTCCACGCCCGATACGCCGTCGACCCGGCTCACTGCCGCCGTGACGTCCCGGGTGAGCTGCTCCTTCATCGGGCAGCCCGGGACGGTCAGCAGGATACCGACGGCCACGCGTCCGTCGTCGTCGACCGAGACCGACTCGACCATGCCGAGATCGGTGATCGGCTTGCGGATCTCGGGATCGTCGACCGTGGCGAGAGCGGTGCGAATCGCTGGTTCCAAAGGATGTGACACGCCCCCGATGGTACGTAGGATTTCGGCGTGACGTCGCCGGCCCCGGGTGGGTCCCCCGGGCGCCTGCGGGCGTCGGACTGGCGCGTGGGCATCTGGCGGGAGTTCCTGCGGGCCCACGCCGCCGTCATGCGTGACCTCGAACACGAACTTGCCGAGTTCGGTCTGCCGCTGACCTGGTACGACGTCCTAGTCCAGCTCGTCGAGGCGCCCGGGCATCGGCTGCGAATGGCCGAGCTCGCCGATCGTGTCCTGCTCTCTCGTTCCGGCCTCACGCGCCTGATCGATCGCCTGCAGGCCGAGGGCTACGTGCGCCGCGAGGCGTCGCCCGACGACGCTCGCGGGATGTACACCGTCCTCACACGCGCGGGGTTCGACGTGTTGCGCAAGGGTGCGCCGGTGCATCTGGCCGGCATCCGCGAGCATTGGATCTCCCACTTCGACGATGACGAGCTGCGCACCCTCGGGGCGTTGCTCGGCCGCATAGCCCCCACACAACAGTGAGTTCATCCGCCCGCTCATCGGTGGTGCGCGATTCGCTTGGGGTGGGACTGGCCGTCGGCGCCTACGGTTTCGCGTTCGGAGCCGCCTCGGTCGCGGCCGGACTGTCGGTGCTGCAGAGCTGCCTGCTCTCGCTGTTCGCGTTCACCGGCGGCACCCAGTTCGCCATCGTCGGTGTCATCGCCGGCGGAGGCGGTCTAGCTGCCGCGCTGGCCGGCGGGTTGCTGCTCGGCTCGCGCAACACGCTCTACGCGATGCGCCTCGCGCCGCTGCTCCGGGTCCGCGGTCTGCGCCGTCTCCTCGCCGCCCTCGGCACGATCGACGAATCGACGGCCATGGCCGTCGGGCAGCGCGACCCGGAACTGTCCCGCGTCGCGTTCTGGTGGACGTTCGCCGGGGTCTTCACGTTCTGGAACCTGTCGACGCTGTTCGGAGCGCTGGTGGGCACGCTCGTCAACCCCGCGGACTTCGGGTTGGACGCCGTCGTGCCCGCCGCGTTCCTGGCGCTGCTCGCCCCACGGCTGCGCTCGGGCCTGCTGGAAAAGAAGATCGCGATCGCCGGTGCGGTGATCGCCGCCGGGCTGATCCCGTTCACCCCACCGGGCATCCCCGTGCTCGCCGCCTGCGCCGCGCTGCTGCTGGCCACCGAGGGTCGGCAAGCGTGAATCTCTGGCTGCTGGTGATCGCGACGATCGTTGGCTGCTACCTGCTCAAGCTCGCCGGCTACCTCGTCCCCGCACGCGTGCTCGACCATCCGCACGCGCGCCGACTGGTCGAACTGTTGCCGGTGGCCCTGCTCGCGGCCCTCGTCGTGGTGCAGTTGGTTGCGGACGGAAGCCACCTCGACCTGGACGGCCCGCGCCTGGCCGGGTTCGCCGTCGGCACCCTGGCCGTGTGGCGACGCGCGCCGTTTCTGCTCGTCGTGGTCGCGGCGGCGGTCACCACCGGCGTCCTACGCCTGGTGGTCTGAACTCTTCTTCCGACTCTTCTCCGCGCGCTGCTCGTCCTGTCTGTCGTCGGCGCGGGAGAGCTCGGAGCGCAGGAAGTCGCGGGTCGCGACCTCGCCGAGCGCCATCCGGATCGCAGCGATCTCGCGGGCCAGGTAGTCGAGATCGGCCTTGGACGAGCGCGCCTCGTCCCGGTCCGCTTCGAGATTGACGCGATCCCGGTCATCCTGCCGGTTTTGGGCCAGCAGGATTAGCGGCGCGGAATAGGCCGCCTGCAGGGACAAGATCAGGGTCAGGAACTGCAGCGGGTAGGGGTCGAAACGCAACGCCTTCGGGGCCACGGCGTTGTAGACGATCCAGACGATGATGATCGCCGATTGGTAGACGAGGTAACGGCCGGTGCCGAGGAAGCGGGCGATGCGTTCGGTCGAGCGGCCGAACGCATCGGCGTCGTAGCGGATTCGGGGTCCACGCCGCTCGACACGAGGCTGGTCGAGCCGCGCGCGTGAGTCAGCCATTGCGGGCACCGTTCGCCGTGACATCGGCTTCGCGGTCGTCGCGCCACCCCTCGGGTAGCAGGTGGTCGAGTACGTCGTCCACCGACACCGCGCCGAGCAGCCGGTCGTGTTCGTCAACGACGGGCACGGCGACGAGGTTGTACGTCGCGAGATGGCGGGTGACCTCGTCGAGCGGCGCAATCGGACGCAGGGTGCCGGTGTCCCTCTCGCACACCCCGCTGACCAGCGCGGACGGTGGCTCGCGCAGCAGTCGCTGGACGTGCGCGGTGCCAAGGAACCGGCCGGTCGGGGTGCCCTGAGGCGGACGCACGACGTACACCTGCGCGGCGACAGCCGGGGAGAGCTCGGGGTTGCGGATGCGGGCCAGCGCCTCGGCCACCGTCGCGTCCGGCAGCATGATCACCGGCTCGGAGGTCATCAGGCCGCCGGCGGTGTAGTCGGCATAGGTCATCAGCCGCCGCACCGGCTCGGCCTCCTCCGGCTCCATCAGCTCGAGCAGCCGCTGCTGGTCGGCCGCGGGCATGTCGCCGAGCAGGTCGGCCGCGTCGTCGTCGTCCATCGCCTCGAGCACGTCCGCGGCCCGTTCGTCGGCGAACTGGCCCATCAGCGCGACCTGCTCGTCCTCAGACATCTCCTGCAGGATGTCGGCGAGCCGCTCGTCGTCGAGCGCGGTCGCGATCTCGAGGCGGCGTTTGGCGGTCATGTCCGACAACGCGGTCGCAACGTCGGCCGGTCGCAGGTCGGACAGCATCGCCAGCACGGCGTCGGTGCCCTGCACCGATTCGGACACCGCGAGGCCGTCGACCTCGTTCCACTCGACTTGGGAGAGCTGACCGCGGCGCCGGGCGAGCCGGGCGGTCTGGGTGCGCACGGCGAGCCGCGAGATCACCCAGTCCCGGGCCCGGTTCGGCTCCATCCCGGCGTCGACGACGTTGGCCCGCTGCCCGTTCTCACGAATCGTCACCGTGCGGTCGAGCAGCTCGGCCAGCACCAGGACCTCGTTAGTGCGTCGCTCGAAGCGCTTCATGTTGACGGTGCCCGACGCGAGGACGACCTGGTCGGGCTCGATGCGGGTGACGCGACCCATCGGGACGAAGATCCGGTGCCGCTGCGCGACCTCGACGACCAGGCCCAGTACGCGGGGCGGCTGCCGGTCGGCGCGCAGCATCGTGACGGCGTCGCGGACCTTGCCGAGTTGGTCACCGGACGGGTCGAAGACCTCGATGCCGGCCACCCGGGCCAGGAAGACGCGGTCGCCCGTGCTCATGGGTTGCTCCGGCGAGACGTCACGTCACGAGATTAGCGGCAGCGAGGGTGTGAAACCCCCGACAGGACGGTGGCGCAGCACCCCGTCGGTCGGCAAGCTGGCATCCATGACCTCGACGACACCCTCTGCTGCCGCAGACAAAACGGCACCCTCTGCCGCCGCAGACAGCCTGCGCCCGCGCCGTTCCTGCCTCGCCGTCCCCGGAAGCAACCCGCGCTTCCTCGACAAGGCAAAGGGGCTCGACGCCGACCAGGTCTTCCTCGACCTCGAGGACGCGTGCGCACCGCTGGTCAAGCCCGAGGCGCGCAAGAACATCGTCGCCGCGCTGAACGAGGGCGGCTGGGGCGACAAGATCCGGGTCGTCCGGGTGAACGACTGGACCACGCACTGGACCTACCGCGACGTCGTCGAAGTCGTCGAGGGTGCCGGCGCGAACCTCGACGCCATCATGCTGCCGAAGGTCCAGAACGCCGAGCAGGTCGTGGCGCTCGACCTGCTGCTCACCCAGATCGAGAAGACCGTCGGGCACCAGGTCGGCAAGATCGGCATCGAGGCGCAGATCGAGAACGCGCAGGGTCTCATCGCGATCGACGCGATCGCCAAGGCGAGCCCACGGGTCGAGACGATCATCTTCGGGCCGGCCGACTTCATGGCGTCGATCAACATGAAGTCGCTCGTGGTCGGTGAGCAGCCGGCCGGCTATGACGTGGGCGACGCCTACCACCACATCCTCATGTCGATCCTGATGGCCGCCCGCGCGAACAACAAGCAGGCCATCGACGGCCCCTACCTGCAGATTCGCGATCCCGAGGGCTTCCGCCGGGTAGCAGGACGGTCAGCTGCTCTTGGCTTTGACGGTAAGTGGGTGCTGCACCCGGATCAGATCAGCATCGCCAACGAGGTCTACGCCCCGACGCAGGACGACTACGACCACGCCGAACTGATCCTCGACGCCTACGACTATGCGACCTCCGAGGCCGGCGGCGCCAAGGGCTCGGCCATGCTCGGCGACGAGATGATCGACGAAGCGTCGCGCAAGATGGCGCTGGTCATCTCGGCCAAGGGCCGGGCCGCCGGCATGGAGCGCACCTCGAAGTTCGAGCCGCCGACGTCCTGATGCTTGCCTCGTTCAGCAGCGCAACGCATGCCGTCGGCAACGCGTGGTCGCACTATCTCGGCGCTGGCGTCGAACCACACGTCGCGACATCGTCCGAGGTCGTGCACGACGAGCCGCACGCGGTGCTGCGGCGGTACGCGGGTGCCGTCGACGGCGACCCGATCCTGCTCATCCCGCCCTTGGCCGTCCACATCACCTGCTTCGATCTACGAGCGGGCCAGAGCCTGGCCGCGCACCTGGTCGAGTCCGGCCGACCGGTCTACGTCGTCGACTTCGGTGAGATCACGTTCGCCGACCGGACGATGGGCTTCGAGGCATGGACGGCCGGCATCATCCCCGACACGCTGCGCCGGGTCTCCGAGCGCCACGGCGGCCGGCCCGTCGACGTCGTCACCTGGAGCCTCGGCGGCACGCTGACGTTCCTCACGGCGGCGGCGCACGACGACCTGCCGCTGCGCTCGATCGCGTCGGTCGCGACCCCGATCGACTACAGCCTGATCGCGTACCTCGCGCCGTTGCGCGCTCTTGGCCGGTTGACCGGTGGCCGCCTGCTGGCCGGCACGTTCCGGGTTGCGGGCGGTCTGCCGAGCTGGGCGGTCAAGGCGAGCTTTCGCGCGACGGCGCTGCAACGCGAGCTGACCAAGCCGCTGTTCGTCCTGCAGCATCTGACCGACCTCGAGACCCTGGGCCGGATGGAGGCCGTCGACAGGTTCATCGGGCTCATGCCCGGCTACCCCGGGCGGTTCTACACGCAGCTCTACCACCAGATCGTCCAAGGCAACGCGTTGAGCGAGGGTCGCCTGCGCCTCGCCGGCGACCGAGAGGTTCGGCTCGCGGACGTCGCTGCCGACGTGCTGATCGTCGCCGGCTCGACCGACGTCATCGCCCCGGCCGCGTGCGTCGAACGCGCGGTAGAGGTCCTGACCGGCGCTCGGTCGATGCGCTTCGAGCTGTCGCCCGGAAGCCACCTCGGCGTGCTGACCGGGCCCGACGCGCGCGACACCACCTGGGCCTACATCGACGAGTTCCTGGCGAAGGTCGCGATCAGTTAGCAGCTGGCCGCTGATTCGGGTTGAATGCCCTGATCGCCGACCATAAGTGGCGAATGATGGAGCTATCGCCGCCGAATGGCTCGCAGCCCCGGCTGGAAGTAGCCTCTGGCGGACCAATGCGGGGCTCGCCCGTTGGTATCGACGGAGGAATCATGAACATTCGCAGGATCGCTGTGTTCGGGGCATGCGCGGCCTTGGCGTTTGCGGTAGCTCCCGCTGCCGCCACGGCAAAGCCGGCGCCAACCGCCGACGTGAAAGTGACCAAGACATGCGTCCCGGACACGCCCCAGACCCCCGGCCGGGTCGATCCAGGGGGCACCGCGACGTGCACCATCACGGTGAAGAACAAGGGTCCGGCCACGGCAACCGGCATCGTGCTGTCCGACACGATGGACCCGCGACTGACCGTCGTCGGGACACCCACCACCACCGGCGGCCTGGTCTGCGACAACACGATCCACTGCACCCTGGACTCATTGGCGAATAACGGCGTTGCCACCGTCACCTACACGGTGCGGCTGCCCTACGACATCGGCCCGGGTGAGACGGTCACCAATACGGCGACGGTCACCACCACGTCGACTGACCCGAACACGGCGAACAACACCGACACCGGGACGATCACCACGCCGAGCTGCACCATCGATCGGCGCAATGCCACCAGCTCGCAGATCATCCAGGGCACCAGCGGACGCGACGTGATCTGTGGTTCGCCGTTCAACGACGTCATCGTCGCCGGTGGCGGCAACGACATCGTCTACGGCTTCGGGGGCAACGACAGCATCTCCGGCGGCGCGGGAAACGACATCCTGCTCGGCGGTGATGGCAACGACAGCATCTCCGGCGGCGCCGGTGACGACGTGCTGCTGGGCCAGGCGGGTAACGACTCGCTCTACGGCGACAGCGGGATCGACACGCTTGACGGTGGCGCCGGCGACTCGGACGCCTGCCAGGTCGGTACCCCTGGTACGCCGCCCGAGCCGGCCCCCGTCAATTGCCCCTGACTCCACTCTCGACATAGCTCGATAGCTCGCGCCGCGCCGGGATACGCCCGGCGCGGCGTAGCTGTGTTGTGAGCCACCTCTACCTGTCGGCGATGAGCCGCCGAATGCGGGTGAGGGATAATGAAGGAATCGTGCCGCGCCACGGACAGGAGCAGCTGATGGCCCGCCTCGCCCAGACCGCCGGACTGACCGACGTCCAGACCGAGATCCTGGCGGCCGTCAAGACGTTCGTGGACAAGGAGATCATCCCGTACGCCACGGATCTCGAACACAAGGACGAGTTCCCCGAGGCGATCGTCGAGGGCATGAAGGAGATGGGCCTGTT
>JBPCOE010000003.1:0-9268 GCA_051000605.1 Jatrophihabitans sp.
CACCATTGGCATCACGATCGGGGCGATTGCCGGCTATTTCGGCGCGATCGCCGACAACCTGCTGATGCGCTTCGTCGACCTCATGCTGTCGGTGCCGGTACTCGTCATCCTGATCATCTACTGCAACCGCACCCCCGACATCGGCCCAGTGGGCCTGGCCCTGGCTTTCGGCGTCTTCGGCTGGATGGGCCTGGCGCGGCTCGTCCGAGCACAATTTCTGTCGTTGAAGGAACGCGAGTTCGTCGAAGCCGCGCACGCAATGGGGGCAAGCAACTTTCGCATCATCGTCCGGCACATGATTCCCAATACCACCGGCACGATCCTGGTCTTCGGCACGATCTTTGCCGCGCTGTCCATCGTGACGGAGACGTCGCTGACCTTCCTCGGCGTGGGGGTGCATTCGCCCGACACCTCGCTGGGGCTGCTGATCACCAATGGCGTCGACGCGGCCGACACCCGGCCGTGGCTCTTCTACTACCCGGGGCTGGTCGTGGTGCTCATCGTGCTCATCGTGAACCTCATCGGCGAGGGCATCCGCAACGCCTTCGACCCGCGGCACAACCGGGTGCGCGACTGATGGCGTTGGGCAGACACACCAATAGGGACGACGCCTCGCCGGACGCCCCCGGCGGCGTCGGCGCCAAATCCGGCCTGCGCAAGGACACCGCGCACGACGGTGCCGTCGAGTTCGAGGTGAGTGCGCCCAGGCCGATCGAGTCCGGCGAGGTCCTGCTCACCGTCGAGAATCTCGAGGTCACGTTCGGCGCTGTGCGGGCTGTGCGCGGCGTCAGCTACGAGGTTCGCCGAGGCGAGACCTTGGGCATCGTCGGCGAATCCGGCTCCGGCAAGTCCGTAAGCTCGATGGCCGTCATGGGGCTGCTGCCGAAGACGGCGCGGATCACCGGCTCGGTGCGCTTTCAGGGCGAGGAGCTGCTCGGCCGCAACGACCGGACGATGTCGGCCGTGCGGGGCAAAAAGATCGCCATGATCTTCCAAGACCCGATGACATCTTTGGACCCGGTCTACAAGATCGGCGCCCAGATCGTGGAGACACTGCGCACGCACGACCGCGGTATGTCCCGGCAGGCGGCCCGGGCCCGCGCCCTCGAGCTGCTCAACATCGTGGGCATCCCCAACGCCGCGACGCGGATCGACAACTACCCCCACGAGTTCTCCGGCGGCATGCGCCAGCGTGTGGTGATCGCGATCGCGATGGCCAACAACCCGGACGTCATCATCGCCGACGAGCCCACCACGGCGTTGGACGTTACCGTCCAGGCGACCGTCCTGGAGGCGATGAAGGCGGCTCAGGACGAGACCGGCGCCGCGCTGATCCTGATTACCCACGACCTCGGGGTCATCGCCGGCGTCGCCGAGCGGGTCCTGGTGATGTACGCGGGGCGAGCGGTCGAGACCGGCACGGTCGACGACGTGTTCTACCGCCCGCGCATGCCGTACTCGGTCGGGTTGCTGAACTCGTTGCCGCGCATGGACGTCACCGAGAAAACTCGGCTCACCCCCATCCTGGGCACCCCGCCGTCGTTGGAGCACCTCCCACCAGGGTGCCCGTTCAGCCCGCGCTGCCCGATGAGCGAGCCGAACTGCGATGCCGCTGAGCCGGCGCTCGTCCAGGTCGACGGCCACGACGCGCACTTCGCCGCGTGCATCCACTCCGACACTCTCGCCGGCCGGGACCGCTACGAAGCGGGCGAAATCTTCGAGACAGGCTCCGCCGACCCCGGGCTGGCGTCCGAACCGGGGCAGGTCGACGGACGGGCGGATGCTTCGGAGTTCGAGCCGCCTTTGGCGCCCGCGCAGACCGGGCGACACACCGGAGGACAGCAACTGTGAGCACCGTGTCCATCGAGAAGCCCACCGGTGCAGTCCCGCCCGCGGATTCCGAACCGATCCTGCGCGTGACGAACATGCAGAAGTACTTCCCGATCCGCAGCCGCATCCTCAAGCGCGTGATCGGCAACGTGAAAGCCGTCGACGGCATCGACTTCGAGGTCTACCCGGGCGAGATCCTGGGGCTGGTCGGCGAGTCGGGCTGCGGGAAGTCGACGTCGGGCCGCGCAATCCTCAACCTGCAGCCCGCAACCCGCGGCAGCGTGATCTTTCAGGGCAAGGAGCTCACCGGCATGTCCCGCGGGCGCATGCGCCCGCTACGTCGCGATATCCAGTTGGTTTTCCAGGACCCCTACGCGTCCCTCGACCCGCGGATGCAGATTTCTCGGATCATCGCCGAGCCGCTCGTGATCCACAAGATCGTGTCGGGCAAGGAGCTGACCGACCGGGTTGACGAACTCATGAGGCTCGTCGGGCTCAACCCCGAGCACGCCAGCCGCTACCCGCACGAGTTCTCCGGCGGTCAGCGCCAGCGCATCGGCATCGCTCGGGCACTCGCACTCAACCCCAAGATGCTGATCCTGGACGAACCGGTCTCCGCCCTGGACGTCTCGATCCAGGCCGGCGTGATCAACCTGCTCGACGACCTGCGCGCGCGTCTCGGGCTCAGCTACGTCTTCATCGCCCACGACCTCTCGGTCGTCCGGCACATCTCCGACCGCATTGCCGTCATGTACCTCGGGCGCATCGTCGAGATCGCCTCGACCACGGAGTTGTTCGACCGTCCGGCGCACCCCTACACGCAGGCGTTGCTCTCCGCGATTCCGTTGCCCGACCCGCGGCGCGAGCGGACGCGAAAGCGGATCCTGCTGGAAGGGGATCTGCCGAGTCCGGCTAACCCGCCGTCCGGCTGTCGCTTCCGCACCCGCTGCCCGAAGTTCGCGACGGAGCTCAGCGAGGACCAGCAGCAGCGGTGCATCAACGAGGATCCGGTCAACGAGCCTCGTGACATCGGGCATCCGGTGGCGTGCCACTTCGCGGAGGTCGAGCAGGTTCTGTAGTCGGGGCGGCGTCCACCTCGGATGCTTTTGGGACGCCCGGCCTCGTTGGGCGTTCCATGCGTCCGGGAAGCGACACGGCTGCGATAGCGTCGCGGGCGTGACTTGCGGGGGTGAGCGGCGGATGCTGCTCGTCCACGCCCACCCGGACGACGAGTCGATCACCACCGGCGCGACGATGGCGTACTACGCCGCGCAGGGCGTGCGGATCACGTTGATCACCTGCACGCTGGGCGAGGAGGGAGAGATCATTGTTCCTGAACTCGGTCAGCTCCAGTCCGCGCAGGCCGATCAGCTGGGCGGCCTGCGCATCGGGGAGCTCGAGCGCGCGATGCGGGCCCTCGGGGTCACCGACCACCGGTTCCTGGGCGGGGCAGGACACTTTCGCGACAGCGGGATGATGGGCTCGCCGGCGAACGAGCATCCGCGCGCATTCTGGCGGGCGGACAGCGACCCGGACGTCTTCGCGGCGGCCGTGCGGGCGGCCGTCGAGATCGTCTGCGAAGTGCGCCCGCACGTCGTCGTGACCTACGACGACAACGGCGACTACGGACACCCGGACCACATCATGGCGCACCGGGTAGCGACTGCGGCGACGGAAGCCGCGGCAGCTATCGACGACGGGGTCACCGCGCCCTGGACGGTGGCGAAGCTGTACTGGACGGCCACGCCGACATCTGTCCTCGAGCGAGGTTTCGAGGGGCTGCGGGACCAGGTCGCCCCGGCCTTCGCCGGGGCTGCTGTCGAAGATCTTCCGTTCGGCGTCGCCGACGAGATCGTGACGACTGCGGTCGACGCCCGTGGGTTCGTCCGCGCCAAGACCGCCGCACTCGCCGCGCACCGCACGCAGGTGGTTGTCGACGGCCCGTTCTTCGCGCTGTCCAACCTGCTCGGGCGCGAGATCACCGGCACGGAGTATTTCCGGCTCGTCCAGAGCGCGCCGGGTGACGATCGCGACGCCGGCGGCCGCGAGCGCGACCTGTTCGCCGGGATCACACTATGAGCAACGGCAACCGACTCGCCTGGCTCGGTGTCGCGGTGATCGTTGTGGTGAGCGTGCTGGCCGGGTTGCTGGAATGCGAGCTCGTGCCGCTCTACGTCGGCGGCGTCGTGTTCCCGATCGCGGTGGCGGCCGCGCTCGTGAGCAACATCGTGCTGCCGCGGATGGCACGTTCACTCGTCCCGTCCACGCTCGCCGCGGTGCTGCCGTTTCTCGGCTGGCTCGCCGTGATCATCGCTTTCGGCGCAGCCTCCCGCCCGGAGGGGGACGTGATCCTGCCTGGCGGCGGTCCGCTGGCCTACGTCTCGTACGGCGTCATGCTCGGCGGCGCGCTCGCCGGAACCCTTTCGATCGTGCTGTCGGTGCCGGCGCCGGCCGGGACTAACCGCCGGTGAACGGCGTCCGATCGGCCTCGGCGAGAGCTGCTTGGACGGCGTGCACAGCCGCTGGTGGCATGTCGGTCTCGACGAGCTCGGCATGCGGGAAGCGGGTCAGCTCGCGCTGCAGGTCGGCCACCGACACGTGGCTGACGAGCAGCGCGACGGCGGTGCGCCCCGGCGGGACGGCCGTGCGCAACTCGTCGATCGTGGCGTCCTTGACGCCGGTGTCGCGCAGCTTCGCGTAGAGCGCGCCGCCGCCCGCGCTGGCTGCGCCGACGACGAGACCGCCGATCGGGCCGCCCAGCAGCGTGCCGAGCAGCAATCCCCAGACGCCGGCCCCGACGCCGGCCTGGCCAGGGGTGATGTCGGTGGTCTCGCGGACGTGGGAGCGCCCGTCCGCGTCACGGGCGACCAGAACGGCGTCGTGTAGCTGCAGGTCCTCGTCGCGCTGGAGCCGCGCGACCGACAGCAGAAATTCCTGGGCCCGCAGCGGATCATCGAAGGAGATCACGAGCAGCTTGCTGCTGTCCGGGGGTGTCGGGGCCATGACGTCGAGTCTAGAACGGCTGTGGGCCTGACCCTTCTCGCGTCGGATCTGCTCGCGCCGCGGTAGCGGCAGGATCTGCTCGGTAGCGGTAGTCGTGGTGCACCCAGTAGCCGAGTTGCTCGTACAGGGCGACCGCGGCCGTGTTGTCGACCTCGACCTGCAGGTAGCTGCGCGCCGCCCCCTGCGCACCGCCCCAGCGCCACAGGGCAGCCATGACGGCGCTCGCCATGCCCTGGCGCCGGTACGCGGTGTCGACCTCTACGGCCATGATCCCGAGCCACTCGTCGTCGACCGCACCCCGGCCGACCGCGACCGTCCGTCCGTCGAGACACACCGACGCGAACGCGACCCGGTCGTGGCGGGTGAGCAGCGCGCGGCCGACGTCGGTGGTGCCGGCCCCGCCGCGGTAGAGCGCGAGCCAGTCGTCGTCGGGTTCGGCGTCGATCGCCACCGGGACCGTCCCGGCCGGGCGATTCAGCTGGTCGAGCCGGGCGGCCAGCATGTGGGACTCGGTGAACGGGCGCCAGCCGCGTTCGCCCAGCTCGGCGTCCAGTAGCCGACGGGCCTCGGCCGGCGCGGCGATCCACAGTGGCAGCCCCCGCTGCGCGTACCACTCGCGAGCGCGGTCGAGGGCCTCGGTGAGCGGCATGCCGAGCTGTTTGCGCGGCAGCACCGAGTTGGCCCGGCGGGTGAGGCCGTGGTCGGCGCGCAGCAGCCAACCGCCCAGCTCGGCGGTCTCGGCCGGGCGCAGCCCCCGCGCGGCGACGGTCTCGAGCGCGAGCTCGGCGGCGGTCGAGGGCGGCGCGATCTTCGCCGCCGCGATCAGCGCGGCCGGGACCTCGACGAGCCCGGTGCGGGTGTCGACCACGGCGGTCTGTGCATCGACACCGACGAGGTCGCCGACCACATCCCCGAACAGCAGGCGACCGTCCGGACGGCGTTCAACGACGCGGCGGATGCTGACCCGCCGACCCGTCCAGCTAGGCTCCACCACGACCGGCATACTAGAGCGCACAGTAGCGCCCAGCGTTGAGCCCCCAGCGTTGTCGCGCTCGACCACCGCCGACTCAGACGGACGCCTCGGAGGACATGCAGTGACGTACGTGATCGCGGAGCCCTGTGTCGACCTGATCGACAAGGCCTGCATAGAGGAATGCCCCGTGGACTGCATCTACGAGGGCGGCCGGATGCTCTACATCCACCCTGACGAGTGCGTCGACTGCGGGGCGTGCGAGCCGGTCTGCCCCGTCGAGGCGATCTTCTACGAGGACGACCTGCCCGATAAGTGGCGCGACTACACGAAGGCCAACGTCGACTTCTTCGACGACCTCGGCTCGCCCGGCGGTGCGTCCAAGACCGGCAAGGTCGACGCCGACCCGCAGTGGATCAAGGACCTGCCGCCCGTCGAGCACGACGAGTAAACGCCGGCCTCAGGGCGTCGCCATCGTCGCCACCACGGCGGAGGCCGGGTCCTTCGACGACTTCCAGCCGCGGGTGCGTGTCCAGCGCTTGCCGGCGTAGCCGACCTGGTCGATGCCCAGCCGGTCGGCGTTGGCGACGAACCATGCCGCCGTCTGCCAGCGTGCCCCCGGTACCCGCACGATCTTCTGGTCGACGGCGGTCGGCGTGGCGATGCCCAGTTCCTTGCCGACCTGCGCGGCGACGGTCGACGTCGGTGCGATCTTGTTCGGCTTGGTGAACTCGCAGGAGATGGCGGCGGCGGAGCGCCCGGAGAGTGCATCGGCCAGCACCGTCGACTGCGGTTCGTGCTGGGCGTAGAGCGATCCGTCGGCCGAGATCTGGACCTTCTGGATCGCTGTCGAGAGCGGCAGCGCCTGCCAGTCGGGCAGCTTCACCAGCACGTCGAGGAACTCCTTGGTCGCCTCGGCGACGTCGGTGAGCTTGGCTGCGCTGCCGCCGCCCCAACCCTGTGACGGCCGCTGCTGCAGGACGCCGACCGAATCGCGGTCGCCCTCGCCAGGGGCCAGGTTGGTCAGTTTGCTCTCCTGCATCGCGGCAGCCAGCACGAGCACCGACGCGCGAGCCGGCAGGGGCACCCGGTATTTCGTGACCTCGCCGACCATCGTGGCGGCGACACTGGCCTGGGACGGGTCGAGGGCGTACCCGCCATACGTGCAGGTGTCGGAGGCCAAGTGCTTGCTCGCCGTCGACCAGATGGCGCGGACGGCGAAGGCAGCACCGATCACCACCGCGACGGCGACGACGGCGGTGATTGCGAGACGGGGGGATCTGCTCATGATCACGTGTTCGCGTGCAGCGCCTCGTTCAACGCGATGCCGCCGCCGTCGCGCGAACGCACCTCGAGAGCACCGCTCACGCTGTTGCGCCAGAACTGCAACCCGGGCTTGCCGGACAACTCGACCGCCTTGACCACCGTGCCGTCGGGCTTGGTCAGCTTGGAGCCGGCCGTGACGTAGGTGCCCGCTTCGACGACGCAGTCGTCGCCGAGGGAGATGCCGATGCCGGCGTTGGCACCGATCAGGCAACGCTGACCGACCGAGATGCGCTCCTTGCCGCCGCCGGACAACGTGCCCATGATCGACGCGCCCCCGCCGACGTCCGAACCGTCGCCGACGACGACGCCCGCGGAGATGCGGCCCTCGACCATCGACGCGCCCAGCGTCCCGGCGTTGTAGTTGACGAAACCCTCGTGCATGACGGTCGTGCCGTCGGCGAGATGGGCACCGAGGCGCACCCGATCCGCGTCGGCGACGCGCACGCCCGCGGGCAGCACATAGTCGGTCATTCGAGGGAACTTGTCGACGCCCAGGACGTGGATCGGCCCTTTGCGACGAAGCGCGAGCCGGGTGCGTTCGAAGTCTTCGGCCGGGCACGGCCCGAGGTTCGTCCAGACGACGTTGGCGAGCAGGCCGAAGATCCCCTCGAGATTGACCTCGTTCGGCGCGACGAGCCGGTGCGAGAGCAGGTGCAGCCGCAGGTATACGTCTACGGCATCCACCGGCGGCTCGTCCAGGTCGATCGAACACACCGTGACGTCGAGGCGGACGTTGCGGTCGGTAGCCGATTCGTTCGTGCCGGTGAGAGCCGCCAGTTCCCGCGACGCGGCGGCCGCGCTGGGCTGTGGCCCGAGCGCCGGCTCGGGGAACCAGGTGTCCAGGACCCGGCCCGCGGCAGCACCCAGCACCACGGTCGTGGTCAGGCCGTATCCCCATGCGCGACGCTCGTTCACGCCATCACCCTAACGAGCGGTCGCACCCTTTCGCGTAGCGTGCCGGACGTGCTGGATCTCACCGCGGACGCAGGTCAGCTGACCGCCGCGCTGGTGGACGTGGAATCGGTGTCGGGGGACGAGCGACGCCTGGCCGACCTCGTCGAGCGGGCGCTGCGGGCGTATCCGCTCCTGACCGTCGAGCGGGACGGCAACGTCGTCCTCGCCCGCACCGACCTCGGCCGCGCGCGGCGGGTCGTGCTCGCCGGGCACCTCGACACCGTCCCGATCGCCGGCAACGTGCCGTCCCGCCTCGACGGGGACATGCTGCACGGCTGCGGGACGTCGGACATGAAATCGGGCCTGGCGGTCATGCTGCGCGTAGCGCACCTCGTAGGCAGCGGCGAGCTGCATCCTGGTGTCGACCTGACCTGGGTCTGCTATGACTGTGAGGAGATCGAGGCGGCCCGCAACGGGCTCGCCCGCCTGGCGCGTACCCGGCCGGACGTGTTGGCCGGCGAGCTTGCGATTCTGCTCGAACCCACCGAGGGCACCGTCGAGGGCGGCTGCCAGGGGACGCTTCGTGTCCGCATCCGGCTCACGGGGGTGCGCGCCCACAGTGCGCGGTCGTGGCTCGGCGACAACGCGATCCACGCGGCGGCGCCGGTGCTGACTCGGCTCGCCGCGTACGACGCCCGGGTCGTCGAGGTCGACGGGCTGACCTACCGCGAGGGCCTGAACGCGGTGGCGATCAGCGGCGGCGTGGCCGGCAACGTCATCCCCGACGAGTGCACCGTCACCGTCAACTACCGCTTCGCCCCCGACCGCTCGCAGGACGACGCGTTGGCGCACGTGCTCGACGTGTTGAGCGGGTTGGACGTCGAGCTCACCGACACTGCGCCCGGCGCGCGGCCGGGCCTCGACACGCCGATCGCGGCGGAATTCGTCGCCGCCGTCGGCGGCGAGGCGCGCGCGAAGCTCGGCTGGACGGACGTCGCGCGGTTCGGCGAGCTCGGCATCCCGGCGGTCAACTACGGCCCGGGCGACCCGAACCTCGCGCACAAGCCGGAGGAACACGTCTCAATGTCGGCGGTGGTCGCCGCAGAGGCCGGCCTGGTGCGGTTCCTGTCGTGACCGGGCCGTTCGTCGTCGCGGTGCCCCGCAACGTCGGCCACCGCTTCCGCAAGTCGCCCGTCGCCGAGATCGTGTTGTGGGCCGGTCTGGGCGTCGGGGGGGGACCCCACT